>NZ_JBEXRO010000011.1:0-223299 GCF_040613095.1 Streptomyces sp. NPDC006309 | reverse complement strand
CAAGGACTCGTTGCCTTGCTGACCTGCGGCGATAGAGCAGAGGCTCCTGACGGCTCGCCGTATTAGTCCCCGGTGTTCCCCGTCGCTCCCCGTTGGATCTGGCACGTGTCTGGCACGGACCCCTCGTCCGCAACTGCTGGTGGGACGGTCACTATCGGGCTACTCGTCTGTCCGTCGGCTACCCACTCGCGAGCGAAGGGCACATGAGGGCACTTAAGCCCCGAACCTGCGGAAGGGCATGGGAAGATGGGTAGTTACCCGTATTCATCCGCACTGCACCCGGGCGCCGGCGACTTACGGTGCAACTAGGCCGTCAGGGCTCGGAACGCGCAGCAAAGCGAAGGGACACCTGCCCGTGCCGTCTTCAGAGCCGACGAGCAACGCACGGACTACTGGACCTGTATCGACCAGTGTCGTGCGAGCTGCTATCGCTGTGTGCCGCGATGCCTTGCATTGGCGTGACGATCTGCGCGGCATCTTCTTGGCAGCGGGCGTCCCTCGCCAACTCTATGAACGGTACGACCAGCTGGGGATGAGCAAGGCAAAGATCGCTCGGGCCATCTTTGACGAGTTGCAAGAGCAGGGTTCGGCTGGACACGCGGCCCAGCGCAAGATCATTGAAGAGCTTTGCCACATGCGGAAGCCTCACGCGGATGCTCCGGACCAGAAGGCAGGCGCGGAAGCACTGGCCGAGCTGAAGCGAGCGGCCCAGGACCAAAAGATCCTTGTCGACCCGGAGCTCGCAGCCGCAGCTGCCCGCCGAGCTGCCAACAAGAGACGTCTCCGGGGGCTTCAGGAGCGTCAGCAGATCCTAGGAGAGCTGCGGCCTAAGTTCTTGGAGCTCGTGCGGCAAGACGCAGGCGAGGCGGCCCAACGGCGCGGATACGAACTTGAGAAGCTACTGGCACAGCTGTTCCGAGCCTACGACCTCGACTACCGTCCGTCCTACCGCACCGCCCACGAGCAGATCGACGGTTCGTTTCACTTTCGAGGCTTCACGTACGTCGTCGAGGCGCGTTGGAGGACGGCACAGCCGGACTTGGGTGACCTGCTCGGCTTCAAGGGAAAGGTTGACGGCAAGCTCGACAGTACCCGTGGCGCCTTCGTCTCGATGGCCGGGTACGACACTGAGATTCTTGACTACTTTGTGCGCAACTCCCGGGGCAGTCGAAACAACATCATCATGTTCACGGGGCGGGACATATCCCAACTATTTGAGGGACGCATCGGCCTGGTGGACGCGCTCACCAAGAAGGTCGACGCAGCCGAGCAGGAAGGCCGAGCGCTGTGCGAACTCTGATGGGAAGACGGTAGCTCTGGAGGCAGAACGGCAACGGTGCACCTCTGTGGCATACATCGACACTCGCTCTATGAGTTCGATCCATCCGGGGGCATTGGGGTCCATCCGCCTGCCGTGAGGCCATGGGCGACCGTCGACATCTACGGCTGTGCGTAGTCGTTGATGTCAGCGTTGGATGTCAGTGCATTAGCTCTGGCCCTGAGCAGAGCCGCTGAGTCGGGTGTGAACGGATGCGTCCTGGGAAGTGGTGTACCGGTTCCCAGGACGCAACCACGCAGTCAGTTGTAGTCGGGGTCTCGGGCCCATCGACTTGCACTAAAGCAGGCTGCCAGCCAAGTGGCCTCATCGTCATCGAGAATTACATCTCCCACCGTCGGAACGTTGGCGAAGGCCCGCATCCATTCCGGCAGCTCGTCAAGCTGGTATCTGGCAGTGAGCCCCCCACAGAAGCGCAGCATGTCTGGTGTGATGCGTTGGGGGTCCCAGTCCAGGTCACTGTGAAGCAAGGTGGCGAAGTCCTCACCTCTTCGCTGCCAGAAGATCAGATCTTCGCCGTGGACATTGATGAAGTGCAAGACGAGATCAGCCGTCCCGAACTCCACGCCGGCCATTTCACCTAGCTCTGTGAGCAGGGCTCGGTTGCCGCGATAGCGGCCCACGTAATGACGCACCCGGGAGACGAAATCGGGCAGAGAGGCATCGTTTAGCAGTGCCTCGGAGGGTACCCGGATGGTCTTCAGCGCCACGCGCTCTCGACGCGCCCGCAGCAACTGAACCGTCGCGTTTGCCCAGTACAACTCTTCGTCGTCTGGGTCGTACACCACACAAATAACCGGAACATTTCCATTGGCCCACGTCTCGGAGTGCTGCGCGACAGGCACGCCGTAGCCGTATGAGCGACGCCAAGACTTGCCGCCCTTCACCTGTACCTTGACTACGTCACCGGTGGTTTGTCCGCCATCGGTGAAGGTGACGTACAGGTCCTCACCAAAGTCGTTCTGTCCATCGACCTCCTGAACGATGTGATCATGCCGCTCCAGTAGTGCTCGGAGACAGTTAACTGCCGCTCGCCCGGTCCGTCGGCTGCGCGGTACGCCCGCCATGTGCCCTCCCCTGCAGCCCTTCGGCTAGAAGGCGAACTGTAAGAGACGGCAGTGACAACGCTTGAGCTTCTGGTCCGTAGCTCTACAGGGATCGGTCAGAAATGGTCATACAGGTCACGCTTTGACTCCATGGCGGACGCTGCGGGGTGGGGCGGGTTGCTGCGGTTGCTGTATCCGGCTGTTACGGCTTCGCTGCTGCATGATGCGGCTCGTCTGGCACTCTCGGTCGCCATCGGTCGACCTCGGGCGCTCTTGCGCGGCCCAGAGCTGATCACCGCAGGCACCCGTCCGACGGCTGCCACCTTCGATGCGGGCGGCCTAGACCTCGGCCAACGACAGTCAGCCACGACGGCGGGTGCGCCGACCGACCAGGCACGCGTATGCCTCGCTGCACCGCCACAGACCTCAGCCACGCTGCTTCTCTGTCGTGCCGGACGGACGAGCCCGACGACGACACCCCTGTCGGCCGGCCTTGTCGTGTCTCCAATGCCGCACGGCTCAACACAGCCACAACTGATCACCGGCGGCCGTGACCTGCGGTCGCCTAATCGATCACCGCTCTGACCTGCTGCTGAGCTGTCGGCACCTGTCGACGTTGGTCACCATTGAGCACCCTTCCTCGGCCCGAGGACGGCCCGGGAGGGCGCTCGTGCGTGAGGGTCTGACGTCCCTTCTTGCCCCGCTCACAGTGTGTTGCCGTCCTGGGTAGTCAATCACTCGTTGACAAGCTTGGGATCTTGGACGGAGACCTTCGAGGCCCTCACCTGTGACGTTGCGAGCCGTGGGGTCTTATAGGTCCGGATAACATTTTCCTGTTCTGCGGCCCCTTCCTTTACAAGTGTCACTATTGCTTAGTCGGTAGCAGCATTCCGGAAGGTAAAGGGGTGGACCTACTAATGCGAACCTCCCGATACGGGAAAATGATGACCCTCGCGCGCGTTCTCAATTTGAGGATGTTCGTCCAACTTGGGCTACTCATTGCCTGTTCGCAATTCGTCAGTCCAGAGCAGATGACGGCTGTGTCGGGGATGCTCCTGTTGATCCAACAAGTCCACGTCCACGGAGGGGGTGCGTCTAGTTCTCGCCCTCAGGATCCTGCGCGACTTCCTCCGGAAGGTCTGCATCAAACGCAATCCAGCGGAACGCCAGATTCAGGTTCGTGATGTGGTTCTCGTGCCTGTCCTGGGCGTCTACGACATACCCGAAACGCGCCTGGCGGCGGCGATTCATATGATTCTGTTCGGCTTCTCCCTTGCCTCCGGCGAGGCGGATAAAGCGCTGTTCTGCGGATTGCCTGCTTCGCATGGTCATGGCATCGGCTATCTCGCGAAACGTGATCCCTCGACGTCGAGCCTCTCGGAGCAGTCGCTCCTCTGAAGCCTCCAGTAGTACCTGCATTTCAGCCACCAGGGTCAGGGCGTCTAACACGTCCTGATCTGTTCTGCGCGTCCCGCGGGACGGGTGCGACATGATGGAGATGAATGCGGCGACGTCGATCATAAAATGCCGCGCTTCTTGGAATTTCTTTTCATGCCGTTTGGATAGCCGAATGCAGGCGCGTACTGCTTGGTGAGGTAGCCAGGTATACCGATCCATTCTGTTCTGATCGCGAGGAGCCATACGGCAACTCTAGATCCGTCGGGTGAGACGGGAGTCTCGTTCAGTGAAGGTCGGTGGAGCGGCTTTGGGCTGGAGCTGCTTTGGCGCGAGTGATCATGGCCCCGCAAGCTTCCGGCGCGTCGGGCAGTCTGTGGACCTGCCCGCTAAAGCACGACGTTGGGGCCATGATCTTCGAGGCTCGCGCCAAAGTGGCTGCCTAAAGCCGTGGAGCCGACCACCCCAGCCACGACGTGCCTCTTCTGGCATCAGGTGGCTGGCTGCTTTGAGCGCGGCCCGGGTGTCGGCCGGGCTGAGCGGGGCGGAGACAGGTGCGCAGGCCCGGCCGGGGGCCGGGCCGCGCGCGGGGAGCGGAGCGAGCCGCCTCGAACCCGTAAAGAAGGTTGTTACTCAGCTCGGTTGGCCATACGCCACAAGGGTGCCTCGTACTGCTCCGGATGGTTCCTGATCAGCAGTTCACGCAGGCTCTCGCGCTGGGTACCGCTGTAGTTGAGGGCTTCGGTGATGCGGCGGAACGTCGTGTGGGTCACTCCGCGGCCAGTGGCTTCCGCCTCGAACACTTCGAGTTGGGCCAGGACGGTATCCGGGTTCAGGTCCGCCGGCGGCTGGTCCTTGAGCCATGTGGCCTTGTTGCGTTCGTAGTCGATTTCCGAGTAGCCGCAGACCTCGCGGCTGTGGGCCTCGACCTCGTCGAGTGTCTCGGTCGTCATGATGGCGCGGGCGAGCTGGTTGCGGCTGACGGCGTCGTCCAGGTCCACTTCGTGGACTGTCGGGCTCTCGTCCGTGAGGTGGACGGGCAGGCCGGCGTCTCGGATCTCGCAGGTTCCGCGGACGCCTCGTGCGGTGGCTGCGAGCATCCCGGTTGCCTCGGAGGGGTGCCAGTCTAGGACCGTGCCGAGTCTGTCCACATCCGCTGCGGTGAAGGTGTGGATGAGGGGGCCGAGCAGGTCGCGGAAGTCGTCCGGGGGAAGCTCGCCGTCCAGACCGGGGCCGGCGACCAGGAGGCGGACGGGGGCGTTGACCTGGCAGCACGCCGCGAGGGTGAGCGCGTCGGCCAGAGGGCTTTTCAGCGTGGGCTCGTCGCCCCGGGCCAGGATGTCGCCGCCCACGTCCAGGAGATCGATCGACGTGGGGGACAAGTGGCTGATGAGTTCCTCGAGTTGGCGGGTGACGCCTTCCACGCCGTGGTGCGGGTCGAGCAGAGCGAAGGTGTGCGGGAGCTCTGCCGCGAGTCTGGGGAGGGTCGAGCCTGCTGGAGCGACAGGGCGAGCCTCTGCCGGTACCTGCCGTACAGCGGGAGTCATCGGGAGAAGGCCGGCGAAGTTGTCGGCTCCCCGCGGTCCCGGTACCGGATCGATCAGCAGGCGGTCCCACGCGTACGTGAGGATCACCGCCCGGTCCTCTTCGCCGTAGAGACCCGCGTCAAGCATCGCGGCGGCGACCGTGTCGCCTCCGCCTCCCGCTGCGACGATCAACCGCGTCATGCTTTCAGCCTACGGGTTCCGGGGTTGACCACTCACCCTATAGTGGCCAGAGGCTATAGCCACTTGTCGACTCAGGAGGGGACATGCCGCAGATCGAGGAGACCCAGCCGAAGTATCTCCAGATCGCTCATTACATCCGTGACCAGATCTTGCGTGGTGATCTGCGGCCGGGTGACGAGGTTCCTTCGGAGCGGCAGTTGGCGGCCGACTGGTCCGTTTCCCGGCCGACGGCCGCCCGGTCCTTGGAGGCGCTGAGTCATCAGGGCCTGGTCGAGAAGCGTCAGGGTTCGGGTACCTACGTGCGGAGCCTCGAAGTGAACCGGCGTGCGCGGGAGTTGTACGGGCGGGCACGGCAGACCGGCAAGATCTACACCGCCGGTGAGTACGCGGTGATCACGTCGGCCGGCTGGCTGGATGCGCCGGACCATGTGGCCGAAGCGCTGGGGTTGGTCAAGGACCGCCGGGCCGTCCACCGGCGTCGCGTCACGAACAACCAGGACGGGCCGATCAACCTGTCCACCTCGTGGTTCGCGCCGGATGTCGGCCAGCGGGCGCCCAAGCTCCTGGATGCCGAGCGCATCCAGGAGGGGACTCTGATGTACGTCGAGAACATGACCGGTCGACAGGGGAGTTACGCCGAGGACCGCATGTGTGCGCGGCAGGCCACGGACGAGGAAGCGGAGGAACTCCGCCTCGCCCCGGCGTCGGCGGTGCTGATCGTCCACCAGGTCGTCTACGACCTCCAGGACCGGCCGCTCGAGTTCGCCGAAGCCACCTATCCGCCGCACCGCTGGGCCTTCGAGCAGGGTTACCCGCTGACCTGAAGTGAGCGGTGGTTCTGCTGAACCGCTTGCACGCTCAGAGTGGCTAATGCCACTATCCACGAAGTGGCTAAGGCCACTTGAGGAGGGCATGGCGTGACGAGTCAGCGGTCGGACGAGGGGACGCTCAGCAACTGCCGGGGATGCCGGGGGCGCGGATGGAAGCGCGTCGGCTCCCGTACGGCTCTGGCGCTCTCGACGGCCAACGACCGCACCCGTGCCACATCGAAGCGGCGCTGCCTCGACTGTGACGGCAGCGGCAAGGAGTGAGCGCGATGACCTACACGATCGACCGCTATCCCTGCGAGGACTCGCCGCGATTGGGAGCAATGAGCTTGCACCCGACTGCGGAATCCGTACCGCGGGCCCGGCGCTGGTTCCGGAAGTTCATCGCCCCCTACAACCCGGCCTGTTCGGTCGACGACTGCACGCTGATGATTTCGGAACTGGTCACCAACGCGATCCTCTACGGGCGGTCGGACGAGGGATGGGTCGTACGCGTGGAGTGGTTCCGGGAGGGAACCTCACTCCGTGTGGAGGTGCACAACCCCGGATTCCCGGCGAGCGTGCGTCTTCGTCGGCCGGACGCCAATGACGCGCACGGGCGCGGGCTGCTCCTCGTCGACTCCATCGCCGAGTCGTGGCACTCCGGGCCCAGTCGCTTCGGTGGAACGGTGGTCTCCTTCCGGGTGGCCGATGCCTGGCCTTCCTGAGGGAGGGATGCCCTGCTTCTACTGCCACAGTAGGAATGTCGCTGGTCTGGTTGACCGGTTGACTTGGCCAATCTTGACAGGCGGCGGCGTTCATGGCGTATGAAGTGGAGGCACCCAAGTACGTGCGCCTCGCGCAGACGATCCAACGTCGCATCGAGGACGGGACGTACGCGCCCGGCACGCGGGTCCCCAGCGAGAACCAGCTGGTGCAGTCCTTCGGGATGTCCCGCCCCACGGTCGTGCGGGCCTTGGAGCTGCTGAAGCGGGACGGCTGGCTGGAGTCTCGGCAGGGGTACGGAACGATCGTGCGCGGGCGTCCCGCGGTCGTCGAAGAGAAGGATCGGCGCGGGCTCGAAGCTCTGGCGCGCGATGAGTCGCGGACCCCTGGGCGCCTGGTCGACGTCGGTCAAGTGGCCGTGCCGGCGCGCGTGGCCTCGGCTCTGGGGCTGCCCAAGACGGCCAAGGTGCTCAGGCGCCGGTTCGTGGTGGAAGAGGACGGCGAACCGGTCGAGCTGACCTCGTCGTATTTCCCTGCCGACCTTGTCGACGGAACCGACCTGGCTGACGAGGGCACGCTGACGTCCGGCGTGCGCGAGCACCTGGAGACGCGCAAGAAGGTCCGCTTCGACCACGTGACGGAGCGGGTGTCCGCGCGTTTGGCCGATGCCGCTGAAGCCGAGTTGCTTGGGGGGCTGCCGGATGATGTCCCTGTCCTGAGCGTCCTCGTCATCGCCTGCGACGCCTCCGGGCGGGCGCTGCAAGTCTCTGACGTGCTTCTTCCCGCCGACCGGCAGGAACTGGAAGACACCTACCGCCTGAACTGAGCCGCCTGACGGCACCTCAAATCACTTCGCCGCCGGGCTTCCGGACGGCTTCCGCTTCCACGACCTTCGGCACACCGGACACACGCTCTCGACTCGTTCGGGTGCCACCCTCAAGGACACGACGGTCCGCGCCGGCCAGTCGTCCGAGAAAGCCGCGCTGATCTATCAGCACTCCGACGAGGAGCGGCAGCGCGACTTGGCGGCCGGCCTCGACGACCTGGTCCGCGCCGAACGTGCGAAGCACCACAAGGGCAAGGATCACGACCCTGCGCACCCCGAGAAGCCCACGAGCAGCTAGTCGCGCCTTTATGGTGCGGATGTGGTGCGCACCCCGCCCAACGGTCTAGACAACAAAGAACCCCCGGGTCATCGACCTGGGGGTTTCTGCTGGAGCGGGTGACGAGAATCGAACTCGCGCTCTCAGCTTGGGAAGCTGATGTTCTACCATTAAACTACACCCGCGTAAGTACGGACGGGCCCGTGTGGAGCCGGTGTCCGGACGTTCGCTCACTTTACATCATCGCGGAGCCCTGGTGGCGGCAGGTCAGGGGTTTGAGTCGGGCGCAGCGTGGGATACGGCTACGGGCGGGCGGAGTTGGCGCGTACCGTGGAGCGCCGGCCGCGGGGTGCGGTGAGGCCGGAGTGCCGCCTGGAGAGTCGTCTCTTTGATCCCGTAATGTGGCTTTTGTCGTTCGGGCAGCAACGCCGGACGCGGCTCTTGGGGAAGGGACTTGAGGGACTTGATGGAACGCACCGTTGTCCGTTGCGCGGACGGGCACGTCTTCAGCACCGCGTCGTTCCCGATGCAGCAGGCCGGGCGGCTCGGCCCCGGCCGGCTCGTGCGGTGTCCGCGCTGTGCCCGGCTCCGCAGCGCGGTCCCGGTCGTGCCGGAACTCCCGGTCGTGCCGGAGCGGCAGGCGGTGGTGACGGGGCACGCCTCGTAGCCGGGGCGTCACCGCGGGCGCGCGGAGCCGTCGGGATTGTCGTGGCTCCGCGTGGCTTGCGTATCCTCGCTACGTGCTTCTCTCAGACAAGGACATCCGGGCCGAGATCGACGCCGGGCGGGTACGGATCGATCCCTACGACGAATCCATGGTGCAGCCGTCGAGCATCGACGTACGGCTGGACCGGTACTTCCGGGTGTTCGAGAACCACCGGTACCCGCACATCGACCCCTCCGTCGAGCAGGCGGACCTGACGCGGCTGGTGGAGCCGGAGGGCGACGAGCCGTTCATCCTGCATCCCGGGGAGTTCGTGCTGGCGTCGACGTACGAGGTCATCTCGCTCCCCGACGACCTGGCCTCGCGGCTGGAGGGGAAGAGCTCGCTCGGGCGGCTCGGGCTCGTCACGCACTCCACCGCCGGGTTCATCGACCCCGGCTTCAGCGGGCACGTCACCCTGGAGCTGTCCAACCTGGCCACGCTCCCCATCAAGCTGTGGCCGGGGATGAAGATCGGGCAGCTGTGCATGTTCCGGCTGACCTCGCCGGCCGAGTCGCCGTACGGCAGCGAGCGGTACGGGTCCCGGTACCAGGGACAGCGCGGGCCGACAGCCTCGCGCTCCTTCCTGAACTTCCATCGGACCCAGGTGTGAGGGCGGCGACGACATGAGCGACGCACCCGTGCGGGAGAACCTGACCTACGAGCGGTTCGGGTCCGCCATCCGTGAGCTGGCGCAGACCATCGCCGACGACGGGTACGAGCCCGACGTCGTGCTGAGCATCGCGCGCGGCGGCGTCTTCGTCGCCGGCGGGCTCGCCTACGCCCTGGACTGCAAGAACATCCATCTCGTGAACGTCGAGTTCTACACCGGTGTGGGGACCACCCTGGAGATGCCGGTCATGCTCGCGCCCGTGCCGAACGTGATCGACTTCTCCGACAAGAAGGTGCTGATCACCGACGACGTCGCCGACACCGGCAAGACGCTGAAGCTCGTACGCGACTTCTGTCTCGACACCGTCGCCGAGGTGCGCTCCGCGGTGGTCTACGAGAAGTCCCACTCCCTCGTGAAGTGCGAGTACGTGTGGAAGCGCACCGATGACTGGATCAACTTCCCGTGGAGCGTCGAGCCGCCCGTGGTGAAGCGGGCCGGGCAGGTTCTCGACGCCTGACCCCTCCGACGGTGCGGACCCTCCCGCCGATGGTGCGGCCAGTCCGTCCACGATGCCGACAGTTCCGCCGATGGTGCGGCCAGGCCCGTCAACGCCGCCGGCAGTCCCGCTGACGCCGCCGACAGTCCCGTCAAAGCAGCCGACAGTCCCGCCGGAGACGCCGACAGTCCCGCCCCCCCCACGCACAAGAGCCCCCGGCTGTCCTGCCGGGGGCTCCTCCGTGTTGACCGTCAGAACGTGCCCAGCTTCACGATCGACAGCAGGGCGACCAGTTGGAGCGACGACGCGGCCAGCGCCTTCGGCCAGGGCAGGTCGTGGGAGCGGGAGACCATGAGGGTCAGCAGGGCGCCCGCGCCGATCCAGGTGGCCCAGCCGAGGATCTGGACGAAGCCGGCGTCGCCGCCGAAGAACATGGCGAAGACCAGGCGGGGTGTGTCCGTGAGGGCCGTGATGAGCATGGACAGGCCCACCGTGGGCTGCCAGGCGCCGTCACCGCCGAGCTGGCGGGCCAGGGTGTGGGTGACCACGCCGAGGACGAACAGGCCCAGCGCCATCACGACCGCTGTCACCAGCACGATCGGCACCGCGTTGGACAGCGTGGCGCTGATCGCGTCCGCGCGGGCGCCGTCGAAGCCGAAGACGGCGAGCAGGCCGTAGAGGAAGGTCACGACGAGGGCGGGGACCCACATCGTGTAGTCCCGCATCCGCAGGAAGGTGTCGTTCGGGGAGAGGACGATCCCCCGCAGCAGTTCCTTCCAGTGCAGGGGCGGGCCGAGCGGTGCGGCGGGTGCGGCGGGCGAGCCGGCGTGGTAGGTCGCGCCCTGGGTGTAGCCGGCGGCCTCGTCGACCGAGAACGCCTGGGTGTGGCCCGGGTTGTTGGCCGCATAGGGGTCGTGCGTGCCGGGGCCCTGGCCCGGGTGGCCGTCGTCGCCGAAGTACTCCGGCCCGTCGCCGGCCGGTCCCGGATAGCCGTACTGCTGTCCGGCCGGTGGGTACGGTTGCCCCGCCCGGGGGTACGGCGGTTGCGGCGCCGACGGGTAGCCGTACGAGGGGCCGCCGCCCTGCCGTCCGCGCGGCGGCTGGCCGTGCGGGGGCCGGTCGTACGGCGACTGGCCGTGCGGCGGCTGACCGTGCGGCGGCCCCCCGGCCTGAGCGGGGCCGCGGCCGCGTCCGTACGACGGTCCCTGCGGCGCCTGTTGTCCCTGGGGGGTGCGGTTGTTTCGGCCCCCGCGTCCGATCCTGAATCCAGCCACGTCATCGAACGTACCTGGTCCCGGCGGCCGACGTGCCGGGCCCGGCGGTCCGGGCCCGGCTTTGCGGCCGACCTGTGACATCCCCTAAGGGACCGTCAGCAGGACAACCAGGGGTTCTTCGGGGTTTCCCCGGTACGTGCCCGGTCCCCGCCCCCCGTGGGGGCCGGTCAGTCCGCGAAGACGGCGCTGAACTGCGGGGTGCCGGTGGTGGAGACGCCGACGGTGGACGCGCCGAGGGCACGCGAGCCGGTCGTGGTGATCTTCGTGCCGTCGGACGGCAGGTAGGTGACCGCGCCGTCGCCGCCGTTCTCGTACGAGCCGATCATCAGGTCGGCCCTGCCGTCGCCGGTGACGTCGTCGAGCTTGACGTCGGCGCCGAACAGGTCGGACTTCTCGTCGCCGCCGGGGACGCCCGCGGAGTTCTGGGAGAAGGCCTGGGCGCGGGAGGCGGTGTTCACGCCGGAGGCGGAGCCGTACAGGACGGTGACGCTGCCGGTGTCGGGGACGCCGTCGATGTCCTCCTGCGGGCTGCTGACGACGAGGTCCTGGTAGCCGTCGCCGTTGATGTCGCCGAGGTCCAGCTCCCAGCCGAAGGCGTCGCCCTTCTCCGAGGAGCCGGGCACGCTGCCGGTGTTCTGGGTGATGCCGGTGGTGGCGGCCGGGCCGGACGCGGAGCCGTAGGTGACGTTGACCTTGCCGCCGGTGGCGGAGTCCGGGATGGCCGTGCCGTCGTCGGTCCTGGTGTCCCAGTCGGCGCCGCTGACGATGTCGCCGAAGCCGTCGCCGTTGATGTCGCCGATGGCGGTGATGATGCCGGCCTTGAGGGCCTTGGCCGAGGCGCCGCTCAGGCCGCCGCTGGTACCGGGCAGCCAGTAGTTGGTGTTCCAGCCGTACTGCGTCTTGGTCTCGTAGCCGTCGACGACGAGGTCGGTGCGGCCGTCGCCGTTGATGTCGCCGGCGGTCAGGTTCAGCGGGCCGTAGGGGTAGTCGTCGCTGCCCGTCCGGATCGGCGGCTTGACGGTGGTCCGGCTGCCGTAGCCGCCGGCGGTGGTGAAGCCGCCCTTGTACAGGTACAGGGTGCTGGCGGAGCTGCCGACGACCAGGTCGGCCCTGCCGTCGCCGTCGAAGTCGCCGGCGGCCAGGTTCTGGCCCCAGTGGTCGTGGGAGGAGGCGGCCGGGTCGGGCACGTCGATGCCCTTGCCGGTCAGGCCGCTGCTGGAGCCCCACAGGATGGCCACACCGCCGCCGTTGGTGTCGGTGCCCACCTTCTCGTCCGGGGTGCCGACGGCGAGGTCGTCGTAGCCGTCGCCGTTGAGGTCGGCGTAGGCCAGCTCGGCGCCGAAGAAGTCGCCGGCCTCGGCGGTGCCGGGGACACCGGAGGTGTTCTGGCTGATGGTGGTGCGCTTTGCGGAGGAGACACCGGTGGCGGTGCCGTACAGGACGACGACCTGTCCGGCGTTCTTGTGGCCGCTGACGTAGGCGCCGGCGGCCGCGGTGGCGATGTCGCCGATGCCGTCGCCGTTGAAGTCGGCCTTCGCGACCTTGGCGGAGTCGGCGGCGGTGGCGGGGGAGACGGCGAACGTGAGCAGGCCGCCCGTCAGCGCGGCGGCGACGGCCGTCGCGAGGACCGGTCGCGGATGGTGCGTGTGCATGCGTTCTCCTGCGGCATGCGGGGGATGCCTGGCGGGGCATCCGCAGCTGATGGGGTGCGTCCGTCCGTGTTCATCACGGGTTGTTCCGCGGTTCACGGGCGGTCGGCGATCAGGAGACCCGCCGTGGTGCGCAAGGGTTGTAGGTGTGTTCGGTAACGGTATGGGGCCGCTGTGACAGGTGGGGCGCGGGAGGTGGCGACGGGCGCGCCTTCACCGCCGTCCTCCGGTGCGGGCCGGGGGCATGGTCCAGGATGGGTCCATGAGCGTAGTGAAGATCAACGTGCTGAGCGTGCCCGCCGAGCAGCGGGAGACGCTGGAGAAGCGGTTCGCCTCGCGGGCCCACGCCGTGGAGAACTCCGACGGCTTCGAGTGGTTCGAGCTGCTGCGGCCCGTCGAGGGCACCGACCAGTACCTCGTGTACACGCGCTGGCGTGACGAGGAGTCCTTCCAGGCGTGGATGGAGGGTCCGATGAAGTCCGCGCACCAGGGCGGCGGCGAGGGCGGCGGCGAGCGGCCGAAGCCGGCCGCCTCCGGTTCGACCCTGTGGTCGTTCGAGGTGGTGCAGCAGGCGGGCGCCGGGAACGCCTGACCGTACCCGCCCCCGGCCGCGCGGGTTCCTGACCCGCTCGGCCGGCCGGGTGCGGTACGACGGCCGGGTGCGGTACGACGGCCCGTCCGGTCCCCTCCCGGACACGAGCGCCACCCCACACGCGACGACACCCCCTGCCTGTGCGGGTCAGGGGGTGTCGTCGGGTTCCGGTCGGTCAGGAGGCCGTTACTTCACCGGCTCCGGCTCCGGCTCGTTCGCCGAGTCGGCCGTGCCCGCCGGGGGCTCGTCGTCCGCGACCGGGGTCCGGACGGATTCCAGCAGCAGCTGGGCGACGTCCACGACCTGGATGGACTCCTTGGCCTTGCCCTCGTTCTTCTTGCCGTTCACCGAGTCCGTGAGCATGACCAGGCAGAACGGGCAGGCGGTGGAGACGATGTCCGGGTTGAGGGAGAGGGCCTCGTCGACGCGCTCGTTGTTGATGCGCTTGCCGATGCGCTCTTCCATCCACATCCGGGCGCCGCCGGCGCCGCAGCAGAAGCCCCGCTCCTTGTGGCGGTGCATCTCCTCGTTGCGCAGCCCCGGGACCTTGCCGATGATCTCGCGCGGGGGCGTGTAGATCTTGTTGTGGCGGCCCAGGTAGCACGGGTCGTGGTAGGTGATGAGGCCCTCGACCGGGGTGACCGGGATCAGCTTGCCCTCGTCCACCAGGTGCTGGAGCAGCTGGGTGTGGTGGATGACCTCGTAGTCGCCGCCGAGCTGCGGGTACTCGTTGCCGAGCGTGTTGAGGCAGTGCGGGCAGGTGGCGACGATCTTCTTCGCCGACCTCGGCTTCCTGGACTCCGCCGTGACCTTGCCGTCGTCGTCCAGCTCCTCGCCGAACGCCGTGTTCAGGGCCATGACGTTCTCCATGCCCAGCTCCTGGAACAGGGGCTCGTTGCCGAGGCGGCGGGCGGAGTCACCGGTGCACTTCTCGTCGCCGCCCATGATCGCGAACTTGACGCCCGCGATGTGGAGGAGTTCGGCGAAGGCCTTGGTCGTCTTCTTGGCGCGGTCCTCGAGGGCGCCGGCGCAGCCGACCCAGTACAGGTACTCGATCTCGGTGAGGTCCTCGATGTCCTTGCCGACGACCGGGACCTCGAAGTCGACCTCCTTGGTCCACTCCAGGCGCTGCTTCTTGGCCAGGCCCCAGGGGTTGCCCTTCTTCTCCAGGTTCTTGAGCATCGTGCCCGCCTCGGACGGGAACGCGGACTCGATCATCACCTGGTAGCGGCGCATGTCGACGATGTGGTCGACGTGCTCGATGTCGACCGGGCACTGCTCGACACAGGCGCCGCAGGTGGTGCAGGACCACAGGACGTCCGGGTCGATGACGCCGTTCTCCTCGGCGGTGCCGATCAGCGGGCGCCCGGCCTCGGCGAGGGCGGCGGCGGGGACGCCGGCCAGCTGCTCCTCGCTCGCCTTCTCCTCGCCCTCCACGGTCTTGCCGCCGCCGGCCAGCAGGTACGGGGCCTTGGCGTGGGCGTGGTCCCGCAGGGACATGATGAGGAGCTTGGGGGAGAGCGGCTTGCCGGTGTTCCAGGCGGGGCACTGCGACTGGCAGCGGCCGCACTCGGTGCAGGTGGAGAAGTCGAGCAGGCCCTTCCAGGAGAACTGCTCGACCTGGGAGACGCCGAAGACGTCGTCCTCGCCGGGGTCCTCGAAGTTGATCGGCTTGCCGCCGGAGGTCATCGGCGCCAGGGCGCCCAGGGCGGTGGAGCCGTCGGCGTTGCGCTTGAACCAGATGTTCGGGAACGCCAGGAAGCGGTGCCAGGCCACGCCCATGTTGGTGTTGAGCGAGACCGTGATCATCCAGATCATGGTCGTGCCCAGCTTGATCATGGCGGCGAGGTACGTGAGGTTCTGGAGCGTGCTGAGGCTCAGGCCCTTGAAGGCGAGGACCAGCGGGTACGAGGCGAAGTAGGCGGCCTCGTAGTGGTCCACGTGGTGCAGGGCGCCCTCGAGGCCGCGCAGGGTGTAGATCGCCAGGCCGATGATGAGGATGACGTACTCGACGAAGTACGCCTGGCCCATCTTCGAGCCCGCGAACCGGGACTTGCGGCCGGGGCGCGACGGCAGGCTCAGCAGGCGGATGACGATCAGCGTCGCGATGCCGAGGGTGGTCATCGCGCCGATGAACTCGATGTACAGCTCGTACGGCAGGAAGCCGCCGAGGACCGGGAGGGTCCAGTCGGCCTGGAAGAGCTGTCCGTAGGCGTTGATGATGGTCGGCGGCAGCGTCAGGAAGCCGATGGCCACGAACCAGTGGGCGACGCCCACGATGCCCCACCGGTTCATCCGGGTGTGCCCGAGGAACTCCCGGACCAGGGTCACGCTGCGCTGGTAGGGGTTGTCGGTCCGGGATCCGGCGGGGACGGGCTGGCCCAGCCTGAAGTGCCGGACGAACTGGCCGATGGCACGGGCGAGCAGCGCGACGCCGACCACGGTCAGGACCAGCGACACGATGATCGCGGCGAGTTGCATGGGGGCTCCTGAGGCGGCCTCGAATTAACCGAGCAACATTACTAAGCGGTAACTTATGCAGTTCGTCTGAGACTACCCCCATCATCCGCCGGGATGCAGCACGGTGCGGGGTGATCTGGGTCGCTGAGGTGGCCCGCCTCCGCGTTCCCCAGGCAATCCGATCGTGTTATTCATCCCGAATTGCTACATTCGCCCCTACCTTAGAGCCGTGCTCTACGGGATCGCCGCCGCAACAGCAGCTCTGCTCCTCGCCGCCGTGCTGGCGGCGCTGCTCCGGGTGCCCGCACTGCGGCTGGGCGTCCTCGACCGGCGCCGGCAGCGTCCCCTGCCGGTGCTGGGCGGGCTCGCCGTCGTGGTCGTCACCTGTCTGGTCGCCTGGGTGGGTGAATGGACCCGGGTCGCCCCGCTCGGCGAGGGGGTGGGGAAGCTGCTGGCGGCAGCCGCCGCGGTCGCCCTGCTCGGTCTGGTGGCCGACGTGTGGCGGCTCCGCGCGCGCGTGCTCGTCGCCGGTACGGCCGTGGCGGCGGCCTGTGTGGTGCCCTACGACGAGACGGGCGTGCCGGGCGGTGCGCTCGCCGTGGGCTGCATCGTGCTCGCCTCCCTGGCCTTCAAGGGCCTCGACCACGCGGACGGCCTGGCGGGGACGGTCGGAGTGATCACCGCGTTCGGCGCGGGAGCCTGTGCCGCCGCGGAGGTGATGGACGGGCTCGCCGTGCTGCTGAGCGTGTTCGCCGCCGCCCTCACCGGCTTCCTGATGCACAACTGGCATCCCGCGCGGGTCGGCATGGGGGCGTGCGGATCGCTGTTCACGGGGTTCCTGCTGGCGTCGTCCGTGGTCTTCACGCGCGCGGGGTACCCGCTCGGGCCCAGCGCGGCGGTGGCGTTCTGCCTCGGCGCGGTCGCCGCCGCCGACGCCGTTCTCGTGGTCCTGGCCCGGCTCCTGGCCCGGCACCCGCTGCTGCGCCGGCGCCCGGACCACCTCGCGCACCGGCTGCGGCGGATCGGGCTGACCCCGCCGGGGTCCGTCGTACTGCTGGGTGCCGGTGCCTTCTCGGCCGTGCTCGTCGGGGTACTCGTCCACACGGGGTGGACGGGCGCCGGGGCCGCGCTGTGGGTCGCGGGGACGGCGCTGTTCACGGTGCTGGTGCTGCTGCGCGTCCCTGTCCCGCCGCCCCGGCGCGGGCCGCGCGTTCCCGGGCAGCCACCCCGGCGCGAGGCGTCGACGCAGGTCACAGGCCGCTTGCGCGTAAGGAACGGATAAGACTTGAGTCTCATTGGCTCAGGTCTGTTGACCCATCGCCTCTCCTCATGCACACTTGAGTCTGTTCCACTCAAGTCAGCTGGAGGAATCAACCATGGCACGTGCGGTCGGCATCGACCTGGGCACGACTAACTCCGTCGTCAGCGTTCTGGAGGGCGGCGAGCCCACCGTCATCACCAACGCCGAGGGCGCCAGGACCACGCCGTCCGTCGTCGCCTTCGCCAAGAACGGTGAGGTGCTCGTCGGCGAGGTCGCCAAGCGCCAGGCGGTCACGAACGTGGACCGGACCATCCGCTCGGTGAAGCGCCACATGGGCACCGACTGGAAGATCCAGCTCGACGGCAAGGACTTCAACCCGCAGCAGATCTCCGCGTTCATCCTTCAGAAGCTGAAGCGCGACGCCGAGTCCTACCTGGGCGAGAAGGTCACGGACGCGGTCATCACCGTCCCGGCCTACTTCAACGACTCCGAGCGCCAGGCGACGAAGGAGGCCGGTGAGATCGCCGGTCTGAACGTCCTGCGCATCGTCAACGAGCCCACCGCGGCGGCGCTGGCCTACGGCCTCGACAAGGACGACCAGACGATCCTCGTCTTCGACCTCGGTGGCGGCACCTTCGACGTGTCCCTCCTGGAGATCGGCGACGGCGTCGTCGAGGTGAAGGCCACCAACGGTGACAACCACCTCGGCGGTGACGACTGGGACCAGCGCGTCGTCGACTACCTGGTCAAGCAGTTCCAGTCCGGCCACGGCGTGGACCTGTCCAAGGACAAGATGGCCCTCCAGCGTCTGCGTGAGGCGGCGGAGAAGGCCAAGATCGAGCTCTCCTCCTCCACCGAGACCTCGATCAACCTGCCGTACATCACCGCGTCGGCCGAGGGCCCGCTGCACCTGGACGAGAAGCTCACCCGCGCCCAGTTCCAGCAGCTGACGGCCGACCTGCTGGAGCGCTGCAAGACGCCGTTCCACAACGTCATCAAGGACGCCGGCATCCAGCTCGGCGAGATCGACCACGTCGTCCTGGTCGGCGGTTCCACCCGTATGCCCGCCGTCGCCGAGCTCGTCAAGGAGCTGACCGGCGGCAAGGAGGCCAACAAGGGCGTGAACCCGGACGAGGTCGTCGCCATCGGCGCCTCGCTCCAGGCCGGTGTCCTCAAGGGTGAGGTCAAGGACGTCCTGCTGCTCGACGTCACCCCGCTGTCCCTCGGTATCGAGACCAAGGGCGGCATCATGACCAAGCTGATCGAGCGCAACACCACGATCCCGACCAAGCGCTCGGAGATCTTCACGACGGCCGAGGACAACCAGCCGTCGGTGCAGATCCAGGTCTACCAGGGCGAGCGCGAGATCGCGGCCTACAACAAGAAGCTCGGCATGTTCGAGCTGACCGGTCTGCCGCCGGCGCCGCGTGGCGTCCCGCAGATCGAGGTCTCCTTCGACATCGACGCCAACGGCATCATGCACGTCACGGCGAAGGACCTCGGCACCGGCAAGGAACAGAAGATGACCGTCACCGGCGGCTCCTCGCTGCCGAAGGACGAGGTCGACCGCATGCGCGAGGAGGCCGAGCGCTACGCGGAGGAGGACCACAAGCGCCGCGAGGCCGCCGAGACCCGCAACCAGGGCGAGCAGCTCGTCTACCAGACCGAGAAGTTCCTCAAGGACAACGAGGACAAGGTCCCCGGTGAGATCAGGACCGAGGTCGAGGCCGCGATCGGCGAGCTGAAGGAAGCCCTCAAGGGCGAGGACACCGGCGAGATCCGCTCCGCCACGGAGAAGGTCGCCGCCGTCTCGCAGAAGCTCGGCCAGGCGCTGTACGCCGACGCCCAGGGCGCCCAGGCCGCCGGTGGCGCCTCCGCCGGTGCCGGTGAGGCCAAGGCCGACGACGACGTCGTCGACGCCGAGATCGTGGACGACGAGCGCAAGGACGGTGCCGCGTGACGGAGGAGACCCCGGGTTTCGAGGAGAAGCCCGACGTCCCCTCCGGCGCCACCCCCGACGACGCCGAACCGAAGGCCGCTCCCGATGAGGGGGCGGCCCCGGCCGGGGACGTAAGTGCAGACCCGGGCCTGGTGGCCCAGCTGGACCAGGTGCGCACGGCGCTCGGCGAGCGCACGGCCGACCTCCAGCGCCTCCAGGCCGAGTACCAGAACTACCGCCGCCGCGTCGACCGGGACCGGGCCGCGGTCAAGGAGATCGCCATCGCGAACCTCCTGACCGAGCTCCTGCCCGTGCTGGACGACATCGGCCGCGCGCGGGAACACGGCGAACTGGTCGGCGGCTTCAAGTCGGTGGCCGAGTCGCTGGAGACCGTCGCGGCCAAGATGGGCCTCCAGCAGTTCGGCAAGGAGGGCGAGCCCTTCGACCCGACGATCCACGAGGCCCTGATGCACTCCTACGCGCCGGACGTCACCGAGACGACCTGCGTGGCGATCCTCCAGCCGGGGTACCGCATCGGCGAGCGCACCATCCGCCCCGCGCGGGTGGCCGTCGCCGAGCCGCAGCCCGGCGCGCAGGCCGTCAAGGCGGAGGACGCCGAGGAGGCCCCGGCGGCCGACGACAAGGAGAGCGGTGGCCCGGACGAGGGCTGACGTGAGGACCCGGGGGAAGGAGGGACGTCGAGGATGAGCACCAAGGACTTCATCGAGAAGGACTACTACAAGGTCCTCGGCGTCCCCAGGGACGCCACCGAGGCCGAGATCAAGAAGGCGTACCGCAAGCTCGCCCGCGAGTTCCACCCGGACGCCAACAAGGGCAACGCCAAGGCGGAGGAGCGCTTCAAGGAGATCTCCGAGGCGAACGACATCCTCGGCGACCCCAAGAAGCGCAAGGAGTACGACGAGGCACGCGCCCTGTTCGGCAACGGCGGCTTCCGCCCCGGGCCGGGCGCGGCCGGCGGCTCCTTCAACTTCGACCTGGGCGACCTCTTCGGCGGCGGAGGGGGCACCACCCAGGCCGGCGGCTTCGGCGGCGGCATAGGTGACGTCTTCGGCGGCCTGTTCAACCGCGGCGGCACCACGGGCACCCGTACCCAGCCCCGGCGCGGCCAGGACGTCGAGTCCGAGGTCACGCTGAGCTTCACGGAGGCCATCGAGGGCGCCACGGTGCCCCTGAGGATGTCCTCCCAGGCGCCCTGCAAGGCCTGTTCGGGCACCGGCGACAAGAACGGCACACCGCGCGTGTGCCCGACCTGTGTCGGCACCGGGCAGGTCGCCCGGGGTTCGGGCGGCGGCTTCTCGCTCACCGACCCCTGCCCCGACTGCAAGGGCCGCGGCCTGATCGCCGAGCACCCCTGCATGGAGTGCAAGGGCAGCGGGCGCGCGAAGTCCTCCCGGACGATGCAGGTCCGCATCCCGGCGGGCGTCACCGACGGGCAGCGCATCCGGCTGCGCGGCAAGGGCGCGCCCGGCGAGCGCGGCGGACCGGCGGGCGACCTCTACGTGGCCGTGCACGTCGGCGAGCACCCGGTGTTCGGGCGCAAGGGCGACAACCTCACCGTCACCGTGCCGGTGACGTTCGCCGAGGCGGCCCTCGGCGGCGAGGTGCGGGTGCCGACCCTCGGCGGTCCCGCCGTCACCCTGAAACTGCCCCCGGGCACCCCGAACGGCCGTACGATGCGGGCGCGGGGCAAGGGCGCGGTCCGCAAGGACGGCACGCGCGGCGACCTGTTGGTCACCGTCGAGGTGAGTGTCCCGAAGGACCTGTCGGGGAAGGCTCGTGACGCACTGGAGGCGTATCGCGAGGCGACCGCGGGCGAGGACCCGCGGGCGGAGCTGTTCGAGGCCGCGAAGGGAGCTTGAGAGTGATGGACGGCCGTCGGCGCAACCCCTATGAACTGACCGAGGAGACCCCGGTCTACGTCATCTCGGTGGCGGCCCAGCTCTCCGGACTCCACCCGCAGACGCTGCGCCAGTACGACCGCCTGGGCCTCGTCTCCCCGGACCGCACCGCGGGCCGGGGCCGGCGCTACTCGGCCCGTGACATCGAACTGCTCCGCCAGGTGCAGCAGTTGTCGCAGGACGAGGGTGTCAACCTGGCCGGCATCAAGCGCATCATCGAACTGGAGAACCAGGTCGCCGCGCTCCAGTCCCGCGTGGCGGAACTGGAGTCGGCGCTGGACGGCGCGGCGACGGCGATGCGGCAGCGCGAGGCCGCCGTGCACGCCTCCTACCGGCGCGACCTGGTGCCGTACCAGGAGGTCCAGCAGACCAGCGCGCTGGTGGTGTGGCGGCCCAAGCGGCAGCAGCAGGACTGAGCGGTACCGAGCAGCACCCAGCAGCAGCGAGCGGGTCGGAAGGGGCCGGCGGGAGCGATCCCGCCGGCCCCTTCCGTGTGCCCGGGGGCGGTGGCGCCCCGGCTCCTGACGGCCGTGAATCTGGCCGAGTTTGTTCGCTCTCCTGATCGAGTCGACGCGTGGCCCGGAGGTGTGCGATCACGGGGCGTGGCGGACCGGGCGGGTTGTACGGAACTTTGCCGACGCGTGAACTCCCTTTGGATGAAGGGTCCGTAAAGAGCGTTTGAAGGGGGTTTCGCGGAACCTCCACAGGGTCAGCTGTGCGTGGCGTTGCGCACTCGTTAAGTGATTCTTCTTGACGCCGGGTGGGGCCTGAGCGTTGTCTTTTCAGACACCTGGGTCGTATTGCAGCACCCACGTCCGGAACGCACCTGAAGTGAGCCCTCGAATGCGCCGTATCGCCATATCCGTGGCCGCGTCCACGATGACCCTCTCGCTCGCCGGCTGTGGCGTGCTGAACGCGACGGGGGACGGAGCGAGCGCGAGCCCGACGAAGGGCAACGACGTCACCGTGGGTCTGCTGCTCCCCGAGAAGGCCAACACCCGCTACGAGAAGTTCGACTACCCCATCATCAAGGACAAGGTGGCCGAACTCACCAAGAAGCAGGGCAAGGTGAAGTACGCCAACGCGAACGCCAGCGCCGCCCGCCAGGCCGAGCAGCTCCAGAACATGATCGACGACAAGGTCGACGTCATCCTGCTCGACGCCGTGGACGCGCACGTCATCGCTCCCGGGGTGAAGAAGGCCAAGGACGCGGGCATCCCGGTCATCGCCTACGACCGCCTCGCCGAGGGCCCGATCGACGCGTACGTCTCCTTCGACAACGAACTCGTCGGCGAGGTGCAGGGCCGCACCCTGCTGGAGGCGCTGGGATCGGGCGTCAGCACCTCCGACAAGATCGTCATGATGAACGGCTCGCCCACCGACCCGAACGCCAAGCAGTTCAAGGAGGGCGCGCTCTCCGAGCTGAACGGCAAGGTGGACATCGCGGAGAGCTTCGACACCGCCGACTGGAAGCCGGAGAACGCCGAGGCCAACATGGCCCAGGCGATCGCGCGGATCGGCAAGAACAACATCGCCGGTGTCTACGCCGCCAACGACGGCATGGCGGGCGGCGTCATCAAGGCCCTGAAGGCGGCCGGCGTCACCGCACTGCCCCCGATCACCGGCCAGGACGCCGAACTGGACGGAGTCCAGCGGGTGGTGAGCGGCGAGCAGTACATGAGCGTCTACAAGTCCTACCCGGACGAGGCGGCCGCCGCCGCCCAGATCGCCGTCACCAAGATCCAGGGCAAGGACATCCAGTTCGACGCCCTCACCCAGGACCGCGTCGACAGCCCCACCGCCAAGGGCATCCCGTCCAAGCTGGTCCAGGTGAGCGCGCTGACGAGGAAGACGGTCAAGGACACCGTCATCGCGGACGGCATCTACACCGTCGGCGACATCTGCACCGCCAGGTACAAGGCGAACTGCGCGGCGATCGGTCTGAAGTAGCGGCAACTGCCCCGAGCCGTACGGCCCCCGGCCGTGCGGCTCACCGGCATGTCACCGCTCCGGGTGACGGCCCCGGAGCGCCTGCCGCACCCTCGGCTCGTCGCGGCGACAGGCGCGGAGCAGGGGCGGAACCCGGGCACAGCGCCGCGATCCGGCGGCCGGGGTCCGGGGAGCCGTGTTGCGGACCCGGTCGGCGCCGCGCATAGTTGCGCTGCGGACGGGCAGCACACCGGGGGTGGAATGGGCGATGGCCGGGCACGGGACGGAGGAACATCCTCACGGTGCCGACCGGCTGTGCGAGGCCGGGGATCGGGTGTATTCCCGGGCCGTACGCCGGGGACGGGTGCCCCGCACGGACGCCGGACCGGTGCCCTGCCTGCTGGAACTGGCCCTGCTGCACCCGGATCCCGACGACATGGACTGGCTGGTGCCGACCTCCCCGCAGGAGGTCATGACCCGGCTGCTGCGCGGGGTCTACGACGAGGTCAGCGAGAGCCAGCGGCGGTTGGGCTCGGCGGTGGCCGCCGTCGAGTGGTACGCGGGCCTGGGCCGGCGGCCCCAGACCCTGACGGCGTCCGCCGAGGGCAGCGCCATCCGCGTACTGGACGGGCTCTCCCGCATCCAGGCCGCGATGGACGAGGCCACCGAGGCGTGCACCACCGAGGTGCTCACCGTGCAGCCGGGCGGCATCCGGCGCGAGGCCGAGCTGACCGAGGGCCTGCACCGGGCGCTGGCCCTGCGCGGCCGGGGCGTGCGTATGCGGGACCTCTACACGCACGTGGCCCGGCACGGCCAGGGCCTGCTCAACTACCTGGAGCTGATGGGTGACACGGTCGAGGCCCGCACCCTGGACGAGGTCATCGACCGGCTGATCCTCTTCGACCGCACGGTGGCCTTCATCCCCGCCAACACCGACCGCACGATGGCCCTGGAGCTGCGCCACCCGGCCCTGGTCGAATATCTCGTGACCGTCTTCGAGCGCCTGTGGCGGCTGGCGATCCCGCTCACCGCCCCGCTGCCCGACACGGGGATCGAGGGCATCTCGCACCGCGAGCAGTCCATCGCGGCGCTGCTCGCCGAGGGCCACCAGGACGCGGTGATCGCCGAGCGGCTCGGCATCAGCGTGCGCACCTGCCGGGCCCATATCGCCCGGCTGTCGGAGACGCTGGGCGCGGCGAGCCGTACCCAGCTCGGCGTGCGCATCGCCCAGGCGGGCCTGGACGGCCTCCAGCGCCCCGCCCCGACCACCGCCCTCACCGGATCCGACCGGGAGTCCCCGAGGGCGCGCTGAGGCGTGTGGGCGGCGCTCCCGGCCGGGTCCGGGGCGACGGCCTCACTGGTCCCGGTCGAGGATGCCCGACTGGGCGATGAGGTAGCCGAGCTGGGCGCGGCTGCCGCTGCCGAGGGCCTGGGCCAGTTTGGCGATGTGGGCCCGGCAGGTGCGCACGTTCATGCCGAGGCGGCGGGCGATGGCCTCGTCCACGTGGCCTTCCACGAGGAGCTTGGCGATGGAGTGCTGGATGTTGGTGATGCCGTCCGCGGCCGTCTCGTAGGGGGCGCCGGCGCTCAGCGGGACCGCCCGGTCCCACATGAACTCGAAGACCTTGATCAGGTAGCGGACGAGGCCGGGGTGGCGCAGTTCCAGGGCGACCTGCTGGTCGTCCCGGGTGGGGATGAAGGCGACGGTCTCGTCGCAGATGATGAGGCGCTCCACCAGTTCGTCGATGGTGCGGTACTCCGCCTTGCCGTTGGTGAGCTGGGCGACGTAGGCCAGCTTCTCCGGGTTGTACCGCGCGGTGTGCTGATACAGCGTCCGGATCTTCACACCACGTTCGATCAGCGGCCGGTCGCGTTCCAGTCCCCGCAGGAGGCTGCGCTCGGAGTAGCGGTTGCTCGGCTGCACCGTGAGCACCTCGCCCTGGCACTGGGCCGTGGCCAGGTTCAGCGCCGCGTTGATGCGATCGCCGCCCTCCAGCACCGTGATTGAATCGGTGGTCGCGGTCATGGGGCTGCTGAGTGCCATGAACGGCTCGAAGACGTCGGCCAGTTGGATCGACAGCCGCCGGCGCTCGGTGATCTCGCGCTCCAGGGGGCTGAGCCGCTGGGCGAGCGCCAGGGGTGCGGGAACCGGGCGGAGCCATTCCGGATCGTCGGGGTCGGGGTGCAGGAGGGCGAACTCCAGCAGGCACGGAGCGGATTCCGCCTCGGCGCGGGCGATGCGTCCGGCACGCAACGCATCGGCGTAGAGACGGCCCCCTTGCTCGCACATCTCCGTCACCGCATGGGGATGTGTAGCTTTAGTCTGATTCGTTGCCAAATCTCCACCCCCCAGGGTCCTGAACATGCAGGAACATGATGCATTGATTATGTGGCCACGACGTGCCCGAATGAGCCATCGTCGTACCCGACGGGGGAAGAGGGGACCTTCAAGTGAGGACGAAGCCGACTATGGGTAAGAGACTGCTTCGCTCGATACTTGTCGCCGCCTTCTCCGTTGTGGCGGCCGCGGGAGCGCTGGGCGGCCTCACCGGTGAGAAGAGCGACGCTCGAGCGGACACCAGCTGGCCGTCGGTGGCCACGACTACCGTGGTCGCCAGTGATACCAGTTGGCCGGTGATTCACAAGGATGCTGTGAGGAGCTGACGTGACGACCCCGCCAGACGACCGCTCCTTCCGTCGCGAGATGGCCACCGCCTACCGCTCCGGCTGGCACTTCATCGACCTGGTCACCGCCATCCCCCACAGCGGTGACTCGCTGATGGTGCCCGTGTTCGGCGAGCCGGTCGTCGTCACGCGGGACGAGGACGGGGACGTGCGGGCCTACCGGTGTCTGCGCAAGCCGCGTGGTGCGCCGCAGCCGGTGCGATGCGCCATCCGATACGGAATGATCTTTGTGAACCTGGACCAGCGGGACCACCGGCTGTGCGAACCGCCGGAGACCGACCTGAGGACCATCTCGGCCACCCCCCGCAGTGCCTGACGCGATTCCCCCGTCGTAACAGATCGCTCAGGTACTTCCCCCCGCAGCGGCGTCACCGTGACCTGAACACGGTGACGCCGCTGTCATTTCCGGGGTGTCTCCGGGTGTGGACGCGCCTCGACGGTGGCCGGAACCAGCCGTTCCTCAGCCGTGCCCCAGTGCCCGCTCGACCTCGATCTCGATGACCACCCGGGACGGGTTCGGGGCCGGCGTCCGCCCGTACCGCTCGGCGTACCGCCGCTCCGCCTCCCCGACCCGCTCCGGCTCGGTCCGCACGTGCGCGCGCCCCTCCAGCGTGGCCCAGCGCCGGCCGTCCACCTGGCACACCGCCACCCGCGCCCCGTCGGCCCCGGCGGCGCGCACGTGCGCCACCTTCGCGCTCGACCCGTTCGTGATCACCCGGGCCAGCCCCGCCCCGGGGTCGTACGTCACCCCGACCGGTACGACGTGCGGGCTGCCGTCCGGCCGCAGGGTCGTCAGCGTGCACAGGTGCCGTTCCCGCCAGAAGGCGAGGTACGGCTCGTCGGGGGAAGCCGGGTCTACGGAGTACGAGGCCATGCGGGAAACCTAGCCGACGCGGGTACACCTCTCGCCTTGAGTGGACTAGACTCAACTTTGTGTACGTTGGTTCAGGCAGGACCGCCGCACTGGGAGAGGCGGCCGTCGCGACGACGCCGAGGAGGAGAACGGACACGTGGACGCCGAGCTGACCAACAGGAGCCGGGACGCGATCAACGCGGCGAGCAACCGCGCCGTGACCGAGGGACACCCGGACCTCACCCCTGCCCACCTGCTGCTGGCTCTGCTCCAGGGGCAGGAGAACGAGAACATCACCGACCTGCTCGCGGCCGTCGAGGCCGACCAGGCCGCCGTACGCTCCGGCACGGAACGCATCCTCGCCGGCCTGCCCAGCGTGACCGGGTCCACCGTCGCCCCGCCGCAGCCCAACCGTGAGCTGCTGGCCGCGATCGCCGACGCCGGCGAACGCGCCCGGGCGCTCGGCGACGAGTACCTGTCCACCGAGCACCTGCTCATGGGCATCGCCGCGCAGGGCGGCGCGGCCGGGGACGTGCTCAGGCAGCAGGGCGCCGACGCCAGGAAACTGCAAGAGGCCTTCCAGAAGGCCAGGGGAGGACGCCGCGTGACCACCGCCGACCCGGAGGGCCAGTACAAGGCCCTGGAGAAGTTCGGCACCGACTTCACCGCCGCCGCCC
Source organism: Streptomyces sp. NPDC006309 (assembly GCF_040613095.1). Classification (NCBI taxonomy): domain Bacteria; kingdom Bacillati; phylum Actinomycetota; class Actinomycetes; order Kitasatosporales; family Streptomycetaceae; genus Streptomyces; species Streptomyces sp. NPDC006309. Next base: position 196,110 of record NZ_JBEXRO010000011.1, on the reverse strand, counting down.
GGGAGGGCCGGCTGGACCCGGTCATCGGACGGGACCAGGAGATCCGGCGGGTCGTGCAGGTGCTCAGCCGCAGGACCAAGAACAACCCCGTGCTCATCGGCGAGCCCGGCGTCGGCAAGACCGCCGTGGTCGAGGGGCTCGCCCAGCGGATCGTGAAGGGCGACGTGCCCGAGTCGCTGAAGGACAAGCGGCTGGTCGCGCTGGACCTCGGCGCGATGGTCGCCGGCGCCAAGTACCGCGGCGAGTTCGAGGAGCGGCTCAAGGCCGTCCTCGCCGAGATCAAGGACTCCGACGGGCAGGTCATCACCTTCATCGACGAGCTGCACACCGTCGTCGGCGCCGGCGCCGGCGGGGACTCGGCCATGGACGCGGGCAACATGCTCAAGCCCATGCTGGCCCGCGGCGAGCTGCGGATGGTGGGCGCCACCACCCTGGACGAGTACCGCGAGCGGATCGAGAAGGACCCCGCACTGGAGCGCCGCTTCCAGCAGGTGCTGGTCGCCGAGCCGAGCGTCGAGGACACCATCGCGATCCTGCGCGGCCTCAAGGGCCGGTACGAGGCCCACCACAAGGTGCAGATCGCGGACAGCGCGCTGGTGGCCGCCGCCACCCTCTCCGACCGGTACATCACCTCCCGGTTCCTGCCGGACAAGGCCATCGACCTGGTGGACGAGGCCGCCTCCCGGCTGCGCATGGAGATCGACTCCTCGCCCGTCGAGATCGACGAACTCCAGCGCGCCGTCGACCGGCTGAAGATGGAGGAGCTGGCCATCGCCAAGGAGACCGACCCGGCCTCCCTCGCCCGCCTGGAGAAGCTGCGCCGCGACCTCGCCGACAAGGAGGAGGAGCTGCGCGGCCTCACCGCCCGCTGGGAGAAGGAGAAGCAGTCCCTCAACCGGGTCGGTGAGCTGAAGGAACGCCTCGACGACGTGCGCGGGCAGGCCGAACGCGCCCAGCGCGACGGCGACTTCGACACCGCCGCCAAGCTGCTCTACGGCGAGATCCCGCAGCTGGAGAAGGAGCTGGAGGCCGCCTCCCAGGCCGAGGAGGAGGTCGCCAGGGACACCATGGTCAAGGAGGAGGTCGGCTCCGACGACATCGCCGACGTCGTCGCCGCCTGGACCGGCATCCCCGCCGGCCGTCTGCTGGAGGGCGAGACGCAGAAGCTGCTGCGCATGGAGGAGGAGCTGGGCAGGCGGCTCATCGGCCAGAGCGAGGCCGTACGGGCCGTCAGCGACGCCGTACGGCGCTCCCGGGCCGGGATCGCCGACCCCGACCGGCCCACCGGGTCCTTCCTCTTCCTCGGCCCGACCGGTGTCGGCAAGACCGAACTCGCCAAGGCGCTCGCGGACTTCCTCTTCGACGACGAGCGGGCCATGGTCCGCATCGACATGTCGGAGTACGGCGAGAAGCACAGCGTGGCCCGGCTCGTCGGCGCGCCCCCCGGATACGTCGGCTACGAGGAGGGCGGCCAGCTCACCGAGGCGGTCCGGCGGCGCCCGTACAGCGTCGTCCTGCTGGACGAGGTGGAGAAGGCCCACCCCGAGGTCTTCGACATCCTGCTCCAGGTGCTGGACGACGGGCGCCTGACGGACGGTCAGGGCCGCACGGTCGACTTCCGCAACACCATCCTGGTGCTCACCTCCAACCTGGGCAGCCAGTTCCTGGTCGACCCGCTGCGCAGCGAGACGGAGAAGAAGGAACAGGTGCTGGAGGTCGTCCGCAGCTCCTTCAAGCCGGAGTTCCTCAACCGGCTCGACGACCTGGTGGTCTTCTCTGCGCTGACCAAGCCCGAGCTGGAGCGGATCGCCCGGTTGCAGATCGAGCGGCTGGCCAAGCGGCTCGCCGAACGCCGGCTCACACTGGAGATCACCCCGGCGGCGCTGGCCTGGCTGGCGGAGGAGGGCCTGGACCCGGCGTACGGCGCCCGCCCGCTGCGCCGCCTGGTGCAGACCGCCATCGGCGACCGGCTCGCCAAGGAGATCCTGTCCGGCGAGGTCAAGGACGGCGACACGGTCCGCGTGGACCGCTTCGAGGACGGTCTGCTGGTCGGCCCCGCCACCGGCAAGACCCTGTAGGGCACGCTCACGGTCCCCTCCCCGGCCCGCCGGGGAGGGGGCCTCCGCGTTTCGGCGGGCGCCCGGGGTTCACTCGTACGGACGTACGGGCGCACCCCCGCGTCACCGCCCACGGCATGCCCTGCCGGATCATGTCCGCCACGGGCTGACAGGCCCCGTCAGGGCTTGCCACCCCCCTCCCCGCATGGGGGAGGATGGCGGCATCCGCATGAAGGGAAAAACACGGTGAGCATCGACCCGTCCTCGATTCCTAATTTCGGGGGCCAGCCCGAACCGCAGCCTCAAGGACCGGCGGGCCCCGTCCTCCCGGATCAGGACCTGGTGAAGCAGCTCCTCGAGCAGATGGAGCTGAAGTACGTCGTCGACGAGGAGGGTGACCTCGCGGCGCCGTGGGAGCAGTTCCGCACCTACTTCATGTTCCGCGGAGAGGCCGAACAGGCGATCTTCTCGGTGCGGACGTTCTACGACCGCCCCCACCCGATCGACGAGAAGCCGCAGCTGCTGGAGTCCATCGACGACTGGAACCGCCGCACCCTGTGGCCGAAGGTGTACACCCACACCCACGACGACGGCACCGTCCGCCTGATCGGCGAGGCCCAGATGCTGATCGGCACGGGCGTCGACATCAACCACTTCGTCTCCTCCACGGTCAGCTGGGTGCGGGCCGCGATCGAGTTCGACAAGTGGCTGGTCGAGCAGCTCGGCCTGGAGCAGGAGGTCGACGAGGCGGAGAAGCCCGAGGACGACGGGGAGTAACCCGGTCCGTGAGGTCCGGGGGCGGCGGCCCCCGGACCGCGCTCACGCCCGGCCCGGGTGATGACGACCTGTTCGCGGTCGTCGGTGACGGAGTTGAGCACCTCGGCGTACCGCGCGCGACTCGGAATACGTCATGGTCTTCATGATCGACCTCCTCCACGTACAGGAAGGTGTACGTAGTCTTCTGTGGTGCGGCAAGCGTCGCGGCGATGGCGCGACCGGCCGGCGCCGTGGGGCGGCCGTCAGCGCGCGAATGCCTTGCGGAGCCGTTCCGTCGCGTCCGCCAGTACCTCGATGCGCTTGCAGAACGCGAACCGGACGTAGGGTGCCCCCGTCTCTTTGTGGTCGTAGAAGACCGCGTTCGGGATGGCGACGACACCCGCCCGCTCGGCGAGGGCGCGGCAGAAGGCGAAGCCGTCGCTCTCGCCGAGGGGGCGGATGTCGGTGGTGATGAAGTACGTGCCCGCGGGCCGGAACACCGTGAAGCCCGCCTGCTCCAGCCCGTCCGCGAGCAGCTCCCTCTTGCCCCGCATGTCGGCGCGGAACTCCTCGAAGTAGCTGTCCGGCAGGCGCAGGGCCTGTGCGACCGCGTACTGGAAGGGCCCGGAGGCGACGTACGTCAGGTACTGCTTCACCGCCCGGACCGCGCCGACCAGCTCCGGCGACCCCGTCACCCAGCCGACCTTCCAGCCGGTGAACGAGAACGTCTTGCCGGCCGAGCCGATGCTCACCGTGCGCTCGCGCATCCCCGGGAACCCGGCGAGCGGCAGGTGCTCGGCGCCGTCGAAGACCAGGTGCTCGTACACCTCGTCGGTCACCACGAGCAGATCCCGCTCCACCGCGAGCTCGGCGATCGCGGCGAGTTCCGCGCGGCTGAGGACCGTGCCGGTCGGATTGTGCGGGGTGTTGAGCAGCAGCAGCCGGGTGCGGGCGGTGACGGCCGCGCGCAGCTCGTCCAGGTCCAGCCGGAAGCGTTCCCCGTGCGGCCTCAGCGTCACCGGCACCCGCGTGCCGCCGGCCATCGCGATGCTCGCCGCGTACGAGTCGTAGTACGGCTCCAGGGCCACGACCTCGTCCCCGGGCTCCACCAGCGCCAGCAGCGCCGCCGCGATCGCCTCCGTCGCGCCCGCCGTGACCAGCACCTCGGTGCCGGGGTCCCAGGACAGGCCGTACCGGTGCTGCTGGTGCGCGGCGATCGCGGAACGCAGTTCGGGGACGCCGGGACCCGGCGGGTACTGGTTGCCGCGCCCGTCGCGCAGCGCCCGCACGGCGGCCTCCCGGATCTCCTCGGGGCCGTCCGTGTCCGGGAAACCCTGGCCCAGGTTGATCGCCCCGGTCGCCACGGCGAGCGCCGACATCTCGGCGAAGATCGTCGTCCCGAACGCGGCGAGCCGGCTGTTGAGGTGAGGACGTGCGCTGGAGGTCATACCGGCCATCCTCCGCCCAAGCTCTGGACTTGCTCAACTGTGCTTTGGGCGGGGACCGGGGTGGGCATCTCCCGGTCACCGCGTCGGACGCGGTGACGGCGAGGCGCCCACGGGGGGTCGCTTCGGGGGACAGAAGGTGGGGGACGCCATGGTCATCGGCATCATCCTGGTGGTGGCGGCGGTACTGATCAGCGCGCGGGTGGCGGGCCGCAACCGCCGGAACCGGCAGGCCGGGCTGTCGCTCGGCAAGGGCGGCGGGCGCGGCCGGGCGTCCCGCTCGTCATCGTCATCGTCATCGACGTCGTCCGACGGTGGCAGCAGTTGGTGGGCCGGTGGGCTGGGCGGGTCGTCCGGGGGAGACGGCGGGCACGGGGGGCACGGCGGGCACCACGGAGGTCACTCCTGCGGCGGTGGCCACTCCTCGTGCGGCGGCGGTTCGTCGTGCGGCGGGGGCTCGTCGTGCGGCGGCGGAGGCGGATGCGGGGGAGGCAACTGACGCGGGCGGCCGATCTCCCGTGAAGCGGGGCGAGCCGCATCCGACGCCCGCCGGAAACGAACATCCGGCGGGCGTGCGCCCGTTCCCCTCCCGCGCCTGTCGTACGCGGTGGTTGAACAATTGAGCTGTGGAGCCCCCTGAGGGATGGAAACCCGGCGGAGTTGGGTAAAAACGCTGTGGCAGCACCGCAGTTCGTGGTTCTCTCTACAACGCCGACGCAGCCCCTCGGGCGTCCCCCCGGCCCCCTGGCGGCCGGGCCGACCGGACTGACAGGCCGATCTCCCTCCTCCTTGAGCGTTAGCGGAGCCGACCCATGCTCACGACCCTGAACACCTCCTACTCCGATACCCGGGCTGCCGACCTCGCCTGGGCCCTGGGACGCGAACCGCTGCCCGCCCTCGCCACCCTCGACCTCGAACTCACCGGCGCGAAGCTCCAGTTGCGGCTGCTCGGCGCGTCCCACCAGATCCTCCTCGAGGAGGAGCGGAGCAGCTGCTCGGAGACCGTGGCCTGCATCCCCGGCTCCAGCACCCCGCTGCCGGTGGGCGTCGCCAAACGCGTCGGCGACTGGGAGTACGAGTTCGCCGCCCGCGTCGAGGTCCTCCCGCCCGGCTCCTTCGAGGGCCGCGCCCAGGAACTGCTGGCCCTCGTCTCCGAGCATCCGCACGGCCTGGCCGGCGTCTTCCCCGGCAGCCCGCACGCCTTCACCGCGATGCTCGCCCAGCGGCAGGAGGGCCAGGTGCACTGGCGTACCTGGCACGCCTACCCGCAGGACGGGCAGCTGGTGGCCACCCGGACCCGGGTCGGCGCCCGGACGACGGCGGGGCAGCCGGGCCGGGGCCGGTCCCGGGCGGCATAAACCCGGGACGCGACAACCACCGTCAGGTTCACGCGTCCGGGTGACGAAGTGTGCCCGCCGTGTGACATACCGTCGCAACGTGATCGAAACGCACGCCCCCGCGCCCCCGGGCACCCCGCACTCCCTGGCGGGCCCCGCGCGGCTGCCCGTCCGGCCCGGCACCGGGCGGTTCCTGGTCCTCGTGTGCGTGTTCGTCTGCGCGGCCTGCGGGCTGGTGTACGAGCTGGAACTCGTCGCGTTCGCCTCGTACCTGATGGGCGACTCGGTCACCCAGGCCTCCGTCGTGCTGTCCGTGATGGTGTTCGCCATGGGCATCGGCTCCCTGGGCGCCAAACGCCTGCGCCGGCACGCGGCCGCCGGGTTCGGCGTGATCGAGTCGGCCCTCGCCCTGGTCGGCGGGGGCAGCGCCATGACGCTGTACGCCGTGTTCGCCTGGACCGGCGGCTGGGGCGGCATGTGGGCCGGCGGCCCGCGCTGCCTGCTGGTCACCTTCTCCCTCGCCATCGGCCTGCTCATCGGCGCCGAGATCCCCCTGCTGATGGAGCTGATCCAGCGCGTCCGCCGCCACGACGCGGGCGCCACGGTGGCCGACCTGTTCGCGGCGGACTACGTCGGCGCCCTCGTCGGCGGCCTGGCCTTCCCCTTCCTGCTCCTGCCGTACCTGGGCCAGCTGACCGGCGCGCTGCTCACCGGCACGGTCAACATGGTCGCGGGCGGCGCCCTCGTCCTCGGCCTCTTCCGCCGCGACCTCACCCGCCGCGCCCGCTGGACCCTGCTCGTCGCGGGCCTCCTCGTCCTCGGGATCCTCGGCACCGCCGCCGCTCTCGCAGGCGACTTCGAGCGGGCCGCCCGCCGCGCCGTGTACGGCACGGACGTCCGGGTGGCCGTGCGGACCGGCGTCCAGGACGTCGTCCTCACCGGCGGCACCGGCGGCAGGCCCCTCGGCCTCTACCTCGACGGCCGGCTCCGGGCCGGCGGCCGGGACGCGCCCCGCTACCACCGGGCCCTGGTCCGCCCCGCCCTCGCCGGCCCCCACGCACGCGTCCTGATCCTGGGCGGCGGCGACGGCCTGGCCGCCCGCGAGGTGCTGCGCCGGCGCGGGGTGCGCCGCCTCGACATCGTCGAACTCGACCCCGGCCTGGTGGACCTCGCCCGGCGCGACCCCGGCCTGACCGCCGCCAACGGGCACGCCCTCGCCGACCCGCGCGTCCACGTCACCACCGCCGACGCGCTCACCTGGCTGCGGGGGGCGCGCGGACCGGCGTACGACATCGTGATCGCCGACCTGCCCGACCCCGGTGTCACCGCCGGCACCAAGCTGTACTCCCAGGAGTTCTACGGCCTGGCCCGCCGGGTGCTGGCCCCGGACGGCCGGCTGGCGGTGCACGCCGGGCCCGTCACCAGCCGTCCCCGGGCCTTCTGGACCGTCGCCGCGACACTCCGCGCGGCCGGCTTCGCCGTCTCGCCCTACCGGGTCCCCGGCGACGGCTCCGGTTCCGGGTCCGGATCCGACCGCCCGGCCGGCGCCGCCGCTGCCCCGCGCGACTGGGGTTTCCTCCTGGCGGCGCCGGGCCGCACCCCGCCACCCCTGCGCCCGGCCCCCGGCCACCCGGCCGCCCCGGCCCGGGCGGCGCTCGCCTCCGACGCCGAGGCGGCGGAACGTACCCGCATCGGGGGCCTGCGGGCGTCGACCCTGCTCCATCCACGGTACTGAGACCCGGGCGGGCGGACGGGTTCCGGGAACGGGGGTGATGCCTGCGGCGGAGCCGGGTGCGTATCCGTGGGGACTGGGTAGGCTCACCGGACATGGAGCACCAGGTCTTCGTCCCGGTTTCCGCCGAACGGCTCAGGGCGGCGCTGGCCGACCCCGCGCGCGTCGCCCGGGCGGTTCCCGGACTGCAGCAGGACGCCGGTGCCGAACCGATCGCCGGCCGGCTGAGGCTGCGCGTCGGCGGACACTCCGTCACCTACCGGGGCGCGCTGCGGTTGGCGGCCCGGGCGGACGGCACGTACGCGGTCGACGGTGACGCGGGCGAGGCCCGCGGCGACGGGTCGGTCAGGCTCGCCCTGACGCTGCGTCTCGCGGACGGCGACGGCGGCTGCACGGTCACCGTGCGGGGCACGGCGGACGCGGACGGCCGCATCACGGAACTGCCGGCCCAGGCGGTGGCCTCGGCGGCGGCACGGCTGCTGGACCGCTTCGTGGCCGCGCTGGCGACGGACGGGGGCCAGGAGCCGGAGCCCGGCGCGGTGTCCGAGGTCGAGGTGTCCGTGTCGTCGCCGGAGCCCGGCGCCGACGAGGAGCCCGGGGGTGACGACGTGTGTCCCGACCGCCTCACCGACGCCTTCACCGACACCGCTGAGCCGCCGGCCGAGGCAGCGCACGCCCGCCGGACGATGATCGGCCGCAGCGCCGAGGAGGTCGACCACGCCCCGCCACGCGGCCGCTACGCCCCCGTACCGGCCCCCCAGACGATCGCCGGCAACCCCGCCCTGCGCTGGGCGGCCCCCGCCGCGGCGCTGGCCCTCGCCTCAGCGGTCGTGCTGACCCGCGCCCTGCGCAAACGCCACTGAGCCGCGCGGTGCGCTAGCGCCGCTCGCTGGGGCGGGAGCGTCGCCGACGGGCGCCCTGCGCGAGCGCCGCTGCCCCGCGCCGTGCGCGAGCGTCGTTCACCCGCGCCCTGCGTGCGCTGCCGAGCTGCGCCCTGCGCGAGCCTGCGCCCCGCGCGAACCCTGCTCGCCCGCGTGTGCGGGAGCGTTGCCGACGGGCGCCCTGCGAACGTCGCTCACCGCGCCCTGCGTGCGCTGCCGAGCCGCGCCCCGCGCGAGCCTGCGCCCCGCGCGAGCCCTGCTCGCCCGCGCGTGCGGGAGCGTTGCCGACGGGCGCCCTGCGCAAGCGCCACTGACCCGCGCCGTTCACCCGCGCCGTTCACCCGCGCCTTGCGCGCGCGGCGTGCCGCGCCCTGCGAATGTCGCTCACCGCGCCCTGCGTGCGCTGCCGAGCCGCGCCCTGCCCGAACGCTGCTCGCCCGCGCCCTGCGCTAACGCCGCTCACCCGCGGCGTGCGCGAGCGTCGTTCACCCGCGCCCTGCGTGCGCTGCCGAGCTGCGCCCCGCGCGAGCCCGCGCCCTGCGCGAACGCTGCTCGCCCGCGCGTGCGTGAGCGTTGCCGACGGGCGCCCTGCGCAAGCGCCACTGACCCGCGCCGTTCACCCGCGCCTTGCGCGCGCGGCGTGCCGCGCCCTGCGAACGTCGCTCACCGCGCCCTGCGTGCGCTGCCGAGCTGCGCCCTGCCCGGACGCTGCTCGCCCGCGCCCTGCGTAAACGCCGCTCACCCGCGGCGTGCGCTGAGGCGTGGGCTTTGCCGACGGGCGCCCTGCGCGAGCGCGGCTGACCCGCGCCGTGCGCAAGCGTCGTTCACCCGCGTCCTGCGTGCGCTGCCGAGCTGCGCCCCGCGCGAGCCCGCGCCCCGCGCGAACCCTGCTCGCCCGCGCGTGCGTGAGCGTTGCCGATGGGCGCCCTGCGCAAGTGCCACTGACCCGCGCCTTTCGCGCGCTGCCGAGCCGCGTCCTGCGCGAGCCCGCTCCCCGCGCCCTGCGCGAGCCCGCTCCCCGCGCCTTCCGCGCGCTGCCGAGCCGCCGCCCCGCGCGAGCATCGCCGACAGCCGCCCCGCGCGAGCGCCGCCGATAATCGCCCCGTGCGAGCGTCGCCGAGCCGCGTCCCGCCCGGCCCCGCCGGGCCGCTTGCGTCACGCCCTCTTGATCGCCCCAGTAGGGTCGGTTCCGTGAGCGACGAAGACATCACGCTGAGCGCGGGTGACGCGGAAGTGACCGTAAGGCCCGGCAACGGTGGCCGGATCGGCGGACTCCGGATCGGCGGTGCGGAGCTGCTGCGGCAGGGTGACCGCTACGGCTGCTTCCCGATGGTCCCCTGGTGCGGCCGGATCCGGGAGGGCCGGTTCCTGGACGGCGCCACCGTCCGCCGGATGCCGCTCAACGCCCCGCCGCACGCCATCCACGGCACCGCGCGTGACGGCGCCTGGCGCACCGCGCGGGTCACGAAGAACGAGGCGGTGATCACGTACGAGCTGACCGACCCCTGGCCGCACACCGGCCGTGTCACCCAGGTCGTCGCGCTCGCCGAGGACGCCCTGACGCTGACGATGTCCGTGGAGACGTACGACGACTCCTTCCCGGCGCAGATCGGCTGGCACCCGTGGTTCCACCGGAACCTCGGCGGCGAGGACGTGCGGCTGGACTTCACGCCCGCCTGGCAGGAGGAGCGCGGCGCCGACCACCTGCCCACCGGCCACCGCGTCGATCCGAAGCCCGGCCCCTGGGACGACTGCTTCGGCATGCCGGACGGCGTCGACGTCATCCTCACCTGGCCCGGGCAGCTGGAGCTGACGGTGACCAGCCGGCAGGAGTGGGTGGTGGTCTACGACGAGCAGGCCGAGGCCGTCTGCGTGGAGCCGCAGACCGGCCCGCCCAACGGCCTGAACACCCACCCGCGCCTGGTCACCCCCCTGGAGCCGCTGGAGGCGACGACCACCTGGAGCTGGCGGCGCCTTTAAGCTGGCTGCCATGACGGACGTACGTGGCGCGCTGCTTCAGCAGATCAAGGACAAGGCCGTGGTGCACGGCAAGGTGACTCTCTCCTCCGGTCTGGAGGCCGACTACTACGTCGACCTCCGCCGCGTCACCCTCGACGGCGAGGCCGCCCCGCTGGTCGGCCAGGTGCTGCTGGACCTGACCGAGGACCTGGAGTTCGACGCGGTCGGCGGGCTCACCATGGGCGCCGACCCGGTCGCCGCCGCCATGCTGCACGCCGCCGCCGCGCGCGGGCGCGGGCTGGACGCGTTCGTCGTCCGCAAGGCGGCCAAGGCGCACGGCTTGCAGCGGCGCGTGGAGGGCCCGGACATCGCGGGCCGCCGCGTACTCGTCGTCGAGGACACCTCCACCACCGGCGGCTCCCCGCTGACCGCCGTGGAGGCGGTGCGCGAGGCCGGTGCCGAGGTCGTCGCCGTCGCGACCATCGTGGACCGGGCGACCGGCGCCGCCGAGAAGATCCAGGCCGGCGCGGGCGTTCCGTACCGTTTCGCCTTCTCGAAGGATGAACTGGGTCTGGACTGACGGACCGGTATGACCTGGACTTGGCCGGGGTGCCCACCATCGCACCGGCCGGCACGGCGTGTCTGGAAAGATGGGGCCGACGATGACGTCGCACCCCAGGTCTAGGTCAGGGCCGTAACGCAGAATCCACCCGCAACACAAGGAGCGGACAGATGCCCATCGCAACCCCCGAGGTCTACAACGAGATGCTCGACCGGGCGAAGGCAGGCAAGTTCGCCTACCCGGCCATCAACGTCACCTCGAGCCAGACCCTGAACGCGGCGCTGCGCGGTTTCGCGGAGGCGGAGAGCGACGGCATCGTCCAGATCTCGACCGGTGGTGCGGAGTTCCTCGGCGGCCAGTACAGCAAGGACATGGTGACCGGCGCGGTCGCGCTCGCCGAGTACGCGCACATCCTCGCCGAGAAGTACCCGGTCAACATCGCCCTGCACACGGACCACTGCCCGAAGGACAAGCTCGACGGGTACGTACGCCCGCTCATCGCGCTGTCGAAGAAGCGCGTGGACGCCGGCCTCGGCCCGCTGTTCCAGTCGCACATGTGGGACGGTTCGGCCGAGACCCTCGCCGACAACCTGGAGATCGCGCAGGAGCTGCTGGAGCAGGCCCGCGCCGCGCACATCATCCTCGAGGTGGAGATCACCCCGACCGGCGGCGAGGAGGACGGTGTCTCGCACGAGATCAACGACTCCCTCTACACCACGGTCGACGACGCGATCCGCACCGCCGAGGCCCTCGGCCTGGGTGAGAAGGGCCGCTACCTGCTGGCCGCCTCCTTCGGCAACGTGCACGGCGTGTACAAGCCGGGCAACGTCGTCCTCCGCCCGGAGCTGCTCAAGGAGCTGAACGAGGGCGTCGCCGCCCGGTTCGGCAAGGCGTCCCCGTTCGACTTCGTCTTCCACGGCGGCTCCGGCTCCACCGAGCAGGAGATCCAGACCGCGCTGGAGAACGGCGTCGTGAAGATGAACCTCGACACGGACACCCAGTACGCCTTCACCCGTCCGGTCGCCGACCACATGTTCCGCAACTACGACGGCGTCCTGAAGGTCGACGGCGAGGTCGGCGACAAGAAGGCCTACGACCCGCGCACCTGGGGCAAGCTGGCCGAGGCGAGCATGGCCGCGCGCGTCCTGGCGGCCACGCAGCACCTCCGCTCCGCGGGCAACAAGATCAAGTAAGCGGGTAGACCCCCCGGTGGGCCCGGCAGCCGTCCCGGCGCCGGGCCTTCCACCTGTCCTGGCCCGGCACGGACGGGAGGGCCGATCGCCCGCGTCCGGGCCGGGCGACCGGCGTCCTGCCGTCGCGACCATCGCTTCAGCCCGTCGTGACCATCGCTTCAGCCCGTCGTGACCACCGCTTCACGCTGTGGGTGACCACCGCTTCAGACCGTGGCGACTACCGCTTCAGCTCGGCGTACGCCTCGGCGCTGCTGTCCTGGAGGAACTGCCAGCAGCGCTCCGTCTCGTCCTTCTCGCCGATCTCGCCGGCGGCACGGGCGAGCGCGGCGAGGCAGCGCAGGAACCCGCGGTTGGCCCGGTGGTCCCAGGGGATGGGGCCATGGCCTTTCCAGCCGGCCCGGCGCAGGGCGTCCAGACCGCGGTGGTATCCGGTGCGCGCGTAGGCGTACGACTCGATCACTCGCCCCGCCTCGAAGGCGTCGTCGGCGAGCACGGCCCAGGCGAGCGCGAAGGTAGGGTGCTTCGCCGCGACCTCGGCCGGCGGCAGAGAGTCGTCGCTCAGCAGGCGGTACGCCTCTTCGTTCTCCGGCAGGAACGTCGGTTCGGGGCCGCCGAGCAGGTTCTTGTGAGTCGTCATGAATGCAGTCTCCCACCTGCGGCCAGGTCTTCAGGATGCCCGTGAGGGGTCTCGGCCCGGGCCCCGGCGGACGTGGGCGCGGCGGGTGCGCGACCGATCGCGGTGACCGCCGGCTGCCCTGGCTGCCGTGCCGCCCCGGGCAGGCGCCTGGGCCGGCCGATCCGAGAGGCAAGGCGCCGGCGCGCATCCTCGACCGGCGGATCCGCGTCCCGAATGACAGGTACACCTTTCGGGAACGGAGTCCACGATCATGTCTGCGCCGCACCTTCCGCCGCGGTCACCGGAGGCTTCGGCTCTGACGCGATTCCTCACCGCGGAGCCGGACGAGTGGCCCCGCCTCGCCCCGCGCGTGGTGGAAGAGGCCGGCGTGGACACCCTGGAGCGGATCGTCCGCGCCACGACCGCCCGCGTCGGGGAAGCCGTCACTGTGCTGGACAGCCCCGAAGGGCTGATCGTGTTCGGCGGCGAGGGCCAGGTGCGGGCATGGGCCCAGGTCGCTCCGGACGGCGAGCTCACGGCCCTGCGCGTCGAGGGCGCCCGCTACACCCCGCCCCGGGGGCGTCGGCGCCTGCCCGCACCCCTGACCTTGGTGGTCTGTCTCACCCTGGTCGCCCTGTGGAACGGGGTGAGCGTCTGGACGGCCACCGACCGCATCGCGTGGCTCGGTGACATGGCGGCCCTCGCCGCCTTCTATGTGGTCGTCGAGGGGGTCGGTGCACCGGCGCAGCAGCCCCGTCGGCTGCGCCGTACGGTCGAGGCGGGCGCCGTCGCGGCCCTCGCCTCCGCATGGCGGCTGCCCGGTCTGCCGGCAGGCCACGGCGCCCTCCGTGCCGCCGGGGGCATCGCGCTTCTCGCGGGAAGTGTGTGGCTGGTCGCCGCGGCCCGCCTGCACCGCTGGCGGGCACCGCTGTCCCAGCCTCTGCTGTTCCCGCTGGAAGGCACCTGGTACGTGGTGCAGGGCGGCGGCCGCGTGCTCAACCACCATGCCCGGATACCCGAGCAGCGCGGCGCCCTCGACCTGGTCGCACTCGGCCCGCACGGCACCCGCGGCCGTCCCGGCCGTGAGCTGACCGCATACGTCGCCTACGGGCGTCCCGTCCGCTCACCCTGCGACGGCCGGGTGGTGTCCGCCGCCGACCTGGTCCAGGACCAGAAGCCGGGCGAGATCCGCTACCAGCCGCCCTACGGCAATCACGTGTTCCTCGACACCGGCCGGGAGATCGTCAAACTGGCTCATCTGCGCCCCGGTTCGGTGACGGTGGCCAAGGGGGAGACCGTTCGCCGGGGCCAGCTCATCGGTGAGGTCGGCAACACCGGCAACACCACCGAGCCTCACCTGCACATCCACGCCGAACGTGACGGGGTCGGCCTGGACCTCAGGTTCACCGGCGTGCCCGGTCGGCTGTACCGCGGGCGAGTGGTCCGCGCCTGATACGGCACGCCTCCGCCGGCACCCCGTGACGCGACACCTTCCCCAGGACGGACGCCGCGCCCACGGCGGTCAAGAGGCCGGGCCGACCTGGGACGCGGTGGCCGGTGTGGCCCGTCCGGCAGCGGGCGGGCCTTGCCGTTTCCGGGGGGAATGCGGAGGATGCGGTGTGGGGACCGGGGCCCCCGTGCCGGCATCGGCAGGGGCGGACCGCTACCCGGAGTAACACAGGAGACAGCGATGTCCCACCAGGCTCACCTCCCTTCCGAGGCCACTGAGCCCGAGACCCCGCATCTCGACTTCGCGGGTACGACGCCGTACGAGGACTACGTCAAGGCGGACGTGCTCACCCATCTCCAGCACACCCTCTCCGACGACCCCGGAGAGATGGTCTTCCTGGTGACCACCCAGGTCATGGAGCTGTGGTTCACGGTCCTCGTGCACGAGTGGGAGACCGCCGCGAAGGCGCTCCGCTCGGACGACGTGCCCACCGCGATCGCCGCGCTGAAGCGTTCGGTACGCGAACTGGAGGCCCTGAACGCCTCCTGGAAGCCGCTCGGACAGCTGACCCCCGCGCAGTTCAACAGCTACCGCAGCGCGCTCGGCGAGGGCTCCGGCTTCCAGTCGGCGATGTACCGGCGCCTGGAGTTCCTGCTCGGCGACAAGTCGGCGTCCATGCTCGTCCCGCACCGTGGCGCCCCGCGCGTCCACGCGGAGCTGGAGAAGGCCCTGCACGAGCCGAGCCTGTACGACGAGGTCGTACGGCTCCTCGCGCGCCGCGGCCACGCGATCCCCGACTCCGTGCTGCACCGCGACGTCACGCGGCGGTACGAGCCGTCGGAGGCCGTGGAGGCCGCCTGGGCCGCCGTCTACGCGGACGACGAGAGCGACGAGATCGCCCGGCTGGGCGAGGCGCTGACGGACGTGGCCGAACTGGTGTGGCGCTGGCGCAACGACCACCTCGTCGCCACGCGGCGCGCGATGGGCGCCAAGGCCGGCACCGGCGGCTCGGCCGGCGTGGCCTGGCTGGAGAAGCGCGCCCGCAAGAACGTCTTCCCCGAGCTGTGGACGGCGAGGTCCCATGTCTGAGCTGCGCCTGCTCGCGGAGAAGCTGGACGCGGCGGACGAACTGGCCCCGCTGCGCGACCGCTTCGTCCTCGACGACGTGATCTACCTGGACGGGAACTCGCTCGGCGCCCTGCCCGCGCACGTGCCGGGACGGGTCGAGGACGTCGTCCGCCGTCAGTGGGGCGAACTGCGCATCCGCTCCTGGGAGGAGAGCGGCTGGTGGACGGCGCCCGAGCGGATCGGCGACCGGATCGCCCCGCTGGTCGGCGCCGCCCCGGGCCAGATCGTCGTCGGCGACTCCACCAGCGTGAACGTCTTCAAGGCGCTCGTGGCGGCGGTCCGCATGGCCGGCGAGGACCGCACCGAGATCCTGGTCGACGCCACGACCTTCCCCACGGACGGCTACATCGCCGGGTCGGCGGCCCGCCTGACCGGCCGCACCCTGCGCGCGGTCACCCCGGCAGAGGTGCCGGGGCTCCTGGGCGGCCGTACGGCGGCGGTCCTGCTGAACCACGTCGACTACCGCACCGGCCGCCTGCACGACCTGCCCGGGCTCACCGCCGCGGTCCACGCGGCCGGCGCCCTCGCGGTCTGGGACCTGTGCCACAGCGCGGGCGCGCTGCCGGTGGGCCTGGACGAGCACGGGGTCGACCTGGCCGTCGGCTGCACCTACAAGTACCTGAACGGCGGCCCCGGCTCACCGGCGTACCTGTATGTGCGCAGCGCGCTCCAGGACCGCTTCGACTCCCCGCTGCCCGGCTGGAACTCCCACGCCGACCCCTTCGGCATGAGCCCGGCCTACGCCCCGGCGCCGGGCGCCCCGCGTGGCCGGGTCGGCACGCCGGACATCCTCTCCATGCTGGCCCTGGAGGCCGCCCTGGAGGTCTGGGACGGGGTGCCCCTCACGGCGGTCCGCGCGAAGTCCCTCGCCCTGACGGACTTCTTCCTGCGGTGCGTGGCCGAGTACACCGGCCCGGGGCGGACGGAGTGCGTGACGCCCGGACGCCACGAGGAGCGGGGCAGCCAGATCGCCCTGCGCTGCCCGGACGCCGGCGAGGTCATGAAACGCCTCGTCGAGCGCGGGGTCGTCGGTGACTTCCGGCACCCCGACGTGCTCCGGTTCGGGTTCACGCCGCTGTACGTGGGCTTCCGGGACACCGAGCGGGCCGCGCGGATCCTGGCGGAGGTGCTGGCCTAGGGGACCGGGCGGGCCGGCGGGGGCGGGGAGACCTCGTCACCGGCCGGCCCGCCCCTACCGCACGGCCCCTACCGCACGGCCCCTACCGCACCGCGCTCCCCACTGAGCGCCCCCACCGCGCGCCCTCGCCGCGTGCACTTCACCATGCGTCACAACCAGGTATCCCCGCACGTCACCGGCCTGATACCGTCCCCGCCAACGGCCGGCCACCCCCCGCCCGGTCCGCCGATGCCGTTCCTTCGCTGAGAGGTTGGAGCATGCCGGACGACGCCGCCGCCGCAGCCCGCGCCGCCGCCGAGGAGGAGTCGGCCTTCTCGCACCCCCCGGTCGACCCCGACGCCACCGCCGCCTACGGTGACCACCCCGACCAGGTGATCGACTTCTACGCCCCGCGCCCCGGCACGCAGTCCGCCGCCTCCCCGGCCCCCCTGGTCGTCGTCCTGCACGGCGGCGCCTGGCGCGCCCGCCACGACCGCCGTCACATCACGCCCTTCGCGCACCACCTGGCCCGCAGGGGCTTCGCGGTGGCCAACGTCGAGTACCGGCGCGGCGGCCGGCCCCTGATCCCCGGACAGGACAACGGGACGCGCGAGCCGCACGCCGAGGCCGGGGACACGCCGCCGGCCGGCCGCTGGCCCGACACCCTCGACGACGTCGCGGCCGCCCTGGACGCCCTCCCCGCCCTGGTCCGTGAGGCGTTCCCGCAGGCGGACGCGGGCCGTACGGTCCTGACCGGCCACTCGGCGGGCGGGCACCTGGCCCTGTGGGCGGCGGCCCGCCATGTCCTCCCCGCGGACGCCCCCTGGCGCACCGACGGGCCTGCGGCGCTGCGCGGTGTCGTCGCGCTCGCGCCGATCGCGGACCTGAAGGTGGCCGAGAAGCTCGGCGTCTGCGGGCACGCGTCCCGGCAACTCCTCGGCGGGCAAGAGGTGTTCGAGGAGCGCCGGGCCTACGCGGACCCCGTCCTGCTCCTCCCGACGGGCATCGCCACGACCCTGGTCCAGGGCCGGGCGGACCTGGTGGTACCGCCGGCGGTCGCCGAATCGTACGCCGAGGCCACGGCGAAGGCGGGGGAGACGGCCGGGCTGACGCTCCTGGCGGACGTGGGCCACTTCCCGCTGATCGACCCGGCGGCGGACGCCTGCGCGGTGGTGGCGGAGGAGATCGCCCAACTCGCCTGGTGACCCGCCCGCTTCCCCACGTAGGGGCCGGTCCCGGTCATACCCGTAGTACCTGAGAGCTACGGCGCGGAACAGCTCCCCGGTGGGACGCCGACGACGGTCCTGACCTCCTAACTTCCTTGTCGGACAAGCCCGATGGCCGGGCCCCGAAAGGAAGCCACCCATGGGGCGACCCCGCACCGAAGTCCCGCGCCTGCCGGTCCCCGGTCCCGCCGAAGCCCCCCAGCCGCCGGCACCGGCTCCGCACCCGACAGCACGGCGCGCCCGGCGTTTCCTGCTCCCCCTGCTGCTCACCGCCGGGCTCGTCGTCCCCCTAGCCGGGGCGGCCCGGCCGGAGATCCCCGCCCCGGCACCCGCCGCCCTCAGCCGCCTCACCCCTGCCACCCTGCCGTCCGCGTACGAGGCGAACCGGGCCGACGCCGCCGAGGCGGGCCGGATGGCCGCCGCGCACGGGGACGCGCACCGGGCCGGCGCCGACCGGGCCCTGGCGGCGCGTTCCCGCCGGCTCCTCTCCTTCGACGGCCGGGGTCCCGGCCTGGCCACGGAGGTTCTCGGCGACCTGGCGCACGCCGACAGGGTGGCGGTCCTGGTGCCCGGCTCGGACACCTCCCTGGACACCTACGCCCGCTTCCACCGGGCGGCGGCGGCCCTGTACGGGGACCTCGGACACCGCGCCCCCGCCGGCATCCGCGTCGCCGTCGTCGCCTGGCTCGGCTACCGCACGCCGGAGACGGTCAGCACCGCGGTGGCGACCCCGGCCCGCGCCGAACAGGCGGCGCCCGGGCTGCGCGCGCTCGTACGACAGCTGCACACCCTCGCCCCCGCCCGGGCCCGCGTCTCCCTCCTCTGCCACTCCTACGGCTCGGTGGTCTGCGCCCGCGCCGCCGCGGGCCTGGACGTCGACGACATCGCCCTCGTCGGCAGCCCCGGCACCGGCGCCGACACGGTCGCCGGCCTGCACACCTCCGCCCGCGTCTGGGCAGCCCGCGGCAGCCGCGACTGGGTGGCGCACGTCCCGCACGTCCGCGCCGACCTGCTGTTCACCACCGTCGGCTTCGGCCCCGATCCGGTCTCCCGCGCCTTCGGCGCCCGGGTCTTCGACGCCGCCGGCGCCGACCACAGCGGCTACTTCCGCCCGGGCTCGGCCGCTCTCGCCAACCTGGCCCGGATCACCCTCGGCAGGGCCCCGGAGGTGTCCCGTGGCTGAGCCGTCCCCGAGCGCCCGTGCGCCGCGCCGCGCACCACACGCGATCCGCCGGGCCGCCCGGCGCGTGGACGCGGCCACCCCCGCCTCCCGCGACCGGGCGGTGGACGCCCTGCGGGCCTTCGCGATCCTCGGTGTCGTCCTCGGCCACTGGCTGGTCACCGCCCTGGTCGCGGAGGACGGCGCGCTGCGCACGGCGAGCCCGTTGCAGCACCTGCCGGGGCTGGCCCCGGTGTCCTGGGCGTTCCAGACGCTGGCCGTGTTCTTCCTGGTCGGCGGCCATGTGGCGACCCGCGGCCACGCCTCGGCCCGCGCCCGGGGCGTGCCGTACGGCGCCTGGCTGCGCGCCCGTCTGGCCCGCCTGCTCCGGCCGGCCGCCGCCCTGCTCGCGCTGTGGACGGTGGCGGCCACGGCCCTGCTGCTGACCGGCACTTCCCTCCTCACCCTCCACACACTGGTGAAAGTGGCCCTGTCCCCCCTGTGGTTCCTGCTGGTCCTCGCCGCCCTGACGGCCGCGACCCCGCTGGTCGCCCGCCTCCACCCGCTGTGGCCGCTGGCCGTCGTCCTGCACGTCGACATCCTCCGCTTCGGGCTGCACCTCGGCCCGTCCTGGCTGGGCTGGGTGAACGTGGCGGCGGGCTGGCTGGTCCCGTACACCCTGGGCGCGGCCTGGGCCCGCGGCGAGCTGGAGAGCCGCCGCGCCGCCCGGACCCTGCTGGCGGGCGGTACGGCGGCCACGGTCGCGCTCGTGCTGTGGGCGGGCTATCCCGCGTCCATAGTCGGTGTGCCGGGCGCCGCGGTCTCCAACCTCGACCCGCCGACGCTGGCGGCCGTCACCTTCGGCGTGGCCCAGTGCGGTCTGGCCCTGCTGCTGCGCGACCGGCTGCGCGCGGCGATGCGCCGCCCGGTCGCGTGGGCTGCGGTGGCCCTGGTCAACGTGTCCGCGATGACGGTCTTCCTGTGGCACCAGACGGCGCTGATGGTGACGACGGTCACCGCGCTCCCGGCCGGCCGCCTGCCCGGCCTGCACACGCTGCCCGATGGGCCGGCCTGGGTGGCGGCCCGCCTGCTGTGGCTCCCGGTCTTCGCCCTGGTCCTGTTCCTGTGCCGGGCCGCGTTCCGCTCCCTGGAGGAAGGGGCCCGCCGCCCCCGCCCGCGCCGGAGCGCACCGGCCGGCCGGGCGGACCCGCTCGCGGGTGGTGCGGGTGCGCCGGGGCCCGGACCGGGGGCCGCGCGGGTGGTGCGCCGTGTCTAAGGTGGGGAGCGTGACGGGATCGGGGGGCCGGCGGGTGTTCGTGGTGTGCACGGCCTGGATCCGGCGCCGGCTGCGGGTCCTGCGCGACGACCTGTGGACCGTACGGCCCGATCCGCTGCCCGCCTCCTTGTGGCTGCGCCGGGTGCCGCACGGCCTGCTGTGCCTGGCCGCGTTCGGGGTCACGCTCGGCGACGCGGCACAGCTCGGGGACAACGGGCACCTGGCTCCCTGGCCGGCCCTCGTGATCGCTCTCGCGCCGGGCGGCGCGGTCGTCCTCGCGCTGTGGCGGCCCGTCGCGGGCTGGTGGCTGTCCATGGCGGGGGCCCTGGTGGGAGCCGTCGCGGTCCACGGGCGGCTGGGCAGCGTGCCCGGGGCGGCGTTCACCTGGCCCTGGACCGCGGCCGGCGTCATCGCGCACCTGCTCGTCCTGCTGCTGCTCGCCCTGCGGGTGCGCACCCGGGCGGCGGTCGAGGCGCTGGCCCTGACCGCGCTGCTCACCTACCTCCTGGAGGCCGGGTGGGGCGGGGTGCGCTACCAGCCCACCGGGGTCGTCGCGGTGCTGCTGTCCACGGTCGTCGTGGTGCTCGGCAGCGCCCTGCGCGGCCGTCGGGAGGCACGCGCCCAGCTCGTCGAGCAGACCACCCTCACCGCCGAGGAACGGGCCCGCCGCACCCTGCTGGAGGAGCGCAGCCGCATCGCGCGGGAGCTGCACGACGTGGTCGCCCACCACATGTCGGTCGTCTCCATCCAGGCGCAGGTGGCCCCGCACCTCGTCGAACAGCCGCCGCCAGAGCTGGTCGAGAACCTCGCGGGCATCCGGCAGAACGCGCTGGAGGCGCTCACCGAGCTGCGCCGGGTGCTCGGCGTGCTGCGTTCGGAGAACCCCGAGGACCCGTACGGGCTGGGACACCCCGGCACCGGGGCGGCGCCCCATGCCCCCCAGCCCACGCTCGACCGGCTCGACGCGCTGATCGAGAACACCCGCGCGGCGGGCCTGGACGTGACCGGCGAGGTGACGGGCAGGGCCCGGCCCTACGCTCCCGGGGTGGAACTGTCGGCGTACCGGATCGTGCAGGAGGCGCTGAGCAACGCCCTGCGGCACGCCCCCGGGTCCCGGGTACGGGTGGAGGTCGCGCACCTCCGGGGCGGTGTGCGCCTGACCGTGACCAACTCCCGCCCGCACCACCCCGGCCCGCCCTCCGCGGGCGCCGGGCACGGGTTGCTCGGCATGCGGGAGCGGGCGGCGATGCTCGGCGGCACCGTCACGGCGGCCGGGACCCCGGCCGGCGGCTTCACCGTGGCGGCCTTCCTCCCCCGGGACGGCACACCGTCCGCGCTCCCGCCCGGCCCGACCCCGCCCCCGACCTTGTCAGGAGAACAGACCGCATGACGAGCGGCACCAGCGGCACCATCCGCGTACTCATCGCCGACGACCAGCAGATGGTCCGGCAGGGCTTCACCGTGCTGCTCGACATGAAGCCGGACATCGACGTGATCGGACAAGCGGTGGACGGCCGGGACGCGATCGCCAGGGTCGCCGAACTGGTCCCGGACGTGGTGCTGATGGACATCCGCATGCCCGGACTGGGCGGCATCGAGGCGACCCGCCGTATCACCGCGGACCACCCGGGCATCAGGGTCCTGATGCTGACCACCTTCGACCTGGACGAGTACGTGTACGAGGCGCTGCGCGCGGGGGCCTCCGGATTCCTGCTCAAGGACGCCTCCGCCGACCAGCTCGCCGAGGCGGTCCGGGTCGTGGCGGCCGGCGACGCGCTGCTGGCCCCCGGCATCACGCGCCGGCTGATAGCGGAGTTCTCCCGGCTGGACGGCTCCCCGCGGCCCCCGCTCCGGCAGCGCGTGGGCGAACTGACCGACCGGGAGACGGAGGTGCTGGCACTGATCGCCCAGGGCCTGTCGAACGCGGAGATCGCCGGGCGGCTGGTCGTGGCCGAACAGACCGTGAAGACACATGTGGGCCGGATCCTGCTGAAACTGGGCCTCAGGGACCGCACCCAGGCAGCGGTCTTCGCCTACGAATCCGGCCTGATCCGCCCCACCCCCCACTGACCCCACCCCCACCCTCCGGCCTCCGGCCCCCGCACCCCTCCGGGCGCCCAGTCTCCGGCGCCCAGGCCCTCAACCGCTGAGCCTCCGGCCTCCGGCCTCCCGGCCCTCCCGGCGTCCCGGCCTCCCGGCGTCCCGGCGTCCCGGCGTCCCGGCCCCGAGCCCCGGGCGCCCAGCCTTCGGGGCCCAGGCCAATGGCCTCCTGGCTTCCATTTGCCGACCACCGGCCCCCGGCCTCTCGGCCCCCGGCCTCCCGACGGCCCCGGTCGGCCACCCCGCCCCACCCCCCGTAGTACTTCCGGCGGACGTCGAACGCCCGTCTCACTGCTGACGACCGTGGGGCCGCCTGCGGCCTACCGTTCTGTTCGTGACCGAGACGACGCACACGCAGCCGATGAGGCCGTCCGTGTCCGGCAGGCCCCGCAGTCCGGAGTTCCGGCTGGCCGTGGATGCTCTGCGCGGGCTGTGGCAGGACCTGTTCCATGACGCCTTCGCCTACCGCCCGCTGCCCCCCGCGGCCGTGGGCGGCCCGCTGACCCGCCATCTGTCGGGCCGGCCGCGGGCGTACGCGGTCTGGATACCGCACGCGCTGGTGGTGGTCGGCGCGCTGGTGGCGCTGCTTGTCGGAACGGTGAACACGGCCGTGGGCGGGCCGTCCGTCTTCGGTGGACTGCTCGCCGCGGCCCCGGTCGTGCTGACGCTGGTGCGCCCGGTCGGCGCGTTCTGGCTGTCGCTGGTGGCGACCGGCGTGGCCGACGTCGTCGGCAGCAGCAGCTGGGGCAGCTGGCCGTGGCTGCCGGGCAGCTTCGTGTCCCATCTGCTGGTGCTCACGATCGTGGCGGCCCGCACCCGCCCGCGCACGGCGGCCTGGATGTGGGCGCTGACCGGCCTGTACGGCGTGTGGACCGACGGACTCTTCGGCTGGGAGCACGAGGGCACCGACGTGGGCCCGATGCTGGTCGTCTCCGCGCTGGCCCTGCTGGTCGTCGCCGTCCGGCAGACCCGCCGGCAGGCCCAGCGGGAGGTGTCCGCGCAGCGGACGGTCACCGCGGTGGAGCGTTCGCGGCGCACACTGCTGGAGGAGCGCACGACCATCGCCCGCGAACTGCACGACGTGGTCGCCCATCACATGTCGGTGGTGGCCATCCAGGCGGAGGCCGCGCCCTACCGGGTGGAGAATCCGCCGCCGGAGCTGGAGAAGGCCTTCGTCACCATCCGGGAGAACGCGGTGGCGGCCCTGACCGAGCTGCGCCGCGTGCTGGGCGTCGTACGCGCGGAGGACTACGAGGCGCCGGACGCCCCCCAGCCCACCCTCGCCGACCTGGACGCGCTGCTCGCCAACGTGCGGGAGGCCGGCCCGGACGTGAGCCGGACGGTGACCGGCGCGGTGCGGGAACTGCCGCAGGGCGTGGAGCTGTCGGCGTACCGGATCGTGCAGGAGGCGCTGAGCAACACCCTGCGGCACGCGCCGGGCGCGGACGCGCGGGTCGAGATCGCGTACGTCCTCGGCGGCCTGGGCCTGCGCGTCGTCAACGACCCGCCTCCGGCCCCGCACCTGGTCAGGGCCGTGCCCGGCGCCGGGCACGGCATCACGGGCATGCGGGAGCGCGTCGCCATGCTGAACGGCGAGATGACGGCGGGCCCGACGGACGGCGGAGGGTACGAGGTGACGGTGTTCCTGCCGGTGCCGGCGGCCGTGAACGAGGATGCGGCATGACCATCCGGGTACTGATCGCCGACGACCAGATGATGGTGCGCGAGGGCTTCTCGGTCCTGCTGAACGCGATGCCGGACATCGAGGTCGTCGGCGAGGCCGTCAACGGCCGGGAGGCGGTCGGCCAGGTGCGGCGGCTCGCCCCGGACGTGGTGCTGATGGACATCCGCATGCCGGAGCTGAACGGAATCGAGGCGACCCGCGAGATCGTGGCCGCGGACGCGGCGGCGAAGGTCCTGGTGCTGACCACGTTCGACCTCGACGAGTACGTGTACCAGGCACTGCGGGCAGGGGCCTCCGGCTTCCTGCTGAAGGACGCCTCGGCCCGGCAGCTGGCCGAGGGCGTCCGGGTGGTGGCGTCCGGCGAGGCCCTCCTCGCGCCCACGGTCACCCGACGGCTGATCACCGAGTTCTCCCGGCTGTCCGAGGCACCGCGCCTGATGCCGGCGGCACAGGCGGCGTTCGGGGAGCTGACGGAACGCGAGACGGAGGTGCTGGTCCTGATCGCCCAGGGCCTGTCCAACGCGGAGATCGCCGGGCGGCTGGTCGTGGCGGAGTCGACGATCAAGACCCATGTGAGCCGCGTCCTGGTCAAGCTGGGCCTGCGGGACCGCACCCAGGCGGCGGTTCTCGCGTACGAGGCGCGGCTGGTGACGCCCGGCTGACACGGCCGCGGTCCCGGGCCCGGCCGGAGCCGGCACCCTGGCCGGACGCGGCGTCACGCGTTAGCGTCCCCGCATGGCAGGCCCCACCGACCTCGCTTTCGACCCCTGGGACCCGGCGTTCGTCGCGGACCCGTACCCGGCCTACGCGCAGCTGCGGGCGCGCGGCCGGGTGATCCGGTACGAGCCGACCGACCAGTGGCTGGTCCCGCACCACGCGGACGTCTCGGCGCTGCTGCGCGACCGCCGGCTCGGCCGCACCTACCGGCACCGTTTCTCGCCCGAGGAGTTCGGCCGGAGCGCGCCCCCACCGGAGCACGAGCCGTTCCACACCCTCAACGACCACGGCATGCTCGACCTGGAGCCGCCGGACCACACCCGGATCAGGCGTCTGGTGTCCAAGGCGTTCACCCCGCGCACGGTGGAGCGGCTGAAGCCGTACGTGCACCGGCTGGCGGACGACCTGGTCGCCGGGCTCGTCCGGGAGGGCGGCGGCGATCTGCTGACGGACGTGGCGGAACCGCTGCCGGTCGCGGTGATCGCCGAGATGCTGGGCATCCCGGAGGCGGACCGGCCGCAGCTGCGTCCCTGGTCGGCGGCCATCTGCGGGATGTACGAGCTGAACCCGCCGGGGGAGACGGCGGCCCGGGCGGTACGGGCGTCGGTGGAGTTCTCGGACTACCTGCGGGCACTGATCGCGGCCCGCCGCGAGAAGCCGGGGGACGACCTGGTCTCCGGGCTGATCGCGGCCCACGACGAGGGCGACCGCCTCACCGAGCAGGAGATGATCTCCACCGCCGTCCTGCTGCTCAACGCCGGCCACGAGGCCACGGTCAACGCCACGGTGAACGGCTGGTGGGCCCTGTTCCGCAACCCCGGCCGGCTGGCGGCCCTGCGCGCCGACCACGGTCTGGTCCCGGCCGCGGTCGAGGAGCTGCTGCGCTACGACACCCCGCTCCAGCTGTTCGAGCGCTGGGTCCTGGACGACATCGAGATCGGCGGCACCACGATCCCCCGGGGCTCGGAGATCGCCCTGCTCTTCGGCTCCGCCAACCACGACCCGGCCGTCTTCGCCGACCCCGGCCGCCTGGACCTCAACCGCGGGGACAACCCGCACATCTCCTTCAGCGCCGGCATCCACTACTGCATCGGCGCCCCGCTGGCCCGCATCGAGCTGGCCGCGTCCCTGTCGGCGCTGCTCCGGCAGGCCCCCACGCTGGCCCTGGCGGCGGAACCGGAGCGCAAGCCGGGCTTCGTGATCCGGGGTCTGCGCGGGCTGAGCGTGGAGATCGGCTGACCACGCCCGCCGACGCGGCACACCGGCCCGGGACGGGCCCGGCGCGGGTCAGAGGTCCGTCACCGCCGCCGGACCCCCGGCGAGGGCTTGGCGGGGCAGCACCAGCCCCCACGCCCCCTCCTCCACCCGCCACGTCCGCCGCCGTACCGGCCCCGCCACCGCCGTGTCCGCCCGGTAGCGGAAGTCCGCCCCGGTGACCGTCACTATGTGGCCGGAGGTCAGCAGCGGGGTCGCCGCCGCGCCCACCGACAGCGGGCGGACCTCCACCTCCGCCATCCCGCGGGAGCCCGGGGTCACCGAGACCGTCTCCACCGGCTGGTCCAGGTCCACGAGCGTCTCGCCGTCGACCTCCACCCTCAGTCGCGTGGGCCCCGGGGAGGGCACGGCGGGCAGCCGGAGCGGTCGCGTGGCCAGGGGACGGACCAGGGAGCGGTACCAGGGCCGGCCCAGCAGGACGCGCACCGGCTGGGCGGCGGCCACCCGCACCGGCCCCGACGGGATGCCCAGCGCCCCCAGCACCACCCCGTCGCTGTCGTCCACCAGCAGGTCCAGCCGCCGCTCCGCGCCGTCCAGCACGGCCCGCGCCGCCGCCACCGTCCCGCCGGGCACCCCGAGGGACTCGGCGAGCGCGCTGTCCCCCACCGGGACCACCGACAGCGCACACCCGGCCAGCTCCCGGTGCCGGTGCAGCAGGGTGACGGTGCGCACCAGAGCCAGGCCGTCACCGATCACGACCGGCCGCCGCGACCCCCTTCGGCCCAGTGCGCGGGCGAATTCCTCCGGCCCCTCCGGCAGACACACCTTGGCCGCCGCACCCGCGCTGAGCACGTCTTTCGCGATCCGCACGGACTCTGGGTCCGTCTGCCGTGCCGCCGGATCGATGATCACCAGCAGCTGATCGGACGTCGCGAAAGTCGCCACCTCGGTCCTGCCTCGCTTCCTCGGGTAGCATCTTTGTGCAAGAGCCCCTTGCGCTATTGCGCCAGGGGCTTCGTCTATTCCGGGGCATCCGGTCCGACGGTCGGCGACCAACGGCGGTCGCTGTGGCACGCGGCGGTGAACGTTACGCCCACGCCCCCGACCTTGGACATGCCCCGCCCGGAAGGGGTGTACGCGCGTGCCCGCACTTGTGCTGCTCGGTGCTCAGTGGGGTGACGAAGGCAAGGGAAAGGCGACGGACCTGCTCGGTGGCTCCGTCGACTATGTGGTGCGATACCAGGGTGGCAACAACGCCGGCCACACGGTGGTCGTCGGCGACCAGAAGTACGCATTGCACCTCCTTCCTTCCGGAATCCTGTCGCCCGGCTGTACGCCGGTCATCGGCAACGGTGTCGTCGTCGACCCGTCGGTCCTGCTCTCCGAGCTGAGCGGTCTGAACGAGCGTGGCGTTGACACGTCCAAGCTCCTGATCAGCGGTAACGCGCACATCATCACGCCGTACAACGTGACCGTCGACAAGGTGACGGAACGCTTCCTCGGCAAGCGCAAGATCGGTACCACCGGCCGCGGTATCGGCCCGACCTACGCCGACAAGATCAACCGCGTGGGCATCCGGGTCCAGGACCTGTACGACGAGTCGATCCTCACCCAGAAGGTGGAGGCGGCTCTCGACGTCAAGAACCAGATCCTCACCAAGCTCTACAACCGGCGGGCCATCGCCGTCGGCCAGGCCGTCGAGGAGCTGCTGACGTACGCGGAGAAGCTCGCGCCGTACGTCGCCGACACGGTCCTGGTGCTGAACCAGGCGCTGGAGGACGACAAGGTCGTCCTGTTCGAGGGCGGCCAGGGCACCCTCCTGGACATCGACCACGGCACGTACCCCTTCGTCACCTCCTCCAACCCGACCGCGGGCGGCGCCTGCACCGGCGCCGGTGTGGGCCCGACGAAGATCAGCCGCGTGATCGGCATCCTCAAGGCCTACACGACCCGTGTCGGCGCCGGTCCGTTCCCCACGGAGCTGTTCGACGCGGACGGCGAGGCGCTGCGCCGCATCGGCGGCGAGCGGGGCGTCACCACCGGCCGTGACCGCCGCTGCGGCTGGTTCGACGCGGTCATCGCCCGTTACGCGACCCGCGTCAACGGCCTGACCGACTTCTTCCTCACCAAGCTGGACGTCCTGACCGGCTGGGAGCAGATCCCGGTCTGCGTGGCGTACGAGATCGACGGCAAGCGCGTCGAGGAACTCCCGTACTCCCAGACCGACTTCCACCACGCGAAGCCGGTCTACGAGACCCTGCCGGGCTGGTCCGAGGACATCACCGGGGCGAAGTCCTTCTCCGACCTGCCCAAGAACGCCCAGAACTACGTCAAGGCCCTGGAGGAGATGTCCGGCGCCCCGATCTCCGCGATCGGCGTGGGTCCGGGCCGCGACGAGACGATCGAGATCAACTCGTTCCTCTAGTCCCCTCGCGGCGGCGCCCGCCGTCGTGCCCCCGGGCACGACGGCGGGCGCCGCTGTGTGGTCGACGGTGCACAATCGAGGTATGGGCGTCCACCGGAACGCGCGATGCCGGGGCCCGTACGGCGGTGAAGGCCACCAGGCCGGCGGCACGGACTGCTCCGACCCCGCCGTCTTCGAGATCACCCGTCACAACCGGCCGCCCCTGCGGGTGTGCCCGGTGCACCTCGGTCCTTCGCTGCTGATGGCGAGCGGGGTGCTGTGGCCCCCGGTGATCCACCTCATCGGCCGCGTACCCGGCCTGCGGCCGTGACGGTCCGCCGCGGCGGTGGTGGCGTGCCTCAGCTGAACACGATCATCGAGCCCTGGGCCAGGGAGCGGGTCGCCGCCGCGTGCAGACCCAGCCAGACGTGGCGCTCGCGGGCGAAGGGACTGGGGTCGTAGGCGGCGGGGACGGCCGGTTCCTCCAGTTCCGTCGGGCCGGCCGGCGGGGTGGGCGGCGCCGGGGGGTTCGCCGGGTCGATGCCGATGACCGGCGCGACGTGCTGGAGTTCGCGCAGCAGGGTCTGGGAGCTGCCCAGCGGGCCGCCGCCCGCGAGGAGTTCCTCGTTGGACAGCGGGTGCGGGAAGTCGACGGGGACGTACGCGCCCGCGTGGTCGTAGTGCCAGACCAGGTGCGACTGCTGCGCGGTCGCCTCGAACATCTCCAGCAACTGCTCGTAGTCCCCGCCCAGTTCGTCCACCGGTGTCACCGGCAGGCCGCAGACCTGGAGCAGATGGGCGCGGCGCAGGAAGTGCAGGGCGTCGTAGTCGAAACCGGCGACCGGGGCGACGTCACCGGACAGACCCGGCATGTACTGGTACACCGGCACCGGCGGCAGCCCGGCATCGGCCAACGCCTTGTTGTACTGCGCGAGTTCCTCGGCGAAGGGGTTGTCCGGGGTGTGGCACAACACGTCCACGAGCGGTACCAGCCACAGGTCACAGGCCAAAAGAGGCTCCTCGCATCGGCAGGCGCGGGGTCACGCACGACAGCAGGTGGTCAGGGCAGGGTAGTGCGTCCGGTCCCGGGGCGGTTCCCCGCAGGGGCCGTACCGGTCACCTACCCGTTGGTCAGGCGTTCCAGCAGTGCCAGCGCGTGGGCGTTGGAGGCGGCCACGATCGCGCGGGCGGCCTGGGCCTCGCGGCGGGCCAGGGCGTCGACCAGCTCGGTGTGCCCGGCCCAGAGCCGGCCGCGCAGGTCGGGCAGGCGGAGCAGGTGCTGCACCGCGCAGACCCAGGACTGCACCCGCAGGCGGTGCAGGAAGTCACCGAGGTAGGCGTTGCCGAACAGGGCGCTCAGCTCGCGCCAGAACCGCAGGTCGTAGCCGACCAGGACCGTGAGGTCCCCGGCCGCCGCGGCGCGCTGGGCCTCCTCGCCGCGGCGGCGCACGGTGGCCAGGGCGGCGGCCGTGCGCGGGTCGTCCGGCGGGGTGCGGAAGGCGGGATGGTCCGCGACGAGGGCCTGGAACATGCCGTCGGTGACCAGGCTGCGGGCCTCGATCATGTGCCGGTGGTCGGCGAGCGAGTACTCGGGCACGCGGAAACCGCGGTGCTGGTCGGCCTCCAGGATGCCCTGCGCGGACAGGTCGACCAGCGCCTCGCGGACGGGGGTGGCGGAGACGCCGTACTGGTCGGCGATCTCCTTGACGGTGAACGCCCGGCCCGGGCGCAGCCGCCCCGCCAGCACCTCGTCCCGGAGCGCGTCCGCGATCTGCTGGCGCAGGGTGCTGCGCGTCACGGCGCCGGTACCGGGCATGGTCCGTGCCTCTCCTCACACGTCCGGGGTGACGTACTCGTACACAGGCGCGATCAACGCGCGTATGTATCACTTGCGAGCACGTCACCTTACGCGTTCGGACCGGCCCGGCGGCAGCCTCGGTTCCGGCGCCGCGGCATCACACCGTGTACTCGTCGGCCACGCTCAGCGCGGCGTCGAGCGCGGCCAGGCCCTCCTTCAGCTCGGCCTCGGTCACGGTGCAGGGCGGCACGACGTGCGTGCGGTTCATGTTCACGAACGGCCACAGACCGTGCCGCTTGGCGGCGGCCGCGAACGCGGCCATCGGGGCGTTCGCCTCGCCGGCCGCGTTGTACGGCACCAGCGGCTCGCGGGTCTCCCGGTCCCGCACCAGCTCCAGCGCCCAGAACATGCCGACGCCGCGCACCTCGCCGACGCTCGGGTGCCGGTCCGCCAGCGCGGCGAGGGCCGGGCCGACGACCGTCTCGCCGAGGTGCCGGGCGTTGTCGACAACGCCCTCCCGCGCCATCACGCCGATCGTGGCGACGGCGGCGGCACAGGCCAGCGGGTGACCGGAGTAGGTGAGGCCGCCGGGGTAGGGGCGCTTGCCGAAGGTGTCGGCGATCCGCGGCGAGATGGCCACACCGCCGAGCGGGACGTAACCGGAGTTCACCCCCTTGGCGAAGGTCATCAGGTCGGGTACGACACCGGCCAGGTCGGCCCCGAACCACTCGCCGGTCCGGCCGAACCCGGACATGACCTCGTCCAGGACGAAGACGATCCCGTACGTGTCGCACAGCTCGCGGACGCCGGCCAGGTAGCCGGGCGGCGGCACCATGATCCCGGCGGTGCCGGGGACGCTCTCCAGGACGATCGCGGCGATGGAGGCGGGCCCCTCGAAGGCGATCGTCGTCTCCAGGTGCTCCAGCGCCCGCGCGCACTCCTGCTCCTCGGTCTGAGCGTAGAAGCGGGAGCGGTAGAGGAACGGCGCCCAGAAGTGGACGACGCCGGCGCTGCCGCTGTCGGAGGCCCAGCGGCGCGGGTCACCGGTGAGGTTGACGGCCTGCTGGGTGCCGCCGTGGTACGAGCGGTAGGCGGAGAGCACCTTCGGGCGGCCCGTGTGCAGCCGGGCCATGCGCACCGCGTGCTCGACGGCGTCCGCGCCGCCGTTGGTGAAGAAGATCTTGTCCAGATCGCCGGGGGTCCGTTCGGCGATCAGCCGGGCCGCCTCCGAGCGGGCCTCGACGGCGAACGCGGGCGCGAAGGTCGTCATCCTCGCGGCCTGCTCCTGGATCGCCGCGACGACCTCGGGGTGCTGGTAGCCGATGTTGGTGAAGACGAGTCCGCTGGTGAAGTCCAGGTAGCGCGTGCCGTCGTAGTCCCAGAAGTACGACCCCTCGGCGCCGGCGACGGCGAGCGGGTCGATGAGGTCCTGGGCGGACCAGGAGTGGAAGACGTGCGCGCGGTCCGCGGCCTTCACTGCGGCGCCGGCGTCGGGGCGGGGCTGAGGGGTCATGCGGCCGAGGGTAGATGTCCGCGATGCGGAAGGGGTATCGGCGTCCTGTTCCATGGACAAGGGCAATTCGCGACAGGTTGTCGACAGGCCGTCGGCGCACCGGGCCGGGGGCGGGGCCGCGGACGGCCCGGGCGAGCCTGTTACGCAACCGTAGACAGCGGCCCCCACCCGCCGCCGTGCCCCCCGCACTATTCTCGGTCCGTTGCGACCTATGGGGGGAAGGGCGGCACGGGGATGGAGAAGCTGGGACCGGGGGACCCCCAGGGGATCGGGTCCTACCGGCTGCTGGCGCGGCTCGGCGCGGGCGGCATGGGGCACGTGTATCTGGCGCGGTCGGAACGGGGACGTACCGTCGCGGTGAAACTCGTCCGCGCGGAACTGGCCGAGCAGGAGGAGTTCCGGGCGCGGTTCCGGCAGGAGGTGCGGGCCGCGCGGCGGGTCGGCGGGTACTGGACCGCGGCCGTGCTGGACGCGGACACCGAGGCGCCCGTGCCGTGGGTCGCGACCGGGTACGTGGCCGGGCCGAGCCTCCAGCAGGTCGTCGGGCACGACCACGGGGCGCTGCCCGAGCGGTCGGTGCGGATCCTGGCGGCGGGGCTCGCGCACGCGCTGAAGGACATCCACGCGGCGGGGATCGTGCACCGGGACCTGAAGCCGTCGAACGTGCTCGTGACCATCGACGGGCCACGCGTGATCGACTTCGGTATCGCGCGGGCCCTGGAGACGGCCACCGCCGCGGGGGAGGGGCTCACCCGGACCGGGTCGCTCGTCGGATCACCCGGGTTCATGGCGCCCGAGCAGGTGCGCGGGGACCGGATCACGCCGGCGTGCGACGTGTTCTGCCTCGGCTCCGTGCTGGCCTACGCGGCGACCGGGACGCTGCCCTTCGGGAGCGCCGACAGCGGGGTGCACGCGCTGATGTTCCGGATCGCCCAGGAGGAGCCGGACCTGACGGGGGTGCCGGAGGGGATCGCCGACCTGGTCCGGGACTGCCTGCGCAAGGAACCGGGGGCCCGGCCCTCGCTCGACGCGATCCTGGAGCGGACCGGGGCGCAGGACACGGTGGCCGACGGACGGGCCCGGGACCCCTGGCTGCCCGGTTCGCTGGTCGCGCAGCTGGGCCGGCACGCCGTGCGGCTGCTGGAGGTGGAGAGCCCGGAAGGCGGCCCGGCACGGTCGTCGTCCGGCACGGGTGCGGGTGCCGTGGCAACGGAGGCGCCGGCGGACGGCTTCCCGCTCGCACCGCCCCTGCGCCCGGCGGGCGCGTCCGGCGCCGGGGCGTCCGACGGGAGTGCCGGTGGGAGCCGGGCGCCCTCCGTGGGTGCCGGTGCGTCGCCCGAGCACGCCGCCGTGTCCGACGGCGCGCCGGCTCCGCCCGGCGGGCCGGTGCCCGGCGGGGGCGCCGGACATCTGCCCACCGCCGTCCCCGCCCCGGCGCCGCCGCCCGGCACGCCGCCGGCGCCGCCCGGGTTCGGAGCCGCACCCGGCGCGTACGGGCCCGCGCACCCCCAGCAGCACGCACAGCAGTACCCGCAGCAGCATCCGCAACAGCATCCCGGACCCGCCGCCTACGGGTATCCGCGGCAGCCCGGCGCCGGGGCCTGGGGCGGGGCGCCGCAGCCGTACAACCCGTACGCCGACGGGCTCGGCCACACCCCGCCGAACGGGCCGACGACCGTCGGGGTGCCGGGGGAGACGGAGCGGCGCAACGGGCGGTCCACCGCCCTGCTCGTCGTGGTCGCCCTGGTCGTCGCGCTGGGCGCGGGCGGCACGGTGTACGCGCTGATGAAGAACGGCAGCGGCGTCGACGACAAGGGCGGCGGCAAGGTCAGTCCCGTCCCCACCCTCACCTCCGCGCCCCCGGCCACCTCCGGGACGCCCACAACGGCCACCTCGGCACCGTCCGCGTCCGCGGCGGGCGCGGTCCCGGACGCCTACCTGGGTTCCTGGCGGACCACCATCGACAACGCCGACGGCTCCCACACCCGCGAACTCACCCTCCGGCAGGGCGGGGTGGGCGACACCGTGCTGACGCTGGTCGCGGACGGGCCCACCGAGGGCGGTGGAACGTACCACTGCGTCTTCGAGGGCACGCTCACCGCCGAGCCCGGTACCGGCGGGCCGCTGGAGATCGGGCCCTCCACCGTCACCAGCGGCGCGCCCGCCTCCTCCTGCTCACCCGGCGAGGCCACCGAGGTCACCCTGCTGCCGGACGGCCGCCTGAAGCGGTCGAAGGCGAACGGAGGGGAGAGCCTGACGTACCGCAAGGAGTGACGGGGGTTCGACGACACGACCTAGCGCGGCTCGGGCGGGCGCTGTCTGGGCATGTTGGGCCGGCTCCCGTTCGCCGGCGGCAGGGGGAAGCGGCTGCCGGGCCCCCCGGTCTCCTGCCGCGGCACCGACGTCACCGCCGTCTGGATCCCCAGCGGCACCGAACCCGTCCGGAACTCCACCATCCAGTCGGTCGTCTCCGTGCGCATCAGCTCGGTGACGTCCTCGGAGAACCGCCGCAGCACCGACAGGCACCGCTCGGCCGCCTCGCTCGCCGTACCCTCCGCCGGACCCAGCACCTCCCGCACGCACTCCGACGCCCAGTCGAACTGGAGCGCCTGGAGCCGCCGCTGCACCGCCTGCGCGGTCGCCACGTCCCTCATCCAGCCGGAGGTGACCCCGAAGAACCGGTCGGCGCCGGCGCAGGACGCCGCGAACAGCAGGGCCAGACAGCCCCAGGGGGCGATCCCGCCCGCCACCCCGGTGAGGTCCAGCAGGGGCAGCGCCGCCCCCACCACGGTTCCGGCCGCCGTGCCCGCCCGCAGCACCCGCGCCCCCAGCCGCTTGCGGACCCGGTCCCGCAGATACCACGCGGCCGTCTCCAGCGCCCGGCCCTCCACCCACCGGTACAGCTCGTCCAGCCGTTCGGCGGGTTCCGCCCAGTCGCCGAGCGGGAAGGCCCGCCCGGCCAGGTCGCCCGGCCGCAGCCCGGCCGCGCCCTCGCCCCGCCCGTCCTGAGGCGGACCCTCGGGCTGCATCTCCGGCTGACCCACCCGGCACTCCCTACTGATCACGACCGGTCACATCGCGTGACATGCCCTGCCGACACGCGGCCCCCTTCCTACCGCCCAATGGGTGGCGGGGAGGGACCTTCCCCGGCTTTTCCGCCCGGAAGTGCCTCTTGATCAGGTGGAGGACCCCCGTAGTTCTCACTCGAAAGAGTGGCGGGGCGATGGCCGCGTGGACCACGTAGGCTCAGTGACGACGGAGAAAGTAGACGTCGAGAAGGACGTCGGAGAAGACGGCGAGGAGCTGATCGTGATCCCCGGTGGCCAGCCCAACATGCAGCAGTTGCTCCAGCAGGCCCAGAAGATGCAGCAGGACCTCCAGCAGGCGCAGGAGGAACTGGCGAACACGGAGGTCGACGGGCAGGCCGGTGGCGGTCTGGTGCGGGCCACCGTGACCGGTTCCGGGGAGCTGCGCGCGCTGCGGATCGACCCGAAGGCGGTGGACCCGGAGGACACCGAGACCCTCGCCGACCTGGTCGTGGCGGCCGTGCAGGCGGCCAACGAGAACGCGCAGTCGCTCCAGCAGCAGAAGCTCGGCCCGCTGGCGCAGGGGCTGGGCGGCGGCAGCGGCATCCCCGGTCTGCCGTTCTGACCCCGCCGCCTTCCACGCGAAGGCGGGTGCCGACTACCGTACGTACCGCAAGGTCTCCAGGAAAGGCAGTCCGTTGTACGAAGGCGTGGTCCAGGACCTCATCGACGAACTGGGGCGGCTGCCCGGCGTCGGTCCCAAGAGCGCGCAGCGGATCGCCTTCCACATCCTCCAGGCCGAGCCGGCCGACGTGAAACGGCTCGCGCAGACGCTCCTGGAGGTGAAGGCGAAGGTCCGCTTCTGCGCGACGTGCGGCAACGTGGCGCAGGAGGAGCTGTGCAACATCTGCCGTGACGCGCGCCGCGACCGCACCGTCATCTGTGTGGTGGAGGAGCCGAAGGACGTCGTGGCGATCGAGCGCACCCGCGAGTTCCGGGGCCGCTACCACGTGCTCGGGGGCGCGATCAGCCCGATCGAGGGTGTCGGTCCCGACGACCTGCGTATCCGGGAACTTCTCGCGCGGTTGGCCGACGGGACGGTCACGGAGCTGATCCTGGCCACGGACCCCAATCTGGAGGGCGAGGCCACGGCGACGTATCTTGCCCGCATGATCAAGCCCATGGGCCTGAAGGTCACCCGCCTGGCCAGCGGCCTCCCGGTGGGTGGCGACCTGGAATACGCGGACGAGGTGACCCTCGGCCGCGCCTTCGAGGGGAGACGACTCCTAGATGTCTGACGCCACACTGCACGCCTCTGCACGGAACCCGGACGACTTCGTGGTCCAGATCGCGGACCAGGTCGAGAGTTTCCTGGTGGCCGTCACGGAGGTGGCGAAGGGCGACGAGCCCGGCTCGACGGTGCCCTTCCTCCTCCTCGAGGTCTCCCAGATCCTGCTGGCCGGCGGCCGGCTGGGCGCCCACGAGGACATCGTCCCCGACGACCGCTACGAGCCCGACCCGGGCCCCGAACCGGACGTGGACGGCATCCGCGAGAACTTCGCCCGCCTCCTGGACCCCGTCGACGTCTACTCCGAGGTCTTCGACCCGTACGAGCCCCGCAAGGCGCCGGTGCCCGGCCGGATCTCCGACGACCTCGCCGACATCATCGCCGACCTGCGGCACGGGATGGTCCACTACCGCGCGGGCCGCACCACCGAGGCCCTGTGGTGGTGGCAGTTCTCGTACTTCTCCAACTGGGGACCGACGGCCTCCGCGGTGCTGCGCGCCCTCCAGTCCGTCCTGATCCACGTCCGCCTGAACCAGCCCCTGGAGGAGCTGGACGGCCTCGACACCGACCAGGCGGCCATCGGCGACGAGACCCTGGAGTTCGAGGCGGGCCGGGTGATGGCCCAGGAGATCGGCGACCCGCTGGGCATCCGGCCGGCGACGTAACCGTCCGGCGCGGTTGTGAGCCAGGGCACGTTCCGAGTGCCGGGCGGCACGCCGGGCAGGTTGTAGCGGGCGTCCGGCGTCTCACCATGCGGGAGATCGGTGGTGGGATACGGACGCTCGTTAAACTGAGCCGACACAAACGAACCGAGCGAGGAGCGCACGTGGGCCTTGTCGTGCAGAAGTACGGAGGCTCCTCCGTAGCCGATGCCGAGGGCATCAAGCGCGTCGCCAAGCGGATCGTGGAAGCGAAGAAGAACGGCAACCAGGTTGTCGTCGTCGTTTCCGCGATGGGCGACACGACGGACGAGCTGATCGATCTCGCCGAGCAGGTGTCCCCGATGCCTGCCGGCCGGGAGTTCGACATGCTGCTGACCGCCGGAGAGCGGATCTCCATGGCCCTGCTGGCGATGGCGATCAAAAACCTGGGCCACGAGGCGCAGTCCTTCACCGGCAGCCAGGCAGGCGTCATCACCGACTCGGTCCACAACAAAGCCCGGATCATCGACGTCACCCCGGGCCGGATCCGCACCGCGCTGGACGAGGGCAACATCGCGATCGTCGCCGGCTTCCAGGGCGTGAGCCAGGACAAGAAGGACATCACCACGCTCGGCCGCGGCGGGTCCGACACGACGGCCGTGGCGCTCGCCGCCGCGCTCGACGCCGAGGTCTGCGAGATCTACACCGACGTCGACGGCGTGTTCACCGCCGACCCGCGCGTGGTGAAGAAGGCGAAGAAGATCGACTGGATCTCCTTCGAGGACATGCTGGAGCTCGCGGCCTCCGGCTCCAAGGTGCTGCTCCACCGCTGTGTGGAGTACGCCCGCCGCTACAACATCCCGATCCACGTCCGGTCCAGCTTCAGCGGACTCCAGGGCACGTGGGTCAGCAGTGAGCCGATTGGGGACAAGCAGGTGGAGCAGGCCATCATCTCCGGTGTCGCGCACGACACCTCCGAGGCCAAGATCACGGTCGTCGGTGTGCCGGACAAGCCGGGTGAGGCCGCCGCCATCTTCCGGACCATCGCCGACGCCGCCATCAACCTCGACATGGTCGTGCAGAACGTGTCCGCCGCCTCCACGGGCCTGACGGACATCTCCTTCACGCTGCCCAAGACCGAGGGCCGCAAGGCCATCGACGCCCTGGAGCGCAACCGCGCCGGCATCGGCTTCGACTCGCTGCGCTACGACGACCAGATCGGCAAGATCTCCCTGGTCGGCGCCGGCATGAAGACCAACCCGGGCGTCACCGCCGCCTTCTTCGAGGCACTGAGCAACGCCGGCGTGAACATCGAGCTGATCTCGACCTCCGAGATCCGCATCTCGGTCGTCACCCGCGCCGACGACGTGGCGGAGGCCGTCCGCGCCGTGCACACCGCCTTCGGGCTCGACTCCGACACCGACGAGGCCGTCGTCTACGGAGGCACGGGCCGCTGATGGCGCCGACCGGCAGGCCGACGCTCGCGGTCGTGGGGGCGACCGGGGTCATCGGCACGGTCATGCTCCAGATCCTGTCCCAACGGGCGGACATCTGGGGTGAGATCCGGCTGATCGCCTCTCCGCGCTCGGCCGGCCGCAAACTGGCCGTGCGCGGGGCGGAGACCGAGGTGGTGGCCCTGTCGGAGGACGCCTTCGACGGCGTCGACATCGCGCTGTTCGACGTCCCCGACGAGGTCGCCGCCGTGTGGGCACCGGTCGCCGCCGAGCGCGGTGCGGTCGTCGTCGACAACTCCGGCGCCTTCCGGATGGACCCGCACGTGCCCCTGGTCGTGCCCGAGGTCAACCCGCACACCGTGCGGTCCCGCCCGCGCGGGATCGTCGCCAACCCCGGCTGCACGACCCTGACGATGATCGTCGCCCTGGGCGCGCTGCACGCCGAGTTCGGGCTGCGCGAGCTGGTGGTGTCGTCGTACCAGGCGGTGAGCGGGGCCGGGCGGGCCGGGGTGGAGACGCTCCGGGCCCAGCTGTCCCTGGTGGCCGGCACCGAACTGGGCACCAAGCCCGGGGACGTACGGCGGGCCGTCGGGGACGGTACCGGGCCGTTCCCGGAGCCGGTCGCGCTCAACGTCGTCCCGTGGGCCGGATCGCTGCGGGAGGACGGCTGGTCCTCGGAGGAGATGAAGATCCGCGACGAGTCCCGCAAGGTCCTCGGGCTGCCGCGGCTGCCGGTCGCCGTGACCTGTGTGCGGGTACCGGTGATCACCACGCATTCGCTGACCGTCCACGCCCGCTTCCAGCGCGAGGTCGGCGTCGACGGCGCCCGCGAGATCCTCGCCACCGCGCCCGGCGTCGTGCTCTGCGACGACCCGGAGGCCGGCGAGTTCCCCACCCCCGCCGACGTGGTGGGCACGGATCCGACCTGGGTCGGCCGGGTACGGCGGGCCCTGGACGACCCGGCCGCGCTCGAACTCTTCGTGTGCGGTGACAACCTGCGCAAGGGCGCCGCGCTGAACGCGGTGCAGATCGCGGAGTTGATCGCGGTGGAGCCGCCCGGCCCCCGTTAGCCCCGCTGCGTAGGATCTGTGTGCGAAGGGTGACCGGGAGCATGGTCTTAACCACTTGAACCGGTCCCGCCTCCGGCAGAGGATTTGCCTCCCCGCTCTCCGCAACCGTACGGAGGGCGGGGAGCGTCTTTGCGGTCACCCTTGCGGGACCTGGGGGCGTGATGATCCTGGCGTGGGGACGCCGTGGTCAGGGCGTGGGGGCGCCCGTTCAAATGGGACATAAGGGAAGAGCGGGACGCATGACGGCACTTGAGGCACCGCCGGTTGTCGCACATGTGACGCCCGGCACGTACAACCTCCGAGGGGGGGAACGTGTCCAACCGGCGTGGCAGAGGTACTCGAACTCAGTGTGGCCCGCACCGGCACGGCCCTGCGGCCGCCCCGTGCGGCGCTCAGGACCCGCACGCCCGGCGGCATGCCGGTGATCGCGCCCATGCCCGCAGCGCGGCCGGCCCGCATACCCAGTCAGCGTGACGCCGCCGAGGAGACCGGGACCGCCCCGGCGACCGTGGCCGCCGGCACGACCGTCGATCACCTCACCGAGACCTACCGGGCGCACTACCGCTCCCTGCTCGGTCTCGCCGCCCTCCTCCTCGACGACACCGCCTCCTGCGAGGACGTCGTCCAGGAGGCCTTCATCCGCGTCCACTCCGCGCGCAAACGAGTCCGCGACCCCGAGAAGACCCTGGCCTACCTGCGCCAGACGGTCGTCAACCTCTCCCGGTCCACGCTGCGCCGGCGCATCCTCGGCCTGAAGCTGCTCTCCAAGCCCATGCCCGACATGGCGAGCGCGGAAGAGGGCGCCTACGACCGGCTGGAGCGCCGCGACCTCATCAAGGCGATGAAGGGTCTCCAGCGTCGCCAGCGCGAGGTGCTCGTACTGCGCTACTTCGCGGACATGACCGAGGCTCAGACCGCCGAAACCCTCGGCATATCCCTGGGCTCGGTCAAGGCCTACGGCTCGCGGGGCATCGCCGCGCTGCGGGTGGCCATGGAGGCATCGGCATGAACGACCACGCCGAAGAGCGCGAACCGCATGACGGTCACTCCCACGAACGTCACTCCCATGAACGTCACGAGCCCTACGCCTGGCACGAGCCGACACAACGGCACGGGCAAGAGCACACGCCAACGCACGCTGGGAACGCAACTGTGAACCACGGCCCCGACGACAAGGGCCCCCAGGGGTCCGGCCCCCGTCCCGACGGGTCCGACAAGCTCGCCGACGGACTCGACGGACTCGACGGACCGGACACGCCGGAGTCCGACGAACTGGCCCTGCGCCGGCTGCTGCACTCGGCGGTCGACGGCATCGAACCGAGCACCGGCACCCTGGACCACCTGCGCCGGGCCGTGCCCGCGCGGCGTGCCCGCAAGCGGCAGGCCGTGGTCGGCGCGGCCGCGGCGGCCCTCTTCATCGGCACCGCGATCCCCGCCCTCGTCCACGTCTCGTACGCCGGCGGCTCCGACCCCAACACCGCCATGGCCGGCCAGTCCTCCCAGGCCCAGGGCGGCACCGGCCAGAGCAAGGACAAGGGCGGCGACAAGGGCGGCAAGAAGGACGCCGACGGCGCGGCGGCCAAGCCCGGCAGGACGCCCGGCAACCACGGCGAGAAGAACAAGGGCGGCCACACCGGCGGCGGTTCGACCGGCGGCGGCGTCAACCCCCCGGCCACCGCCGCCCCGGGCGTCGCGCTGTGCACGGCGGCCCAGCTGGGCTCCGCCACCGGCACCGCCGACGCGCCCGACACCACGGGGATCGTCTACGGCGTCTTCCGCGTCACCAACGTCTCCGGCACCGCCTGCACCCTCGGCGGCCCGGGCACCGTCACCCCCATGGCACAGGGCGCCGCCGACCCGGCCAAGATCATCTCTGCCCGGCATGTGGCCGGGGACGCGGCGGCGGCCCTGCCCGACCCGTCCCAGGAGGTCTCCGGGCTGATCCTCCAGCCCGGCGCGGCGTACGAGGAGAAGTTCGCCTTCGTGCCCTCGGAGACCTGCCCGACCACCGGCGGCGACAGCACCGGCGGCACCGAGACGGGCGAGCCCACGCCGGATCCGACACCGACCCAGGAAACCGACGCCGCGGGCGGGACGACCGACCCCGGCGCCTCGGTGGGCACCACTCCCCAGCTCGTCAGGGAGGACGGCACGGCCGACGGCAGCATCCTGCTGACCCACACGGCGGCCCCGGGCTCCCCGACGGCCACGGCGATGGTGTCCGGGGCGTGCGCCGGGACGGTCTACTACACCGGGGTACTGCCGGGGGCGTGACGCGCGGCGGGCGGGACGGGAGCCCACGGCGGCACCCCGCCCACGGGCGGCGGGTGTTCCCGCTCCCGCCCGGCACCGGCACCCGCTCGGGCACCCGCGTCGGCACCCGCTCGGGCACCCGCACGGGCACCGGCACCCGCACCGGCGCCGGTCAGCCGCCGGCCACCGGCGTCGGGTGCTCCTGCGTCACCAGGCCCAGCTCGGCGTCCCGCTGGGCCTCCACCTCGCGCCGCAGCAACCGGAACCACATGAACACCACGAACCCGGCGAAGACGAACCACTCCCCGGTGTAACCGAGGTTCTGGAACGCCTTCAGATCCAGTCCCGTACCGTCCGGCGCGGTCGCGGGCACCGCCTTCATCCCCGCGTCACCGCGGTCCAGTGTGATCCAGGCGTCGTACAGCCGGTACGGCACCAGGTTCACCAGCGCCGCCGAGCTGATCACTCCCGTCTGCCCCGCCGGCAGGCCGCCCTGCGCACCGACCCCGCTGCTCCCGGGGGTCTCGGACGCCTGCAACGCACCGGTGACGGTGACCTCGCCCCGGGGCGGCGCGGGCACCTTCGCGGGGTCCGCCGTACCCGGCAGCCACCCCCGCACCACGGGCAACGCCTTGCCGGAGCCGGTCCGCAGCAGGGTGAGGACGTAGAAGCCGCTCCTGCCGTCCAGCTCCCGCCCCGGCACCAGCAGCTGCTTCCCGTACCGCCCGCTCGCGCTGGCCC
Source organism: Streptomyces sp. NPDC006309 (assembly GCF_040613095.1). Lineage (NCBI taxonomy): Bacteria > Bacillati > Actinomycetota > Actinomycetes > Kitasatosporales > Streptomycetaceae > Streptomyces > Streptomyces sp. NPDC006309. The sequence goes on along the minus strand of NZ_JBEXRO010000011.1, from coordinate 154,312 downwards.
GCCGTCCCGCCGTGCTCTTGTCGACGGGCAGCATCGTGGCCAGCGGACGCGCGGCCTCGTTCCGGCCGGACGCCACCCGCTCGGTCACCGCCCGGCCGTCCTGCACCCGGTCCTCGAACCGGCTCAGCTGCCACGACCCCATGAAGACGCAGAACGGGATGGCGAGCAGCACGAAGACGTTGATGCCCCACCAGCGGGGTGTCAGCAGAAACCGGTACACGCCCTCCACGGTACGGCGCGCGCCCCGGTGGTTCGGCCGCGGGTCGGCCATGTCCGCCTCCGGGACGTTCCGGCCCCCGCCGGCGGGGTGCTTCAGGGGGCGGGGCGCCTGCGCCGGGAAGTTATCCACAGGCTGGGCACACCCGTCGCCCACAGATCCGCGCGGCCAGGCAGTATGGGCGCATGACTGGGGCGATGAGTGAGAGCAGGACGCCGGACACGACGGACATGCCGGACTGGGAGAAGCGGTTCCGGGCACCGCGTGTGTCGCTGCCCGACTGGGCGGAGGACGCGCCGGACCGCTCCCTGTTCGTGTCGAACGCGACGGGTACGTACGAGCTGTACGCGTGGGACCGCGCGACGGGCGGGCAGCGGCAGGCGACGGACCGGCCGAACGGCACGACGGACGGCGTCCTGTCGCCGGACGGCGCGTGGATCTGGTGGTTCGACGACAAGGACGGCGACGAGTTCGGGATCTGGCGCCGCCAGCCCTTCGCGGGCGGCCCGGACGAGCCCGCCGTCCCCGGCCTCGGCCCGTCCTACCCGGCCGGCCTGGCCCTGTCCCGGGACGGCCGCACGGCGGTCGTCGGCCGCTCCACGGACGAGGACGGTACGACGGTCCACCTGGCCCGCGAGGGCGGGGAACCGGTGGAGATCTACCGGCACCGCGAGTCGGCGGGCGTCGGCGACCTCTCCCGCGACGGCTCCCTGATCGCCGTCGAGCACACCGAGCACGGCGACGCCATGCACGCGGCGCTGCGCGTCCTGCGCTTGGACGGCACGACGGTCGCCGAGCTGGACGACACCCGTGGCGGCACCGAGGAACTGGGCCTGGAGGTGCTGGGCTTCGCCCCGGTCGACGGCGACACCCGGCTGCTCGTCGGGCACCAGCGCCGGGGCCGCTGGGAGCCACTGGTCTGGGACGTGGCGACGGGCGAGGAGACGGACCTGGCCCTGGACCTGCCCGGCGACGTCAGCGCCGAGTGGTATCCGGACGGCTCGGGCCTGCTCGTCGCCCACGGCTTCGAGGCCCGCAGCGAACTGTTCCGGTACGACCTGGCGTCCCGCGCGCTGACCCGCGTCCCCACCCCGCCCGGCACGGTCTCCGGCGCGACGGCCCGTCCCGACGGCAGCGTGGAGTACCTGTGGTCGTCGGCCGCCGAGCCGCCGGTGGTGCGGTCCACGGCCGGCGGGGTCGTGCTGGATCCGCCGGGCATGGCGTGCCCGGCATCGGTCGCGGTGGAGGACGTGTGGGTGGAGGGCCCGGGCGGCCGCATCCACGCCCTGATCCAGAAGCCGGCCGGCGCCACCGGCCCGCTGCCCACGGTCTTCGATCTGCACGGCGGCCCGACCTGGCACGACAGCGACTCCTTCGCGGCGGGCCCCGCCGCCTGGGTCGACCACGGCTACGCGGTCGTCCGCGTCAACTACCGCGGCTCCACCGGCTACGGCCGCGCCTGGACCGACGCCCTCAAGCACCGGGTCGGCCTGATCGAGCTGGAGGACGTGGCCGCGGTGCGCGAGTGGGCGGTCTCCTCCGGCCTCGCCGATCCCGCCCGTCTCGTCCTCACCGGCGCCTCGTGGGGCGGCTACCTCACCCTGCTCGGCCTCGGCACCCAGCCCGACGCGTGGGCGGTGGGCATCGCGGTGGTGCCGGTCGCGGACTACGTCACCGCCTACCACGACGAGATGGAGGCACTGAAGGCCATGGACCGCACCCTGCTGGGCGGCACCCCGGAGGAGGTCCCGGACCGCTTCGAGGCGTCCTCCCCGCTGACCTACGTCGACCGGGTCAAGGCCCCGGTCCACATCTCGGCGGGCGTCAACGACCCGCGCTGCCCGATCCGCCAGATCGACAACTACGTCAAGAGGCTGGAGAGCCGGGGCGCGACCCACGAGGTGTACCGGTACGACGCGGGACACGGCTCCCTGGTGGTGGAGGAGCGGATCAAGCAGGTGAGGCTGGAACTGGACTTCGCCCGGCGGCACCTGACGCCGTAACGGCACCAGTCGGCGGGGCCGGGCCGGCTGGGACCGGGCCCGTGCGGGTGGGTGACCCGGATGATCGAGGTCTGGGGAGCCGGGAGCCGGGAGCCGGGAGCCGGGGACGGCCGGGCGGAAGAACGCCGTAGCGCGGCCGCCCGGCCCCCCGCGGCTCACCGCAGTTCCGCGAGGCCCCGGCGGGTGGCGGCGACCACCACCCGGTCCCCCTTCTCCAGCACGTGCCCGGCCGGCGTGCCGGTCCGCCCGAGCAGCGCCAGCACCCGCCAGGACCCGGCCTGGAACGCCTCCCGCACGGACCGCCCCTCCAGCTGGGGGTGCCCGTCCACCTCGACGGCGGCGAACAGCAGCACCCTGCGCTCCACGGCGACGGCCCCGAGCACCTGCCGCCCGAGCATCGCCCCGGCGAACGCGGGGGCGGCCAGGTGGGTGACGCTCCGGCTCCGGGTCAGCGCCTCGGGGTAGGCGGCCCGGAGGGTGCGGTACACGGCGGTGGCGAAGTCGTCGTCGTACAGCCGCAGGACGACGCGCAGATCGGGCCGTACGGTCCGCGCGTACAGCACCGCTTCGAGGTTGGTGGTGTCGGCGCTGGTCACCGCGAGCAGCGTCTGCGCCCGGTGGATCTTGGCAGCTTCCAGAACGCCTTCCTGGGTGACGTCGCCGAGCACCACCGGTACCCGCAGCCGGCGCGCGGTGGCGAGCCCCCGGGCCTCCGGGTCGGCCTCGACGCACACCACGGGGACGTTCAGTTCCCGCAGCCGGGTCAGCACCCGGGTGCCGATCTTGCCGAGGCCCAGCAGCACCACGTGCCCGCCGAGACCCCGGGGCGGCTTGCGCAGCGTGGAGGCGGTCCGGAAGGTGCCGAACGCCTCCAGCGCGGCGGCCAGCAGCACCGGCAGGAGCAGCAGCCCGACGAACGCGGAGAGGAGCTGGAGGAGTTGCCGGCCCAGAGGCGCGCGCAGGGCGGGCTCGTCGATGGCCAAGAGGTCGAGGAGGGTGACGTAGAAGGCCCGCAGCGGATGGAGCCCGGTCACCACCCACAGGGCGACGGCGAGCGCGACGACGCATCCCACCAGGCCGGCCACGGACCAGCGCAGCCGGCGGGAGAACAGCGAGGCGAGCGGCGGCACGCCGGTCACGCCGCGGGCGGGCGCGGCGGGTTCCGGACCGCCGGTGGCGGACACCTGTTCCAGTACCACCGCCGGCCGGCCGGCGGCCTGCCGGACCTCCTCGTCGTCGGGCAGCAGCCGGGGCTGCTGTTCCCCGCCGCCGTACGGTCCGTCGCTACCGGCCCGGTCGCCGCCCGACAGCAGGGCCAGGGTGCACAGCCCGGAGTCGGCGTCCGGTCCTTCCGCGGACAACGGCCGTTCCACGGCCCGCAGCAGCAGCCCCTCGGCCTGGACGACCTTGCTGGTGCCGGCGACGGCGGTGGCGGCCAGCGCGGGCGCGGCGGTGTCGGCGTCGGACAGTACGGTCGTGGAGGCCTCCAGGCCGCCGTTCCGGCCACCCGCGCCCGCCCCGGCGTCCCCACCGTCCGCGCCGGCGGCCAACGCGGCGGCCTGGTCGAGGAGTTCCTCGACGTGCTGGCCCAACCGCCGGTTGTAGAGCCGCAGGACGAGCCGCAGCCGGGGGTTGAGCCGGCGGGCGATCAGCGCGGCACGGATGTTGGTCTCGTCGTCGTCGTACACCAGGGCCAGCGCGGTGGCGCGGGCCACCCCGGCCTCCGCGAGCACCGCCTCCGTCAGCTCGAAGGCCTCCAGCACGCCGTCACCGTCCGGGCGGTGTCCGGCGGCGGGTCCGGCGGGCTGTCCCGCCCCGCCGGTCCGCCCGACGGAGCCCACCGCGGCGTTGACCATACGGTCGAACAGGGCCGCGGAGGCGGACCGGGCCCGTCCGACGACCGGGAGCCGGACGGTGCGTTCGTTCGGCGGCACGACGAGGGTGACCTGCTCGCCGTAGACCCCGCGCAACTCGGCGGCCAGCCGGTGCGCGAGCCCGTCGTCACCGCACACCACCATGTGTGCCGCCGGGGCACCCGGCCCGCCTTGGTACGGAACGCTCGCCACAAGGGGAAAGAGTGCCCCAAGGAGTCGAGTGGTTCCAGCAATGCGCTGAACAACCGTGCGGGGATCCGCGTACCGAGGGGGAGGGAGAGCAGCAGCCGGAGGGAACACCCGTGGCCATCACCGAAGACGCCCCGCCCGGCGCGGACGTCCACCGTCCCGGGCCCCCGCCGGAGCACGAGGGCCGGCGGCTCAGTTCCCCGCTGCTGCTGACGCTGGTCCTGCTCGGTGCCGTCCTCGCCCAGTCCCCGATCCGGGGTCTGCTCGGCACACCGCTGATGCAGAGCTGGATGACGGTGTTCGTGGCCGTGACCGTCCAGGCGCTGCCGTTCCTGGTCCTCGGCGTGCTGCTGTCGGCGGCGATCGCGGTGTTCGTCCCCGCGTCCTTCTTCGCGCGCGCCCTGCCCCGCCGCCCCGCCCTGGCGATACCCGTGGCGGGGCTCGCGGGCGCGGTACTGCCGGGCTGCGAGTGCGCGTCGGTGCCGGTGGCGGGTGCCCTCGTCCGCCGGGGCGTGACCCCCGCCGCCGCGCTCGCCTTCCTCCTGTCCGCGCCCGCGATCAACCCGGTCGTGCTGACCGCCACCGCCATCGCCTTCCCCGGGCACCCGGAGATGGTCCTGGCCCGGTTCGCGGCGAGCCTGCTGGTGGCCTGCGCGATGGGCTGGCTGTGGCAGCGGCTCGGCCGCGCGGACTGGCTGCGCCCGCCGGCCCACGGCGCACACGAGGGCGCCACCCGGGGCGAGGCGTTCTGGGACGCGGTGCGGCACGACGTCATGCACGCCGGCGGCTTCCTGGTGCTCGGCGCGACGGCCGCGGCCACGCTGAAGGCGGCCGTGCCGGCGACCTGGCTGCGCGAGGCCGCCGGCAACCCCCTGGTCTCGGTGCTGGCCCTGGCCGTGCTGGCCGTGCTGCTGTCCATCTGCTCGGAGGCGGACGCGTTCGTCGCGGCGTCCCTCACCCAGTTCTCCCCGACGGCCAAGCTGGTGTTCCTGGTGGTGGGCCCGATGATCGACCTCAAGCTGTTCGCGATGCAGGCCGGCACCTTCGGCCGTACCTTCGCCCTGCGGTTCGCGCCCGCCACCTTCGCGCTGGCCGTCACCGGCGCCGTACTGACCGGGACGGTGCTGCTGTGAACCGCCAGGCCCAGGCGGCCGTCCTGTTCCTGCTCGGCGCGGCCCTGCTGCACGCGGGCGCCACCGACCTGTATCTGCGCTACGTCAAGGCGGGCCTGCGCCCGCTGCTGCTGGCCTCGGGCGCGGTGCTGATCGCGGTGGCACTGGCGACGGCCTGGTACGAACGCCGCCGCCACCGGCGGACCCGGGCCGACGCGCACGCGCACCCCGAACCCCGCGTCGCCTGGCTGCTCCTGCTCCCGCTCCTCGCCCTGATCCTCATCGCCCCGCCGGCCCTCGGCTCCTACAGCGCCCTGCGCTCCGGCACGGCCCTGCAGAAGCCGTACGCCTACGGCCCGCTGCCCGCCGGCACTCCGGTGCCGCTGTCCGTGGTGGACTACGCCTCCCGCGCGGCCTACGGTCACGGCCGCTCGCTGCACGGGCGCGCGGTCCGTGTCACCGGGTTCCTCGCGCTGGACGGCGCGGGGCGGCCCTATCTGGTCCGCATGGCCCTCAACTGCTGCGCCGCGGACGCCCAGCCGGTCAAGATCGCCCTCACCGGCGCGCTGCCGCCGGTCCTGCGCCCGGACGCCTGGCTGGAGGTGACGGGTACGTACACCCCGCGCCTGGCCCGCGACCCCGTCAACGACGGCCCGGTCCCGTACCTGCGCGTCACCGCGGCACGGCCGGTCCCGGCACCGCACGACCCGTACGACGAGACCTGGAACACCTGAGCCGCCCCCGCCGGCCGCGCCGTTCCAGGTGCCCCTGCGCCTACCGGCCGGCCCCGGCGCCGTCGAAGTCGAAACGGTCCAGATCCCGCAGCCACGCCTCGGCGTTGCCGTCGGAGGGTGCCCGCCAGTCGCCGCGCGGGGAGAGGGAACCGCCCGCCGAGACCTTCGGCCCGTTCGGCATGGCCGAGCGCTTGAACTGCGAGAACGCGAAGAAGCGGCGGCAGAACACCTCCAGCCAGCGCCTGATCTCCGCCAGGTCGTACGCCACCCGCTTGGCCTCGGGGAAACCGGGCGGCCAGGCGCCGGACTCCGGGTCGTGCCAGGCGTGCCAGGCCAGGAAGGCGATCTTCGAGGGCCGCAGGCCGTAGCGCAGCACCTGGAAGAGGGTGAAGTCGTGCAGCGCGTACGGTCCGATCCTGGACTCGGTCGACTGCATCTCCTCGCCCGGCACCAGTTCCGGGCTGATCTCCGTGTCCAGGATCGCGGCCAGGACCGCGCCGGTCTCCTCGTCGAACTGGCCACTGCCGATCACCCAGCGGATCAGGTGCTGGATGAAGGTCTTGGGCACGCCGGAGTTGACGTTGTAGTGGCTCATCTGGTCGCCGACGCCGTACGTGGACCAGCCGAGCGCCAGCTCGGAGAGGTCACCGGTGCCCAGCACGATGCCGCCGCGCTGGTTGGCCAGCCGGAACAGGTAGTCCGTGCGCAGCCCCGCCTGCACGTTCTCGAAGGTCACGTCGTACTGCGGCTCGCCGGAGGCGAAGGGGTGGCCGATCTCCTGGAGCATCAGCCGCGCGGTCGGCGTGATGTCCAGCTCGGCCGCGGTGACGCCGAGCGCCCGCATCAGCGTGTGGGCGTTGTCCTTGGTGTGGTCGCTGGTCGCGAAGCCGGGCAGGGTGAAGGCCAGGATGTCGCTGCGCGGCCGGCCCGCGCGGTCCATCGCCCGGGCGGCCACGATCAGCGCGTGCGTGGAGTCGAGACCGCCCGACACCCCGATGACGACCTTGGGGCCGCCGATCGCCGCCAGCCGCTGCTGGAGTCCGGCGACCTGGATGTTGTAGGCCTCGTAGCAGTCCAGGGCGAGCCGCTCGGGGTCGGACGGCACGAACGGGAACCGCTCGACGCGCCGCCGCAGCCCGAGGTCGGTGACCGGCGGCTCCAGCCGGAACTCGACCGTCCGGAAGTCACCGGTCCGTGCCCCGTGGGTCCGGCGGTTGTCGTCGAAGGTGCCCATCCGCTGCCGCTCCTGGCGCAGCAGGTCGAGGTCCACGTCGGCCACCGCGTACTGCTCGTCGAGCGGGAACCGGTCGGTCTCGGCCAGCAGCACCCCGTTCTCGAAGATCATGGTCTGTCCGTCCCAGGACAGGTCGGTGGTGGACTCGCCCAGTCCGGCCGCGGCGTACACGTAGGCGGCGAGGCAGCGGGAGGACGCCGAGCGGCACAGCAGCTTGCGGTCCTCGGCCCGCCCGACGGTGATGGGGCTGCCGGACAGGTTGAGCAGCACGGTCGCACCGGCGAGCGCGGCCTCCGCGCTCGGCGGCACCGGCACCCACATGTCCTCGCAGATCTCGGTGTGCAGCACGAGTCCGGGCACGTCCTCGGCGGCGAACAGCAGGTCCACCCCGAACGGCACGGACGCGCCCCCGACGCGGATCGTCCCGCCCCGCTCGTCATGCCCGTCGGCGAGCTGCCGGCGCTCGTAGAACTCCCGGTAGGTCGGCGGGTACGACTTCGGCACGACACCGAGGATCCGCCCGCGGTGCACGAGCACCGCGCAGTTGTAGATCCGGTTGCGGTGCCGCAGCGGGGCGCCGACCACCAGCACCGGCAGCAGCTCCGCCGACCCGGCCACGACCGCCGCGAGCCCCTCCTCGACCTGGTCCAGCAGCGCGTCCTGGAGCAGCAGGTCCTCGATCGAGTACCCGCACAGGCCCAGCTCCGGGAAGACGGCGACGGCGACGCCCTCGTCCGCGCACCGGCGCGCCTGACGCAGCACCGCCTCGGCGTTGGCCCGCGGGTCGGCGATGACGGTGTGGCCCGTACACGCGGCGACACGCGCGAAGCCGTGCTGATAGATCGACCAGAAGTTCAACGGGACATCCCTCGTGACTGAACGGACCGCACCGGCGCAGCGCTACTCCAACACGGAAAGCCTAGATCCCGCCCCGCCGCCGCCCCACTCCGGATCACCGTCCGGGCTGCCCACCGCTCAGGGCGCCGCGGCGCGTGAGCGCCTCGACCGGCTGCACGTGTCGATCCTGATGCCGGTCTACAACGAGGACCCCGGCTACCTGAAGCTCGGCCTGGAGTCCTTCCTCCAGCAGACCCGCCGGCCCGACAGCGTCCATGTCGTCGACGACGGCTCGACCACCACCGACTACGCGGACGTCCGCGACTGGTGGCTGCGGGCCGCTCCGCAGGCCGGCGTGGGCACGAGCTGGCAGCGTGTCCCCAACGGCGGCAAGCGCCACGCCCAGGCGCACGGCGTCGGTGCCAGCCCGGAAGCCGACGTGTACATCACGGTGGACTCCGACTCCTACCTCGACCCGCACGCGGTCGAGGAGATCCTCAAACCGCTCTCGAAGCGGCGCGTCCAGTCGGTCGCGGGCATCGTCATCGCGACGAACAACCAGGGGCCCAGCCGCCCCGTCCGCGCGCCGCTGCCGGAGAACCCCACGCGCCAGGAGGTCCGCCGGGAAAGGCGGGGGCACCGCAAGGCCGTGCTGCACTGGCGCAGCAGCCAGCTGTTGGCCCGGACCACGGACCTGTGGTTCGTGACCTCGCAGATGGTGGACCGCTCCGGTCAGTCCGCGGTGGGCGCCGTCATGGTCAACTCCGGGCCCCTGGCGGCCTACCGCGCCGACGTCGTCCGCGACAACCTCGGCTCCTACCTGAACGAGACCTTCATGGGGCGCGGTGTCGCGTTCAGCGACGACAGCATGCTGACGCTGTACGCCCAGGAGCGCGGTCTGACGGTCCAGCAGTCCACGGCCATCGTGTTCACGGCCATGCCGGAACGCTGGAACCACTTCGGCCGCATGTACCTGCGGTGGATGCGCGGTTCGACGATCCGCTCCATCTGGCGCATGCGCTACCTGTCGATGGCCCGGCCCGCCTTCTGGCTGCACGCCATCCGCTGGACCCAGATGGTCCTCACCCAGCTGATCACGGTCTGGCTGCTCGTGGTCGAGCCGGTCGCCTACAACAACATGCCCCCGCTGAGCATGCTGTGGATCCCCTTCCTGCTCGGCTGGGCGCAGGGCCTGCGCTACCTCGGCATCATCCGCTCCGACGAGCGCATCCGCTCCCGGCTCCTGACCTGGCTGATGATGCCGCTGGCGATCGTCATGGCCTGGACGTGGTTCCGCTGGCTGCGCTGGTACGGCATCCTGACCTGCGCCAGGACCGGCTGGGGCACCCGGCAGGACGGCGCCGAAGTCTCCCTCGGCGCCGGCATGTCCCGCTCTTCCGCCCCGGCGGCGCCGCCTGTCCCTGTGCCCGAGCCGGTGTACTTCACGGCGGACCCCTGGGACGAGAGCCCGGCCGCCGTACAGCCGTACTGGCCCCCGGCGGTCACCCCGGCTCCGTGAACCGCCGCCCCCGGCCGGGAACTCCCGCCGGGGGCGGCGCACTTCCGCGGCGCCCCGGCCCCGGCCGTCACCGCCACGGGCCGGGGCGCCCGACCGCGTACGACCGCTCCCTACGGCGTACCGGACTTGTTGAACCCCTTGTCGAGGTAGGGGCTCTGGTCCACGACGAAGCCGTCGTCCGCGACCAGACGGGCGATGCCGCCCTGGTCCCGCCAGACCTCGGTGGAGGAGCCGAACGAGAACCCGCCGTACTCCTGGTGGGTCTCGTCGGTGTAGACCCGGTAGCGCTGGCCGGGCTGGAGCACCGTCCCCGGGGGGAAGGGGAAGGCGTACCCGGTGGGCTTGGACTGCACGGTCCAGCCGGTGAGGTCCTGCGGCGCGCCGCCCTTGTTGTGGATCTCGACGTACTCGTCGGCCTGGGCCGGTCCGGAGCCCTGGTAGCGCAGGCCGGAGATGACCACGTCGGGCTCGTCGAGCGTGAACGCGCAAACGACCTGGGCGAAGTTGATGCCGTCCTCGGGGCTGCGGAACTGCCGGACGATCTGCCCGCCCCGCTTGAACCCGCTCAGGACCGCCCGGTACTGCTTGCCGTCGATCGTGACCGGCTGCGGGTGCACGAAGGTCTGGAGGTCGACCAGATCGTCGTCCGCGGGGCTGGAGTTGGTCGTGTTGGGGGTCTCGTTGTGATGGAAGCTGAAGTTCAGGTCGGTCGTGCTGCCGTCCTCGAACATGACGTTGACGGTCAGCCGGACGTCGAACACGCTCGGGGTGACGTTCGTGGGGACGTTGCGGTGCACGAACGTGCCGATGACGAACTCCGTGCCGTCGAGCTGGACGTCCGCGGCCGCCCCGCGGAACTGGTAGCCGCTCTGGGAGTTGTTGCTGCCCCACCTGATGTCCGCGGTGCCCAGGCCGTCGAGCGGTGAGACGGCCGGGTCGGTGGAGGGGAAGACGCCGGAGGTGACGACGGTGGTCATGGTGTCTGTTTCCTGCTCTCTCGGTCCTCGATCTTCGTCCTGGATCCCGGGTGCTCGGTCCTCAGTCCTCGTCCTCGATGACCTCGGCCTTGAGCTTGGCCGGCGGCGCGGTGCCGATCTGGGCGACACCGTCGGTGCGGCGGCCGGGCGTGGCGCCGTCGGCGGCCTCGAGTCCGCAGGTGTAGACGAGGCAGTCCTTGTCCTCGCCGGTCGTGTTCAGGTGCACGTGGTACGTGAAGGTCAGCGTGCGTCCGTCCTGGCTGACCTCGGCCCGCACGGGGGGCAGGTCGCCTGCCGTGGACTGGTCCATGCGCTTGTACTGGGCGCCCACCACGCCGTTCCAGCGGAACCCGGTGGGCGCGGTGAAGACGTGCTCGCGTTCGCCGGCGTCGACCGTCTCGCTCCAGTTCGGCGTGCGCACACAGACGTTGACGGTGGTGCCGAGACCCCCGGGGGCGTCCTCGACGCCGCCCTCCTGCCAGACGACCAGGTCCAGCTTCTGCGCGCGGCCCTGCTCGTATCCCCAGTCGTAGCCGTTCGCGTACTGGTCCGTCTCGCCCCGCGCACCGTCACGCGACGGGTCGGCGTAGGGCCTGCCGGCGAGAGCGTCGGCGCGGCCCTGCTCCTCTCCCCGCTTATAGGCTTCCTTCTTGGCCTGCACGTCGGTGGTCATCTCCGCGTTCCTCCTGGGGCTGTGATCGAAGCGTGCGACGAAACGAGACGTCCGGCGCGCGGACCCCGGCCCGCGGGCGGCGTCCCGCCGCACCGCACAGCGCGTCGGCCACCGCATGCGGGACGCCATGGGGGAGCGGCGCCCGGAAGACACGAGGCAGGACGCCGCCCGGGGCTTCGGGCGGGGCGTTCGCGCAGGCATCACGGCACGTACCGGGCCGTCTCCGGGGCAATCGTTAGCCCGGGTCCGCGGGCGGTATACCGCCGTTCCGCCGTTCGAGAGTGCCGGATCGATTCTGCGTCACTTGTCCGGGTGGACCTGAGGCACAGGGGAGTGCGGCGGTGCGAAGCGCGACGGCCCCCGAGCCGCGCCGATGGCGCCGGCGACCCCTGGTGTCCGCCCCCCTGATGCCGCCCGCGGCTGCTCCCTCGTGCGGGTGGAGCGCTCGGTGCGCTGCTCCATGCGGCACCGGTCCGGCCGGTATGCAGGGGGAATGCCAACGACGGCGCGGAAGGAGACCCACATGCGGGAGACGAGGCCGTGGAAGCGGAAAGGGACGGGCGCCACCGAGGCCCGCGCCGCCGAAGCCCCACCGCGCCCGTGCCGGGTGGTGACGGCATGACGGCCGGGACCCGGGCCCGCCCGGACGAGCAGGCGCCCCCGGACGCGGACGGGACGCGGGGCACCGTGGCGGGGAACGGCACCGCCGGATTCTCCGGGGACGGCGGGCCCGCACCGGCAGGACAGCTGGCCTTCCCCGCGGCCGTGGCCGTCGCCGTGGGGGGCGGGGCGGCCTTCGTCGCCGACCACGCCAACCACCGGGTCCGCCGGATCGACGGGACCGGCACGCTCACCACGGTCGCCGGCGACGGGCTGCGGGGTTTCGCCGGGGACGGCGCGGACGCGACGCTGGCCCGCCTGGGCTTCCCGGCCGCCCTGGCGGTCGCCCCGGACGGAAGCGTGCTCATCGCCGACGAGATGAACCACCGGATCCGCCGGATCGACCCGTCGGGTGTCATCGACACCGTCGCGGGAGACGGCTCCCGCGACGGTGGTGACGACGGCGACGGAGACGGCGGCCCCGCCGACCGCGCCCGGCTGGACGCCCCGTGCGCCGTGGCCGTGGACGGTGCCGGATCGCTGTACATCGGCGAGGCGGGCGGCCACCGGGTCCGGAGGATCGGCGGCGACGGCGTCATCAGCACGGTCGTCGCGGCATCCGGACGGCCCGGCGGCCCCGGCGCGGCCGACGCCGGCGAGGCGTTCCTGCCCGCGGGCCTGGCGGTCGACGAGGCCGGGCAGCTGTACATCGCCGACCCGGTGGGCCGCCGGGTGCTGCTGCTGGGCACGGACGGGACGCTCCGAGTCCTGGCGGGACCACCGGACACGGACGCGGACACGAAAGCGGACGCGGACGTGGGCGCCACGGCCGTCGACTGGAGCGCACCGTGCGCGGTGGCGGTCGACGGCCAAGGGGCGGTCTACGTCGCCGACGTGAACGGACACCGGGTGTGGCGGTTGTCCGACGGAGCAGCCCGGGTCGTCGCGGGACACGCTCCGGCGACCGGCGGGGCGGGGGACAGGGGCACCGGTGACACGGCGGATACCGCCGATACCGCCGATACCGCCGATACGGCCGTCGGCGTGGCGCTGGCCTACCCGTGCGGTCTCGCCGTGGACCAGGCCGGCCACCGGCTGCTCGTGGCGGACAACTTCCACCACCGGATCGTCGCCCTGCCCCTCACCACCGCACCTGCGCAGGCGGAGGAGCCGGAGCGGAAACCGGAGCCGGAACCGGAGCCGGCCGGGCAGCCGGAGTCCGAGCGGGAACCCGAACCGGAGCCCCAGCCGAAACCCGAACCGGAGCCGGAGCCGGAGAGGGAGCCCGAACCCGAACCGGCGTCCCAGCCGAACCCGGAGCGGAAACCGGAGCCCACACCACCGCCCCCGCCCACCCCGCCCACGCCGAGCACGCCACCCGCGCAACTGCTGGTCCGTCAGGAGGTCGGTGTCGAGATCGCCCGCGGGGAGAGCGATTTGCTCCACGTACGGGTCTCGTCCACCGATCCGTGGACCCCGGGACGGGTGGAGCACCACTTCACGGCTCCGACGGGTTTCGTCTTCGACGGCCGGGCGACCAGCGCGTACTACCGCGCGGATCGCACGGTGCTCCCCGGCGGGGCGCCGACGGCGACCGTGCGGGACGGCGGCAGATCGCTGGCCGTCACCGACGAGCCCCGCCTGAACACCCGGGACCATCCGGCGGCGGCCCTGGTCTACACGCTCGGTATCCGGGCCCTGGCGGACGCCGAGCCGGGCCGGTACACCGACGGGCGTGCGGTGATCTCGGGCCAGCCGGAAGTACGCCTGAAGGCAAGCGTGCTGGGGGACGACGAGTAGCACCGGCGGGAGCGCGTACGAGCCCGTGAGCAGTCCGCGGCGGACCGTCCGCGGCGGACCGTCCGCCGCGGACGGCCACGGGTGACCCGCGGCGGGCGGCCGGGCGACACTTTGCGACGGTGACGACTCCCAAACCCTCAATACGGAAGTAAACGTTTCTGTGCTTCCACGTCACCCGCGTGAAGGTCACACATTGCGACATTGCGCATTCAGTGCGTTAACGTTCGAAACGTGTCCACGCCCACCCTCTCCAGGCTCGGGCCCCCGGGTCCCTTCCCGCACGCCCCGCTCGTCCATCCACTTGACCGCAAGTGGCTGCACTACGCCTTCCTGTCCCGGTGCGGCCGGCAGGCACTGATCGCCAACCTGTCCGTCCTGGGGTCCTCCGCCGGCGAGGTCTACGCCGACCCGGGCGCCCCGGCCACCGGGCGGCGCAGCGGCACCGGTACGGCGGCCGAGGGACAGCACATGGCGATCCTGCTGGTGTACGCGGAGGGGCGCGGCTGGAGCGCGACACAGTTCAACGCCGACCAGCCCGAGTTGCCGTGGTCGGCCTTCCGCTGGCCGCATCCGCACGGCGAGCCGGGCGCGTTCCGGGTGGCGGCCCGGTCCGCGGCGCCGGCGGCCGACGTACGGCTGATCAGGACCAGCAGGCCCTGCACGTCGCAGTGCGCGCCGTTCGGCGAGGACGAGCACCTGCGGTGGCAGTCCGAGCCCGGGGTCCTGGGCACCGGCACCCTGCGGCACGGCGACGGCACGGTCACGGAGACGGACCTGCTGGGCTACCACGAACGGGTCCGCGGCCGCTGGTCCTGGCCCACGCTCGGCGGCTGGGTGTTCGGCTTCGTCAACGACCCGTCCGGGCCGCACGACGCCGCCCCGCCCTCGGCGGTGGTCTTCACCCTCATCCAGCCCGAGCGCCCGGCGGACGCGGCCAACGGCTCGGTGATGCTGTGGCGCGACGGGCGCATGATCCGCCACTTCCCGCGCCGCAACCTGCGCGTCGCGGTCAGCGGAAGCCTGGACCGCGACCGGGTGGCGATGGTGCCGCCGCTGGCGGACACGCTGGGCACCCCGCCGATGGCCGCGGTGCCCGGCCGGCTGCTGATCACCGCCCGGCTCGGCGACGACCGTCTCGTCCTCGACTTCCGCTCGCACACGGCGGGCCGGATCGCCAACCCGTCGGAGACCAGCCTGCGGCCGTTCAGCGTGCACGAGACCCTCGGCCCGTGCACCGTGGAGGGCCGGGTCGGCGGACGCCGCATCGCCTTCCGTACCGAGGGCATCGTGGAGTTCGCCGGGGGTGCCCATGGCTGAGACCGCCCCCGCTCTCACGGGTGCCGGCCTGCTGGACGAGACCGTGGCCGCCCTGTCCGACCGGGCCCCCGCCGTCCTCGCCGCCGCCGCCGACCACCTGCGCGGCATCCGGCTCGGCCTGCACTTCAACGACGGCAGCCACGCCACGCTCACCGCGCGGCACAGCCGTATCGTCGTACAGCGGGACCGCTGCCCGGACCCCGACGTCGAGGTCGCCTTCGACAGCCGGGCGATGAACCTGCTGTTCGACCTCCAGCGCCCGCCCGTCGACCAGGTGCTGTCCGACAGCCTCGACGTCCGCGGCTCCCAGGAGGACGCCCTCGCCGTGTGGCGGGCCTTCACGCTGCTGTCCCAGCGCGCGGCGGGCCTGCGCAGCATGCAGGAACTCTGGGGCGCCTACCGCGAACAGGCCCCCCAGCTGTGGGGCAGCGCGGCCCCCGCCGACCTGGAACCGGCCGCCGATCCGGTCGACTGGACGGCGCTGGACTTCCTCGCCCGGCGCGCGCCCGAGGACGCCCCCGCCCCCCTCGTGCTGATCGGCGACACCACCGTACGGGCGCCGCGCATGCTCTGGGACGGCCGCACCAGCACCAGCTGGTCGCTGGAGGACACCGTCCGCGACGCGGACCTCCTGGAGACCATGCGCCGGTGCCGGGCCCGTACCGGCGAGGAGATCGAACGGCTGCTGCCGGACCGTGAGCCGCGCGCCGAGCTGTACGACCTCATGCGCTCCTACCCCGCCCGCCAGGGCAAGGGCCTGCGCCCCACCCTGACCATCGCCGCCTGCGCCGCCTTCGGCGGACGCCCGGACGACGCCGTACGCGCCGCCGCCGCGCTGGAGCTGTTCCACAACGGCTTCCTCGTCCACGACGACATCGCCGACGAGTCCACGCACCGGCGCGGCATGCCCACCATGCACGAGGAACACGGACTGGGTCTGGCGGTCAACGTCGGCGACGGCCTGAACCTGCTGGCCGTCGACGCCGTCCTGTCCAACCTCGAGACGCTCGGCCTCGCCCGCACCCTCGGCCTCATCCACGAGGCGGTACACATGTGCCGGGAGTCCATCGAGGGCCAGGCCATGGAGCTGGGCTGGATCCGCCACGAGGTAGTCCCCGAGGCCGACGACGCCTACTTCACGATGAGCACCAAGAAGACCGGTTGGTACACCTGCATCAGCCCGTGCCGCATCGGCGCCGTCTGCGCCGGCGTGACCGACCCGGCCGTACTGGGCCGGTTCGACGAGGCGTTCCGCCTGATCGGCATCGCCTTCCAGATCCAGGACGACATCCTGAACCTGGTCGGCGAGGAGGCCCTCTACGGCAAGGAACCCCTCGGTGACCTGCTCGAAGGCAAACGCACGGTGATGCTGATCCACCTGTTCCGCACCGCGTACGCCTACGAGCGCCCCCGCCTCCTCGACGTCCTGCGGCAGCGCCGTACCGACAAGACCCAGCAGCACGCCGAGGAACTCCTCGCCGCCATGCGCCGGCACGGCTCCATCGAGTACGCCACCGAACTCGCCGACCGGCTCGCCGCCGAAGGCATCGCCCGCTTCGAAGAAGACCTCCGGGTCATCCCCGAGAACGAAGGCAAAGCCGTCCTGCGGCAGATCGCCCACTACGTCACCTCGAGGCCACTGTGACCCCCTCCGCGACCCCCCGCCCGCCGGCCGGCCCCACGGCCACCGGACCGCTCACCCCCACCGACCACCGGGCCTTCGCCTTCCTCGGCCAGGTCAACAGCTCCCTGCGCCAGTGCCTGTGCACCCTGGCCCGGCACGGGGTGGCGCTGCGCCGCGACACCCCCGAACGCGCCCGGCTGCTCCTCGACACGGTCCGGCCCTGGCCCCTCTACAAGGGCGGCCAGTTCCTCTTCGACCTGATGGAGTGGGAGGACCTGATGGTCGACGGCGAACCCCCGCCCGTGCTGCCCACGGAGCGGATCGTCTCCGCCGCCACCTTCCCCGTCCAGTGGCTCGCCGCCGCCACCTCCGAGGCCCCCGCCGCGACGAGAGCCGTCCCCGGCCAGCGCACCGCCGCCGCCCTCGACCTCCCCCTGCGCCTGTTGGCCACCACCGCCCGCACCGCCTTCCTGGGCGCCGCACAGGACCTCACCGACCTGCTCGGCACGCCCACCCCCCGGACGGGAGCGCAGGACGACACCGAACCCGGCCCCGCACCCGCGCAGCCCACCGCCCCCGAACTACCGCCCCTGGAAGCGGGGTTCTTCCTCTACGAGGACATCGTCCTCGGCTCCCTCACGGTCCTGGGCCCGCTCCTGTCCGACCACGCCGCCTCCGGCCCCGAGGGCGAGTCGTCCGACCCGGCCCCCTCCGCGTAACGCACGGCGCCGCCCCGCCCCTCGTCCCCACCGGCCACGCACGGCGCCGCCCGCGCCCCCCAAGCCCGCCACCGGCGGATCCGCCCCCGCGGACACGCTCATCCACAGAAGGGAAAACCATGGGCACACAGACCCAGGCCCCCGTCGAACCCGGATCCGAGAACAAGCTGTACATCCTCCAGCAGGGCATCGTCGAGGACGCCCCGGGAGGGGTGCCGGCCCACCTCAGCTTCGGCGTCCTCAGCACCGTCCCCGACCCGGTGAACCCGGGCGACATCACCTTCAACCTCAAGGCCCCCACGGGCTTCGTCTTCACGGGCTGGCTGTCCTGGGCCTACCACGACGTCAACACGCTCGCGGCCAAGGGCAACATGCAGACCACCCAGGGCACCCTGGGCAACCAGGGCCGCACCCTGTCCTTCACCCACAACCCGTACCTCTCCACCAACCAGGAGTGCATCGGCTACGCGGCCCAGGTCACCGCCACGGACGGCGCGACACCGGGCCGCTACACCGACGGCGAACTCCGCGTAGGCGCCGCGAACCCCGTCAAACTCAAGGGCCGAGTCCTCGACCCCAACGAGGACTGACCTCCCCACCCACCCCGTTGGCGGCTCCACCTCCCACCTGGAGCCACCAACGGGACACACGACGCGCCCGTTCCCGGTGGGCGCCGCGCTGCGACGCCGCGCCGACTGGGACAACACCCTCCTGGCCACGGCGATTTCCTGGACGACACCTTCGGTCCCCGGGGCGGGCGAGCAACAGGGCGCTGAAGGCTCCACCGCCTCGCATCCCGAACGGGTAGTCCAGGCAGCCGCCGACGGCTTCAAGGAGTACCCGTCCGAGTCCATCGGCCGCCTCACCCCCGAACTCGTTGGCACAAAAGGCGCCGGACTCTGCCGCGGCGGACTGCGCATGGCGACGGAGGAGGGCCTGGAATCGGCGGCACAACGCGGAGTACGGGATGGCCCAGAACGTCAAGGCTGCTCGACTCCACCCACAGACGCCTCCCGTACTTTCGAGTGATAGCGGTTTTCAAGAATTCGACGGCCGTGGGTCAGAGGGCGCACCTCGGGGAGTTGCTGGTACCCGGCATGGGAAGGGTTCACTGGGGCAGCCTGTCGTGAGATCAAGCGGTGAGGAATTATGTATGGGCGCGATCGAGAAGCCTCACTGGGTATTGACGGAGGTGTCACTTGTCATCAAGGGAAGAGATCTCCGCCCCGAAGGGATCACGTCGTTCCTTGGTGTCGAGCCCACAGGCGTACGTAATCCAGGACCCAGTAAATGGGACCGACCGGGGGAGATCGATGGGCAGTGGAGGATCAGCTGTGACGAGCGCACCAGCCGAGACTTCCACGAACAGTTGGACAGCATTCTCTCCGTCGCGGAACGGAAGCGGACTGAACTCGGGCAACTCGTGGAACAGGGGTATGAAGTGACCGTCAACCTGTTCGGATTCTCCGGAAACGATTGCACTCTCGCCCTTCAGCCGGAAGAGATCAAGCGAATCGCCCTCTCGGGTTTGCCGCTCAGGGTGGCAGCCAGTATGAGCGAACGCTGAGAGGGGGATCTTGGATATGGAGTCTGCCGCGAAGGTGAAGCTCTGGAGTGACCTGAGCACGTCCTTGGTCGTATCAGGACAGGAAGTGGATTCCGCCTCCCTGCTCACCGATCTGCAACTCGCCGACAGTCAAGAAATCTCCGGTTCCGGAGGTGTGGGCGTATATTCCGGTCCCGGCTGGGCCACACTCACCGTCGACGGGCGGCACGCGCAAAGCGCCGACGAGCAGGCCGCGGAACTTGTGCGAATCATCAGCCCCCGCAAGTCTGCTCTAGAAGCTCTCAAGAAATCGGGGAAATCGATGAAGGTCGATGTCTCAGGTGTGGCCGAGTCAGGTTCGGGAATCGGCATCTCGCCACAGGTTCTCGCAGGGCTCGCTGAGCTGGGAGTGCCCGTCACCTTTACTACGGTCCGGGAATCCGGAGAGGACGAGGAAGACCCGCTCGCCTGGCTCGGCTGAACCTGCGGGAAGCAGGCTGTCGGGTTCCGGCTGGAATCAATCAGCTCTCGGATGTCCAATGACTTCCACTGGGACATCGGCACTCCGGCGGATCAACTCGCCCGAAGGCGCTGGAGGCCATCCCTGAACTCGGGGAGACAGGTGAGGCACCTACCAACGTTGGTAGGTGCCTCACCTGCTCTAACGGCTGTCGGGTTGGCGGGACTTGAACCCACGACCTCTACGCCCCGGAGCAACTCGGGTGGGTGTTCTCCCTCGGACCGGTGTGGCCCTCACTTGCGTCGATGGTCCGTTGACGTCCGCGCCTCTCCGTCGTTGTCCGCATGCGTTGTCGCGTCAGCTCGGCGTCGTCCGGGCGCAGAGAACGGGAGGCCGGCTCACCGGGTATTCGCAGCGTCTACCGCGTCACCGTCGGGCCGGACGGTGACGAACCACCGTGACCGCCGGCCGGGCGGGACATCGGCTGGCGTTCTTCCGGGCCGCCCGGGTGGCCGCCCTGCGGGGGTACGGTTCCCAGTCCTGTTCCCTGCCGGGGCGCCGGCAGCCGGACGCCGAACCGCAGTGCTGTGCGCCGGCCGAGTCGAGGCAGGACGGCGTAGAAGCGGTCGGGAAGGAACACGGCGTCCGCGATGATCATGGCTCCTGAGAAAAGGGGAAGCCCCAGGACCACCGCGATGCCGACGTGCATGCTCAGCAGCATGACGAGAACGGGGTACTTGAGCCTGCCGAACAGCACGAAGGGGAAGGCGACCTGGGTGAGAACGGTCAGGTAGCCGACGGCCGCGATCACGATCGGGTACTGGTCCAGGAAATGGGAGAGTGCCGGCCAGGGCTGGAAGAGGTCGAGGTGCAGCACGTAGTGGAGGGCGGTTCCGTCGCCCCAGAAGGAGCCCTGGACTTTGTACAGACCGGCTGATCCGTACAGGAAACAGACCTGTGCCGCGATGACGAAGACCGCGCAGTTGTGCACCACCGTGGTCAGCGTGATGCGTGCGGCCCGCAGTTCCCGCACGGAGGAGTTCCCCGCTCGCCGCGGCATGCCGTCCGTGCGAGCCGCCGCGATCCGCTTCCTGCGTGCGTCCAGGGACCAGCGCCGACCGCAGGAGGTGAGCACGAGGTACAGGGCCATCAGCAGGACCAGGTTGTCGCCGCCGTCCGTCATGAAGATCGCTCTCGCATGGAACGACGTCACTACGACGGCGAACAGGACGGACGTGGCCCGGGTGCGCCAGCCCAGCATGAACAGTGCGCAGGTCACGAGAGCGAGCGCGTAGCACAGTTCGAAGTAGACAGGGCTGTCCGACAGGATCAGGACGCTGTACCAGCCCGTCTGGTGGAAGAGCTGTGCCGCCAGAGCGGGTGTCCATGGGGAGCCGGGGCCCCAGATCTCGTGCCGGTGCGGGAACTCACGCAGAAGGAAAACCAGATAGAGCGATCCGTAGCCGATACGCAGAACCGATGTCGCGTACAGAGAAACCGGCCGACCGGTGACCAGGACCCAGAGAGCGCCGGCCCGGGTGAGCAGTCGCCCGGACCCGGCGCCCGCTGCCAGGGGCGTTCGGTCCGCGGAGCGGCCTGGCGCAACCGCCGTGGCGGGAACGTCGCGGATCTGTTCACTTCCCATGGCTGGTCACCTTCCACCAGGGCAGGAGCCGGTTCTCGACCGGCGTCGGCGGGTGGTTGCCGGCCGTGGCACCGGGCGCGACCACGGGCCGTGTGACGACCCGCAACTGGATGAAGTCGAAAGTGCCGCCCCTGTCGTGGCCGGCGACGCGATCCGCAGCGATGTTGCGCAGATACTTCTGCATCATCTCCGCCCGTTCCGAGCGGGCCACGTCGTCCGTTCCGTGTGTCTCGACGTAGGAGGACCAGGCGCGGCGCAGGAGGTTCTGAGCCGTGTGGCTCGGGAACACGTGGTGCTCGACCGCGGCACGGTCCGCGGCGGTCAGGTCGACCCAAGGGCTCACCCGCATCGATCCGTCGGAGGCGGTGTGCGCGGTTCTCGCCAGCACCTGCCGGTTGACGGAGTCGGGGTTGGGGGCGAAGAGCCGCCAGTTCTGTTCGAAGAGGGGGTACACCCACGCGTCGATCTGTTGGCTGTACCGCCTCGAGAGGGAATTGGAGGGAGCCACAGCGAGGAAGACGACGACGACATGGACCAGAGCCGTCACCAGACACAGGCCCACGGCACCGTGCAGCCCGGCTTTCAGTACGCGGGCGCCGACGGAATTCGTCCGGGCCGGCTTCGCGTTGTGACGGCCTTCCTCCCGGAGCGGGTGGGAATCGGACTGGTCGCGTTCCTTGACACCGGCTGATTCATTTCTGCTCGACACCGTCCACCCTGCCTTCTTGTTCATCTCTGTCCGGCGCCCGGCATTTCTGTGGATCGCGCCGGCGGCGCGCGGCGGAATCGGGGGGAATTCCGCCACGCGCCGTCATCCGAGGAAGGGACTTCGCGCAGTCTGTTGCCTAGTCCTCGTGGTCCCCGTGGCCCGCGTAGGGCCCGGACTCATCGGAGCCCTCGTGACCCTTGTGGCCCTTGGAGTGCTGGTAGTCCATGTAGTCCCCGATCTGCGGCTGGTTGCCGTAGCCGTAACCGTTGTGCGCGTCGGGCTTCTCGCCGTGGTCGTTGCCGTGGCCCGGCTTGCCGCCCGCGCCCGGGTACTCCTGGCCCGGCTTGCCGCCCGCGCCCGGGTACTCCTGGCCCGGCTTGCCCTGGTCGGGGCCCCCCTCATGGCCCGGTCGGCCCGGTGCGCCACCCTGCCCACCAGGGGCGCCGCCGGCGGTGTTGCCCGAGGTGTTCCCGCTGGTGACGTTGTTCCCGGCGGTGTTGCCCGCGCTGTTGCCCGAGGTGTTGCCCGAGCTGTTTCCGGCGGTGTTGCCGGCGGTGCCGGCGCCTCCGGTGACGAGGGGCCCGCCCAGGAGGCCGCCACTGATCAGCCCTCCACCGGTCACGCCGAGGATGGTGCCGCTCGTCTGACCACCCGTGCCGATGGGGCCGCTGGGTCCGGTGGTTCCGCCGGTGGTGCCGGTCGTCGTACCGGTGGTGGTGCCGGTCGTGGTTCCGCCGGTGGCGCAGTTGTTGAGGAAGATCCGGTTGGTGTCAAGCGTCACGGCGCCATTGCGGGCCAGCGCCCGGCCCTCGATGTTGGTCCCCGTGGTCACGTGGATGTCCGTCAGGGCCATGATGGTGCCGACGAAGGTGGAGTTGGTGCCGAGGGTGGCCGAACTGCCGATCTGCCAGTACACGTTGCACGGCGAAGCGCCGTTCGTCAGGAGCACCCGGCTGGAGGACGCCGTCGTCAGGGCCTCCGGGATCTGGAACACCCAGACGGAATTGGGGTTTCCCCCGGCGTCCAGGGTCAGGTCACCGGTGAGCCCGACACCGGAGGAAGCGGTGTAGACGCCCGGGAGCAGGGTGGTGCCGTTGCCGATTCCCGCCGCGAGCGCGAAGTCGGTGGCCTGGCCGGCCGCGTTGTTGTACGCCGTGACCAGGTCGGACTTGGCCTGGAGCGCCACGGCGTCGGCGGCGTGCACCGCGCCGAGCACCTCACCGGGAGGGAAGCCGGTGATGGACGGGTTCGGGTGCGTCCCGAGGTCGTGACTGATCACCGTGGCGCCGGTGTTGGTGACTCCCGCACCCGCCAGAACGGAGAAGCTCGCTGCCGTGCCCAGCGGTACGGGCGTGGCGATGGCGAGCGCCTGCGTGGGCGTCAGGACGAGCATCGCAGCGGCGACCGTCGCGGAAATCGCTGAGGCCAGCAAGCTGGGCAAGGTGCGGCGGCGCGCCGGAAGGGGGATTTTCAGCTTCATCGAGAGGCCATTTCCTGTGGGGGTCGTGGCGTACCCGGCCCTACCAATCGCCCGGTAGCCTTGATCTGGTCGCTGCATATTACGGAGAAATCTATGTGTGGCAATAGCGATTCGCGGGGAGTCGGAAGTGCGGAGAATTAATCCCCCGAATGCGTGGACAGGTATTGCGACATGTATATTTCTGATTAACTGGCGCATTCCCCCGAATGCGCGGGATGCTCGGCGAGGATCTCCGAGCGCTCCTATGGGAACCCGCCGCACCGATTGCGGTTGCAGCGGGCGCCTCGGGACTGCTCGTCCGTCCCGGAGGCCGTCGAGGGCAGGCACGAGCGGGGAAAGTGACAAGGTCACATCCCACTTCGCCGGTCCCAGGCGCAGGACGGCATGGCGGATGATCAACGAGCCGTCCCCCGTGGCAGCCTTCGCACCGACAGTGACGGGCAGCGGAGGTGCACCGCGCATGGCGGCGGACGGTAATCCGACAGTGAGGAGACGTCGCCTGGGGGCCGAGCTGCGTCGGCTCCGGCAGGCCGGCGGCCTGAAGAGCGCCGAAGTGGCTGAGCGGCTCATGGTCTCGCAGCCCAAGATCAGCCACATGGAGAACGGCCGCCGTGCCATCAGCCCCCGCGATGTACGCGACCTCTGCGCCATCTACGGAGTGACGGACCAGCAGGTCATCGACTCCCTCATGCGCATGGCCCGGGAGTCCGGGCAACAGGGCTGGTGGAGCGCCTACGGCGAGCACCCCCAGAACGTCTACATCGGCCTGGAGACGGATGCTGCCTCGATCCATGCCTACGAGCCCTTGGTGATCCCCGGCCTGCTGCGGACCCCCGCCTATGCTCACGCCGTCATCGAGGAAACGATCCCCCCGATCACTGCCGAACAGGCCGACCGGCGCCTCAAGGTGCTACTCCACCGACAACGCCGGATCCACGACACGAACTCCCCGCTGCGGCTGTGGGTCGTCCTGGAGGAAACGGCACTGCGCCGTGTCGTCGGCGGGCCCGACGTCATGCGCGAGCAGCTGGAACACCTGAACGCACTCGCCGGCGAACCGCACATCACCGTGCAGGTACTCCCCTTCACGGTGGGCGCCCACCCGAGCCTCTCGGGACAGTTCTCCATCCTGCGGTTCGCCGACAGCCCGCAGACGGGGGTGGTGTACCTGGAACGCTTCACCAGTGACCTCTACCTGGAGAAACAGCCCGACACGCAGCACTACGGCCTGATGTACGAACACCTCCAGGCCGAGGCCCTCAGCCCGGACCGCACACGCGACTTCATCGCCGGCGCCACCAAGTTCCACACCGGCACGGCGAGCCGCTCATGAGCGCCGGTGTGCGAGAACTGGTTCCCGCACACAACAGAAAGGCCGGGGTCGCTCGCCGACCGGGGCGTTCCTCCGGAGGAGACCTCGCGGCTCGTCGACCACTCCGGACGGCCGTCACCAGACCGTCCTACCGGAAACAGATCCGGCCCGTGATCCAGACCGGCGCCGCACAGGCGCAAACAGGTCAGGTCCTGGGCGGAGGCGCAGGACCGCATCACCGCGGACACCCCCGGTCACCTCCCCGGCCCAACCATGTGATCACCCAGCCCGAAGCCCCTGGGAACGCAATCACGGCCAGCAGGCAGGAGGACTCGGAGACGAACACTCGACGGGCACCATCACGCGCGCAGGTTGTCGACATGGCACTTCCTTTACCTGTCTGCCCTATGGTCGGAAGCCGCATTTGCGGACCGGGGGAGGCGACAGCGATGGGTGATGGCAAGGTGCCCGGCAAGGTGCTGGACATCAAGACCGCCGACATCAAGGCGGCGGCACCGGCCTTCCATCAGGGGGCCATCGATCTGAGCAAGGCGCTGACCACGCTGATCCAGACGCTGGACGGCCTGGGTGAGCCCTGGGGCCACGACGAGCAGGGCGACAAGTTCGGCAGCGCCTACAAGCCGCAGCAGAAGAAGATCGAGAGCGCGGCGGGCATCCTGGTGCTCGGTCTGACGAGCATTCACGAGGCGATGGTGGACCTCTCCGACGGGCACGTGGACAACGACCAGCTCATTGCCGGCATGTTCACGCAGGTGAAGTCCGACAAGCAGAGCGACGGTGCCGGTGAGCGTTGAGGACAAAGCCCGCCACATCCTTCTGAAGCTGGGTCTGTGGTGGCCCGAGGCCGACTCCGGCAAGCTGCGGGACGCGGCGAAGGCCTGGCGCGCCTTCGCCGACTCGGTGGACGACGTCCGCGCTCCGGTGCACCGCAGCGCGTCGTCGATCATCCACAACAACACGGGCGAGTCGATCGAGGCGTTCGACAAGTTCTGGGGCCGCTATGCCAAGGAACAGGACGGCGGCTGGCTGAGCGATCTCGCCAAGTCGTCGCGGGAGATGGCCAAGGCGCTGGAGAAGTTCGCCGACGCCATCGACGACGCGATCAACAAGCTCTGGACGCAGATCGGCATCGACGCCGCCGTCATCGCGGGCGGGGTGACGCTGGCCTTCTTCACCGCGGGCCTCGCCTCCGGGGCGGCCGTCGCGGCGGCGGACGCGGTCATCGAGTTCGGCGCCACGATGGGCATCGCCGTCACCACGACGGTGGCCGAGATCGCCGCCGGCACCCTGGTCGCCGCCGCGTTCGGCGGGGTCGAGTCGGTCGCCGTGGACCTCGCCGTGGCCCAGCCGCTGAAGATCGCGACCGGGCTCCAGCACGGCTTCAGCCTGGACGAGGTCAACCAGGCCGCCAAGGACGGCATGATCTTCGGCGGCGCGCTGGGCACGGGCGGCGGCCTGCTCAAGGCGAGCATGGAAGGCGGCCTCACCGACACCACCCCCCTGCTGCTGCGCCCGCCCTCGCTGCGGCCCGACCTGGTCGAGCTGGGCCCGGCGGCCCGCAACGCCGAACGCACGCCGTGCGTGGGCGAGCCGATCGACGTGGCGACCGGCGCGATGCTGATGACCCAGACGGACCTGACACTGCCGGGCAGCCTGCCGCTTCAGTTCACGCGCACCCACCTGTCCTCCTACCGGGGAGGGGTCTGCTTCGGCCCGGCCTGGATCTCCACCCTGGACGAGTGCCTCCAGATCGACGGCGAGGGCGTCGTCTTCGCCGCCTCGGACGGCATGCGCCTGGTCTACCCGGTACCGGAGCCGGGCGAGCCGACCCTCCCCGTCAAGGGCCCGCGCTGGCCACTGGAGTGGGACGGCAAACCGGACGGCGCGATGACGGTCACCGACCCCGCGACGGGCGTGACCCGCACCTTCGCCGCCCCCGTCCCCTCACCCACCTTCGGCGTCTTCCACCTCGCGCTGGACTCCTGGAGCGACCGCAACGGCAACCGCATCGACGTCGAACGCGACGACGAGGGCATCGCGTTCGGCCTCCGCCACTCCGGCGGCTACTACGTCGCCGTCGACACCCAGGGCCCGCGCATCACCGCCCTGCGCCTGCTGGACGAACCGCCCTCCCGCTACCACCCGTCCACCTCGCCCGACGAGGGCACGGTCGTCATGCGCTACGGCTACGACACCTCCGGCAACCTCACCGAGGTCATCAACTCCAGCGGCGAACCCCTGCGCTTCACCTACGACACCGAGGGCCGCGTCACCCGCTGGACCGACCGCAACGGTACGTGGTTCTCGTACATCTACGACGACCGCGGCCGAGTGACCCGCACCGAGGGCATCGACGGCATCCTCTCCGGCACCCTGACCTACGACGACACGACCCGCACGACGACGTACACCGACTCCCAAGGACACGTCTCCCTCCACCGCTACAACGCCGACGGCTTGGTCGTGGAGGAGACGAACCCACTGGGCCACGTCACGCGCACGGAATGGGACGAGTACGGCGACAAGCCGCTGACCGTCACCGACGCCCTGGGCAACACCACCCGGTACACCTACGACGACGCGGGAAACGTCACCGAACTAACCCTGCCCGACGGTTCGGCGGCCCAGGCCGCCTACAACGAGCACGGCCTGCCGACGGAGGTGGTCGAGCCGGGCGGGGCGATCTGGCGGCACACCTACGACGAGCGCGGCAATGTGCGTGCCACTGTGGACCCGACCGGCGCCGAGACCCGCTACGAGTACGACAGTGCAGGGCATCTGGCCGCCGTCACCGACGCGCTCGGTCACACACGCAGGATCGTGTCGAACGCCGCAGGATTGCCGATCACGCTGAGCGATGAGCTGGGACAGGAAACGGTCGTGGACCGCGACTCGTTCGGCCGGATCGTTGGTGTGACCGACCCACTCGGTCACACCACACGCATGGGATGGACCGTCGAGGGTAAGCCGAAGTGGCAGGAGTGCCCCGATGGCACGCGCGAATGCTGGACCTGGGACGCCGAGGGCAACCTGATCGCGCACACTGATCTCGCCGGAAACACGACTCAGCAGACCGCCGCCCACTTTGATGTTCCGGCGACCCGCACAGACCCGGACGGAACCCGGTACGCGTTCACATACGACACCGAGTTGCGCCTGACAGGTGTCACCAACCCTGAGGGGCGAACCTGGTCCTATCTCTATGACCAGGCTGGTCGACTCATCGCGGAGACCGACTTCAACGGGCGCACGCTGACGTACGCGTTCGACGCCGCAGGCAGGCTGATCGTCCGGACCAACGGCGTCGGCGAGTTTTTGCGCTTCACCCGTGACGCACGCGGCAGGGTAGTGGCTCAGGAAACCGACAGCGGTGAGATCACGACGTACGCGTACACGCCGGGCGGTGACCTGTGCCGAGCGGCCAACGCAGACGCCGAAATGACCCTGGAACGAGACGGGCTAGGGCGGATCCTGTCGGAGACGGTCAACGATCGCACGTCGGTCTTCCAGTACGACGCTCTCGGGCGCCGCACTCGTCGTGTGGCACCATCCGGCGTGGTTTCGGACTGGACGTATGACGCGGCCGGACGACCGGTGCAACTGCGCTCGGCAGCGGGCTCGCTGGACTTCGCGCACGACGCCGCGGGGCGTGAGATCGAGCGTCGGTTCGGGGAAGGCGTGACGCTTGAGCAGAGCTGGAACCCGAACGGGCAGATGACCGCCCAGTCCCTGACCTCCGCCACCGCCGGGATCGTCCCGGACCGCCTCCTCCAGCATCGCACGTATGCCTACCGGGTCGACGGCCACCTCACGGAGATCCGTGAGCTGACGTCGGGCACACGGCGCTTCGATCTGGACGGCACGGGTCGGGTCACAAAGGTACGGGCACACGGCTGGACCGAAACCTACGCCTACGACCCCACCGGGAAAGTACGGGAGGTGTCGGCGCCTGGCCACGATTCTCCAGGCGAGCGCGGGTTCGAGGGCACGCTCGTCCGCCGGGCGGGGCGGACGACGTACGCCCACGATGCCCAGGGCCGGCTTGTCCGACGAACGCGCACATTCCTCAGCGGGAAAACGCACACATGGTCCTACGCCTGGAATGCGGAGGACCGCCTGACTGAGGTGGTCACGCCGAGCGGGGACCGATGGAGGTACACCTACGACCCGCTCGGCCGGCGCATAGCCAAGCACCGTGTGACCGATGACGGATCACCGGCCGACCGTGTCGAGTTCTCCTGGGACGACACCCGCCTGGCCGAACAGACCGGACCGGACGGCAAGGTAACCACATGGGACTACGAACCGGACACGCACCGCCCTGTCACCCAGACCCTTCACACACCCTCGCATGTCCCTGAGGGAGGAGGTTCCTTCCTCGCTCGGCTCGCCGAGGAGACGGGCCCCGAAAGCACCACGCGTTTTCTAGCCGTCATCACCGACAACGCCGGTGCCCCCATGGAACTCGTCGCCGGAGAGGGCGAGGTGGTCTGGCAGCGTCGTAGCACGTTGTGGGGCACCCACGTCCCGGCCGGGACCGACGAGCCGGAATCCGCTACCTGTCCGCTGCGCTTCCCGGGCCAGTACGCCGACACCGAGACAGGCCTGAACTACAACTATTTCCGCTACTACGACCCGGAAGTCGCCCGGTACCTCAGCCCCGATCCGCTTGGGCTCGACGCTGCTCCCGATCATCATGCTTACGTCGACGCGCCGCTGCTGCTGGTGGACCCGCTGGGTCTGAAATGCGAAGAGGTCGTTCCCGCGCCTCGGACCGGGGTCAAGGGGATTATCAAGGACGCTCAGCTCCCCCACACGGGACGAATCCGATTCGTCCCGGACAAGAGGGTGTCGGTCAGTACGGGCCTGCCCCGCGGCCCCCGGAAGGGCTATATCGACCGGTTCGGTAACGAATGGATCAAGGGACCTTCCAGGACCGCCGGACAGCCGTTCGAGTGGGATGTCCAGCTGAGCAAGCTGGGCAAGGCCAAGCTGGGGTGGCTCAGCAGGGACGGCAGCCACCTCAATGTGTCACTCGACGGCGAGATCACCCACAAATGATGGGAAAGGACTGACTTCACGATGGCGGAGACCCTCCCGTTCTACGCAGAAGTGCGCGTGCTTCGAGCCTCCGAAAGACCCCAGCTGGAGGGCAAGCTCGGAGGAATCCTGGGCATCACGGAGCCGCCCGACCCATCGATTCCGCCCGCCTACGCAGTGCTGCTCGACGGGGAGGAGGAGGTTTACACATTCCTCCACGACGAGATCGAGCCCACGGGGCACATGCGAAAGCAGGATGACTACTACTGAAGCCGGCCGTCCGGTCGTCGCCCTCATGCCTCGGGGCCTCGGTGATGCATACGAAGAACAGCACCGCCGCTCGGACGCCCGACTCCAGAGCCGGCCTTCGCCACGCTGCACGCGGCGCGGAGGCCTTGACTCCCAAAGGATCCCCAACCGCCCCGGTAAACGAGTCAGGGCCCCGCCCCACTCTCACGCATCAGACCCCTGACCTGTTACTCCCCTTCCTCCCATTCGGCGAATATAAATGGATAAGGGTTGTCCTGTAACTGCTGGTCCGGGGTGAGATGATCTTGCCGTGTCTGGTGTGATCACGGCGTCAGAGTCGTCCTGGATAGCCCCGTTCACCGGGCTGAGCCCGCGCAGTTCGGCAAGCTGATCACCGCTCTGCGACGCGAGGGTGCGGACCCGGTCCGCAAGGGCCGGCCGTGGAGCCTGCCACTGGAAGACCGGGTCCTGCTGGTCGCGGTGTACTGGCGGACCAACCTGACCCTGCGCCAGCTGGTCCCGCTGTTCGGGGTGTCGAAGTCGGCCGCTGACCGCATCATCGACCACCTCGGCCCTGCGCTCGCGCTCCAGCAGCGCAAGCGGTTCCGCAAGGACACCGTGCTGATCGTGGACGGCACCCTGGTTCCCACCCGCGACCACACCATCGCCGAGCAGTCGAAGAACTATTGGTACTCCACCAACCACCAGGTCGTCATCGACGCCGAGACCCGGCTCGTCGTCGCTGTCGGCCGGCCGCTGCCCGGCAACCGCAACGACTACAGGGCGTGGGAGCTGTCCGGCGCGAAAGACGCGGAGGGTTGGCAAGACCACGGTCTCGCGGACGGCGGCTATCGGGGCACCGGCCTGGTCATCCCGCACCGCCGCGAGAAACGCCAGGCCGAGCACCCGGCCTGGAAGGAGGAACACAACGCCTCCCACCGCAAGGTCCGCGCCCGCGTGGAGCACGTCTTCGCCCGGATGAAGGGCTGGAAGATCCTTCGCGACTGCCGACTGAAGGGCGACGGCGTTCACCACGCCATGCTCGGCATCGTCCGCCTGCACAATCTCGTCCATGCCGGGTGACGCAGAAACTGGCAGGTCACCCAGCCTGCCAGAGTGATGGCTCGTGCATGGGAATACCCTGCCGCTGCGCTGTCGAACCGGCCGGGGCTGCTGGCCCTTCCGAGCTGTGCGGTGTGTGGGCCAGGAGCGTGCCGCCGAACGCCGGGCTACCCGGTGCGCCGCCTGCGCCGAGGTGTACCGCAGGGAACCTTCCACCTCGTCACGGCCGGTCTCAGCGGCGGCAAGGGCATCGGTCCGGCCGTGGCCCAACACCCCCGCGTCTTCGCCACCTTCACCGCCCCGTCCTTCGGCCCCGTGCACAACCGCCCCGCCGGCGGCCGGTGCCGCTGCGGACGCACTCACCTGGACGACGATGCCGCCCTGGGTACGCCGCTCGACCCGGAGCGGTACGACTACCGCGCGGCCGTCCTGTGGAACGCGCACGCCGGTTCCCTCTGGGGCCGGTTCACCACTTACCTGCGCCAACAGCTTGCCTCCCGCGCGGGCATCGGCCGCTCCGAGCTGCGCGACTGCCTCAAGGTCTCCTACGCCAAGGTCGCCGAGTACCAGCGGCGCGGCGCCGTCCACTTCCATGCCGTCATCCGCCTCGACGGCCCGGACGGCGCCGAGGACACCCCACCGGCCTGGGCCACGACCGAACTCCTCACCGACGCCATCCGCTCGGCGGCCCGCCTCGCCGAGACGCCCGGACCCGTCCTCGACGGCCGCCCGTACACCTTCCGCTTCGGCGAGCAGCTGGACATCCGCCCCATCCGCTCTGCCGACTTCGCGGGCACCTCGGAGCTGTCCAGCCGCGCCGTGGCCGCGTACATCGCCAAGTACGCCACCAAGGGCGCCGAGACCGCCGGCACCCTGGACCGGCCCATCCGCAACCCGATCACCGACCTCATCGGCTCCGGCGTCACCGACCACGCCCGGCGGATGATCCTCACCTGCTGGCACCTCGGCGCACTCCCCGAATTCGAAGACCTGCGCCTGCGCAGGTGGGCCCACATGCTCGGCTTCCGCGGCCACTTCTCCACCAAGTCCCGCGCCTACTCCGTCACCCTCGGCGCCCTCCGCCAGGAACGCGCCAACCACAACGAAGCCCTCACCCGCGAACGCGCGGCCGAGGCGGGCCACCCGCTGCCCGAACCGGACACCGTCCTCGTCCTCTCGCACTGGCGGTTCGCCGGAACCGGCCTCACAGACGCGGAAGCCCTGCTCGCGTCCTCGCGTCCTACTTCCCTCGACGTACAAGGAGAGCCCGATCATGCGCGATGACGAACTGCTCACCGTTGCTGAGGTGATGGCCCGTCTCAGGCTCGGACGGTCCACCGTGTACGACCTGATCCGTACCCGGCGGCTGCCCTCGGTCACCATCGGCCGGTGCCGGCGCATCCCCGCCTCCGCACTGGGCGACTTCATCGCGGCACAGATGGAGCGTGCGGCCTGATGACCACGCGTCGGAGCCGCGGTGACGGCGGCCTGCACTGGGACGAGAAGCGGCAACGGTGGATCGCCACGGCGAACCTCGGCTTCGATCCGAGCGGCAAGCGGATCGTGAAACGGGGGAGTGGCAGGACCAAGACGGAGGCCAAGAACAAGCTCAAAGAGGTTTTGCGGGACCACGAGGACGGCCTCGCCATCGCGCCCACCAACTACACGGTGAAGGACGCTGTGACGGACTGGCTGGCGTACGGCTTGGCGGGCCTCGACCCCAGCACTGTCGAAACCGTGACGCTCCTGAGCCAGAAGCACGTGATCCCCTCACTCGGCGCCCGCAAGCTACGCGAACTGAGTGCGGAGGACGTAGACCGCTGGCTGGCCAGCAAAGCGAAGACGCTCAGCACACGCACGCTCCAGGGAATCCACTCCTGCCTGAACCGCGCGGTCAAGCGCGCCATGGCGCGGGACAAGGTGAAGCGCAATGTCGTTGAGCTGTGCTCGGTGCCGCAAGGGCAGGCCGGGCGCCCGTCCAAGGCGCTCACTTTCGCCCAGGCTGAGGCCGTACTCAAGGGCGCCGAGGGCACCTCGATGTACGCCTACATCGTCGTTGCCCTGCTGACCGGCGCCCGCACCGAGGAGCTGCGGGCCCTCACCTGGGACCACGTCTTCCTGAAGGGCCGGCCGGACCTCGACCCGCCGCAGCCTCCACACATCGCCGTCTGGCGCTCGGTTCGGCGGAGCGGGGACACGAAGACTCGCAAGTCCCGGCGCACACTTGCTCTGCCGGCGCGCTGCGTCGATGCCCTCTGGCAGCAGTTCGAAGATCAGGGATGGGACCGGCTTGCCGCTGGGGACGACTGGGAGGAACACGGCCTCGTCTTCTCCTCGGCCGTGGGCAAGCCACTCGACGCCGCCAACGTTCGCCGCGCCTTCCGCCAGGCGCTCAAGGGCATCGACGGGATCAACGCCGATGAGTGGACTCCGCGGGAGCTGCGGCACAGCTTCGTGTCCCTGCTCTCCGACCGGGGGGTCCCGCTGGAGGAGATTTCGCGGCTCGTCGGGCACTCTGGAACCGCTGTGACCGAGGAGGTGTACCGGAAGCAGATCCGGCCCGTGATTCAGACCGGCGCCGTGGTCATGGACGGGATCTTCGGCACCGATCCGCGAGGGTCGTAGACACTCAGAATCGATAGTCACGCAGTTAGACACGCAGCAAAGCCAGAGGGCCCTTACCGAAATGGTAAGGGCCCTCTGACCTGCTACTTAGCTGTCGGGGTGGCGGGATTTGAACCCACGACCTCTTCGTCCCGAACGAAGCGCGCTGCCAAGCTGCGCTACACCCCGATGTCGCTGCTCTCGCGGCGACGACGTTTACTTTAGCCCACCGGTGGCTGTAGGCGAAATCCGATTCAGCAGCGGTGGCGGACCGGGGTCGGGCGGGTGTGGTCCAGGGCCACGAGGAGGACGGACAGGGTGTAGATCGCGAGGCCCAGGAGGAGGGCGTTGGCCAGGGTGCTGCGGTAGCCGTGGGCGGCTGCGTCGAGGAAGGGGTAGAGGTAGCGGGCCGGGTGGGAGGGCGGGAGGATCGCCGCTCGGGTGAGGGAGAAGGCCAGGTAGGCCAGGGGGTAGACGAGCCAGGACGCGGTCTGGCGCAGGTGCAGGCGGGCCGCAGGCGTGAGCAGGAGCCAGTCCAGCAGGGCTGCCGCCGGGATCACCGTGTGGAGAATCTGTAGGGCCGCCCACTGGGCGTGCCAGCGTTCCGGGGCCGTCGTCGCGCCGGTCATGGAGAACGGGGGCGTCGCGTGGCCCAGGAGCAGGTGGTAGACCAGCGCCGCGGTCAGGACGTAGAGGAGCGCGGCGCCTGTCACGGCGGGGGGCAGTGGGCGGCGGCCCCGCCAGGCCCTCCGCGCCGACAGGAGCATCACCACGGCCAGCAGGACATCGGCCTGGACGCTGAAGTAGCTCAGGCCGTGGGCCGGGGTGCTCAGCAGGAGTTCGAGAGCGACCCCGCCGGCCGCCAGCACGGCGGTGACGAGGCGGAACACCGCGGTCTGGGGGCGCCGGACCGGGGCCACCACCGCCGTGGCCGGGACCGGGGCGGGCAGCAGCAGGGGCGGGCCCGGGATCGCGGGCAGGTCCGGGATGTCCCTCGGTATCGGGGCGGTCATGCCCTCACGCTAGGAGCGGCGGAAGGGAGCGGCGAGGCAGACTGGGCCAGGTGGGTTACGGCCGCTGTCGCCTTCCCCGGCTTCCTGCCGGAGGCGCGAGGTGCGTCCCTCCGGGAGGCCCCATGGCGCCGATGTCCTCCACCCGGTGCCGCACGACGCTCACCCGGTGGGGTACGGCGGACTCCCCGGCCGGCGCTCGCTCTACTCCCTGCCCACCAGCGTCAGCAGTGTCGCCTCCGGTGGGCAGGCGAAGCGGACCGGGGTGTAGCGGTTGGTGCCGCAGCCTGCTGAGACGTGGAGGTAGGACGTGCGGCCCTCGGCCGTGTGGGTGGAGAGGCCCTTCACCCGGTCCGTGTCCAGGTCGCAGTTGGTGACCAGGGCGCCGTAGAAGGGGATGCACAGCTGGCCGCCGTGGGTGTGGCCGGCCAGGACCAAGGGGTAGGCGTCCGCCGTGAACGCGTCCAGGACCCGCAGGTACGGCGCGTGGACCACACCGAGGGAGAAGTCGTACGTGCCCGACGGGCCGCCGGCCACCCGGGCGTAGCGGTCGCGCTTGATGTGCGGGTCGTCCAGGCCGGTCAGCTCGATGGAGACGCCCTCGATCTTCAGGACTCCCCGCGTGTTCGTCAGGTTGAGCCAGCCCGCCCCGTCGAAACCGTCCCGCAGGTCCTCCCACGGGTTGTGGATGACGCCCACCGCCGGCGCGTTGCCGTTCAGCCCGTGGCGTCCGCTCGTCTTCTCCAGCAGGTAGCGGGCGGGGTTGCGCAGCTTGGGGCCGTAGTAGTCGTTGGACCCGAAGACGTACGCGCCCGGGAACTCCATCAGCGGACCCAGCGCGTCCAGGACCTCGGGGACGCCCTCGGGGTCCGACAGGTTGTCGCCCGTGTTGATCACGAAGTCCGGGCGCAGGCCGGCCAGTGACCGCAGCCAGCGCTGCTTCTTGCGCTGGCCCCCGACCATGTGGATGTCGGAGACCTGGAGGACGCGCAGGGGGCGCATGCCCGGGGGCAGGACCGGGACGGTGACCCGTCGCAGGCGGAAGGACCGGGCCTCGAAGCCCGCCGCATACACCAGGCCGGCGGAGCCGGCCGCCAGGATGCCCAGGGGAATTCCGTATCGCGCGCGCATGTCCCCATCGTGTCAGACCGGTTGACCGGGACGGGAACGGCCACCGGATAAATGAGCGGGCGTACCGGGCCGGGCACCTGCGACAATCGAGCGCATGACCACCACGCTCAAGTCGAAGCTGCACGACGACCTCAACGCCGCGATCAAGGGGCGCGACGAGCTGCGTTCCTCGAC
The DNA here is from genome assembly GCF_040613095.1 of Streptomyces sp. NPDC006309. Taxonomy (NCBI): domain Bacteria; kingdom Bacillati; phylum Actinomycetota; class Actinomycetes; order Kitasatosporales; family Streptomycetaceae; genus Streptomyces; species Streptomyces sp. NPDC006309. The sequence continues at coordinate 118,440 of NZ_JBEXRO010000011.1, read as the reverse complement.
GCTCCGGCTGACGCTCACCGCGATCACCAAGGAAGAGGTCGCGGGCGAGGAGAAGCGGGAGCTTTCGGACGACGAGGTGCTCAAGGTGATCGCCCGTGAGGCGAAGAAGCGCCGTGAGGCCGCGGAGGCCTTCGCGCAGGGCGGCCGTGCCGAGCAGGCCGAGCGGGAGAAGGCGGAGGGCGAGGTGCTCGCCGGGTACCTGCCCAAGCAGCTGTCCGACGACGAGCTGAACGCGATCGTCGCCCAGGCCGTGGCGGAGGCGAAGGCGGCCGGCGCCGAGGGGCCGCGGGCCATGGGTGCCGTCATGAAGATCGTGAACCCGAAGGTGGCGGGTCTGGCCGAGGGCGGCCGGGTCGCCACCGCGGTGAAGAAGCTGCTCCAGGGCTGAGCCGCGTGAAGTGGCTGCGCCAAGGCTGAGCCGAGTCAAGAGGCTGCGCCAAGGCTGAGCCGAGTCAAGAGGCGGCGCAGGGGCTGAGCCGAGTCAAGAGGCGGCGCAGGGGCTGAGCCGCGTGAAGTGGCTGCGCCAGGGCTGGGCCGCCTGAAGACGCTCGCCAAGACTGAGCCGCTGCCGCTGCCGCTGCCGCGTCGCCGGACCCTTCGGCTGCACGACCACGCCCACGCTCACGCCCACGATTACGACCGCGAGGCCGCACCCGGTAACACCGGTGCGGCCTCGCGGTCGTGCTGCACGGTCCTGTCGCGCGGCCCAGTCGCACGGACGCGCCGCGCGGCCCCGTCGCGCTGTGGCTAGCCCCGGCGGCCGCCGTTGCCGTTGCCGTTGTTGCCGCCGTTCAGCTGGCCCTGGATGAAGTTGCCGGGGAGGGAGAACGTCGGTGTCGGCAGGGTGCCGCCGGTGCCGCCGGTGCTCTGGTCACCCGTCGTGCCGCCGTCCGTCAGACCGCCGATCAGCCCGCCGGTCACCTGCCCCGGCGCGGTCCCGTTGTCCCCGTTGTTGCCGTCGTCCGTCCCCCCGTCCCCTTTTCCCTGACCACCCCCGTTGTGGGTGTCGTCGGGGATGTCGACCAGATGGAAGTCCGGTGCGGGCTTGCCCTCCAGGGCGCCGGACATCATGTCGCGCCAGATCGGGCCGGGGACCTCACCGCCGTAGACCTTGGCGTGCGGGACGCCGCCGATGGTGATGTCGACCATCCGGCGCTTGTGCTGCGGGTCGCCGACCCAGACCGCGCCGGCCATGTTCGGGGTGTAGCCGACGAACCAGGCCGCGTAGCGCTCGTCCGTCGTACCCGTCTTGCCCGCGCTCGGGCGGCTGCCGAGACCGGCCTCCTGACCCGTGCCGTCCTCGACCACGCCCTTGAGGAGCGTGCTCACCGTGTCGGCGGTGTTCTCCGACATCGCACGCGAGCAGGTCGACTTCGGCACCTCCAGGGACTTCTGCTCGCTGCCCACCTTCTGGGTGATCGAGTCGATGGCGACCGGCGTGCAGTACATCCCGCGCGCGGCGAAGGTGGCGTAGGCGTTCGCCATCGTCAGCGGGGACATCTCCTGGGTGCCGAGCGCGATGGAGGGTGCCTGCTGGACCTTGCGGCCGTCCGCGCGCTGCACGCCCATCTTGTGGGCCATGTCGATCACCGGGCAGATGCCGATGTCGCTGATCAGCTGCACGTAGTAGGTGTTGACCGACTTGGCGGTCGCTTCCTTCATGCCGTACGGGCCGTGCTCCGACTCGTTCTCGTTGGTCAGCTTCGTGGGGTGGTTCGGGTCGTCGTGCCAGGTCTTGCCGTTGCAGGCGGACACGGGGCTGGGGTACGCCATCTCGTACGGCGACGAGTACTCCTGCGTGGCGGGCTTCCCGCCCTCGATGGCCGCCGCGGCGACGATCGGCTTGAACGTGGAACCGGGCTGGTAACCGGCTCCGCCGCCCATGCCCTGGTTGACGGACAGGTTGATCGTCGTCTCGTGGTTCTTGGTGTTGACGCCGTACGGGCGGGACTGGTCCATCGCGAGGATCTTGCCGGTGCCGGGCTCCACGATGGTCGCGGCGGTGGCCACGGAGTCGCTCTCGTAGACGTGGTCCTTGAGGGACGCCTGCACGGAGCGCTGGGCCTGCGGGTCGAGTGTCGTACGGATCGTCAGGCCGCCCCGGTTCCAGAGCTTCGACCGCGCCTCCCGGGTCTTGCCGAAGGACTTGTCGGTGAGGAGGATCTGGCGGACGTAGTCGCAGAAGAAGCCGGCGCCCTTCACGGCGGTGATGCAGCCGTTCTTGGGGTGGCTGGGGTCCAGCTCGACCGGCTTCTGCTTGGCCTCGTCGGCCTCCTTCTGGGAGATGTCACCGACCTCCGCCATGCGCTGGAGCACGATGTTGCGCCGCTTGGTGGCCTCGGCCTCGTCGTTCACCGGGTCGTAGCGGCTCGGTGACTGCACGATGCCGGCGAGGAGGGCCGACTCCTGGAGGTTCAGGTTCTTGGCGTGCTTGGAGAAGTAGCGCTGGGCGGCGGCCTCGACGCCGTAGGCCTGCTCACCGAAGAAGGTGATGTTCAGGTAGTTCTCGAGGATCTTCTTCTTGCCGAGCTTGTCCTCGATCTGGATGGCGTACTTCAGCTCGCGGATCTTGCGGCCCAGGGTCTGCTGGGTGGCCTCGGCGACCTTCGTCGGATCGTCGCCGGCCTCCTCGATGAAGTAGTTCTTCACCAGCTGCTGGGTGAGCGTGGAGGCACCCTGGGCGACCCCGCCGCTCTGCGCGTTCTTGTTCATGGCGCGCAGCACACCCTTGAGGTCGACCGCGCCGTGCTGGTAGAAGCGCGAGTCCTCGATCGCGACGATCGCCTTCTGCATGTACGGCGAGATGTCCTTGAGGTCGACCACCGTGCGGTCGCGGGAGAACACGGTCGCGATCTGTTTCCCCCGGTCGTCCAGGATGGTCGTGCGCTGGCTGAGCTGGGGACTCTTGAGGTTGGCCGGGATCTCGTCGAAGCTCTTCACCGATCCCTTGGCCGCGAGACCCAGCGCGCCGGCCGCGGGCAGCGCGATGCCCGCCAGCACGGCTCCGGCGAGCACACTGACACCTAGGAACTTGGCGGCCTGCTGCGTTGGCGACAGACCGCCACCCGAGCGCTTCTTTGGCATGGGGGCAGCCTAATCCGTACTGTTGAGCGTTCTTGAGGAGCGACCGTGTCACGGCACGGCGAACCGGGATTTCCACCTTCCCGTTCGCCGGACACACATGCAGGCATTGGCCTAAGCTGCTCTCGACTGTCACACCGATGCGGTCACGTACGTACTACGCCCGGCGACCCCGAATCGTTCCGGCCGTAGCCCGGAATCACCGGGGCGCGTGCCCGTTTTTCGAGGCCGACGCGCCCGAAATCGCCTCGTGTGTCACCTGGTGTCCGATGTGGCGCACCGCAGCCGTCCCGGTTCGCCGGGATGGTCGCGCTTGTCGCCAGCTCACTCCCGCGGGTGATCTGCCGCTTACCCATAGTCCGTTCGGGCCATCCAAGATTGGGCCCGAAGGGGGTGTTGCGCTGTGTCGACCTTCCGTAACGTCCTCAACTGGCGGCGGTGCATATGCCGCTGCCGCCGTGGGGGAGCCTCGATTCGGGAGAGGACGGCGCCGGTATGGGCTGGGTAACCGACTGGAGTGCGCAGGCTGCCTGCCGCACTACGGATCCGGATGAACTGTTCGTTCAGGGAGCAGCGCAGAACAGGGCCAAGGCGGTGTGCACCGGATGCCCGGTGCGCACGGAGTGCCTCGCGGACGCGCTGGACAACCGTGTGGAGTTCGGCGTGTGGGGAGGCATGACGGAGCGGGAGCGCCGCGCACTGCTGCGCCGGCGGCCCACCGTGACTTCTTGGCGCAGGCTGCTGGAGACCGCCCGCTCGGAGTACGAGCGGGGCATCGGGATCGTGTCCCTCGACAGCGACGAGGTCTACGAGAACTATGCGGCGGTGAGCTGACGGGATCCCTCGGGCGCACACCCGGAACGCACGGTTCCGGCAGACCCCCCACGGCAACCGCGCCCGTAGGCCTCCGTCCGCCGCGTGCCTGGGCGTCGACGCCCGTCGCGTGCGGCATCGACGTCCGACGGCGTCCGAACGACGTCCGAAGGCGTCCGAACGACGTCCGAACGACGTCTGATCGACGACGTGCGATCGGCATGCGCTGCGTGCGGCGCCCGCGACCGTCGTACGCGTGCCGGCGCCTCTCGGCCCCGCGGCTGGTAACGACTGCCGCGCGTGCGCCCGTGACGACTGCCGCGCGTCCACCGGGGCGGTGGTGTGCCGGTGAGCGTCGCTCACGCGCGCATGCCGCGCGGTGCCGCGCGGTGTGGGCGTCTAGGGGTGTGCCGGCCGCCCGTCCGCCAGCCGGTCGCCGATGTTCCGCAGGCCCGTGAGGTCGTGGACGTCGCCGGGCAGTGCGGGCACTTCCACCACCGCCACCTCGGGGTGGCGGGCGGCGAAACGGTCGCGCGTGCGCTGCTCGCGCGAGAGCAGCTGCATACGCTCGGCGTGCAGCCTCAGCAGGGCCGCGGTGAGTTGGTCGACGGAGCGTTCCGCATCGGCGGGGGAGCCTTCCTCGGCGGCAGCGGCTGGGGCGGCGGCTGCGGTCTCGGATGCGGGAGAGGGTGAACTGCCGTGCGGGTCGGGAGAGTTACGAAGTCCAGCTTTCCCGCCCCCCTGACCCACAATGCGGGCGTCCTCAAGATTTTCCGCGGCCGCGAGCGCACGCTCGGCCGACAGCCCGCCGGCCCCGCTGCCGTGGACCCGGTTGAGCACCAGGCCGACCAGGGGCATGTGCTCCGCGGCCAGTCGCTCCACGAAGTACGCGGCCTCGCGCAGCGCGTCCCGCTCCGGGGCCGCAACCACCAGGAACGCCGTGCCGGGTGCCTGGAGCAGCTTGTAGGTGGTGTCCGCGCGCGTACGGAACCCGCCGAAGGTGGTGTCCATCGCGGCCACGAACGTCTGGACGTCCTTCAGCAGCTGGCCGCCCAGCAGCTTGCCCAGTGTGCCGGTCATCATCGACATGCCGACGTTCAGGAACTTCATGCCCGCGCGCCCACCCAGCTTGGCGGGAGCGGTCAGCAGGCGGATGAGGCGGCCGTCCAGGAAGGAGCCCAGCCGCTTGGGCGCGTCCAGGAAGTCCAGTGCCGAACGGGACGGCGGGGTGTCCACGACGATCAGGTCCCACTCGTCCCTCGCCCGCAGCTGGCCCAGCTTCTCCATCGCCATGTACTCCTGCGTGCCCGCGAAGCCCGCCGAGAGCGACTGGTAGAAGGGGTTCGCCAGGATCGCGGCGGCCCGCTCCGAGTCCGCGTGCGCCTCCACGATCTCGTCGAAGGTGCGCTTCATGTCGAGCATCATGGCGTGCAGCTCGCCGTCGCCCTCCGTGCCCTTCACCCGGCGCGGCACGTTGTCGAGCGAGTCGATGCCCATCGACTGCGCCAGCCGCCTGGCCGGGTCGATGGTCAGGACGACCACCTTGCGGCCCCGCTCGGCGGCCCGGAGCCCGAGGGCCGCCGCGGTCGTCGTCTTGCCCACTCCGCCCGAGCCGCAGCACACCACGATCCGGGTCTTCGGGTCGTCCAGCAGCGCATCGATGTCGAGCACGCGCGCGGAGGAGAGCCGGCGTCCGGTGTCCGCCACCCCGGCAGCCCCCCGCCCCTCGGCCTCCGCCGGTTCCGGCACCTCCTGGGGTTCCGCCGACTCCTCGGCCTCGACCGGCACCTCGGACTCGGCCAGCTCCTCGGCCTCCGCAGGCTCCCCAGGTTCCGCCGGCTCCTCGGCCTCCGCCAGTTCCTCGGCCTCCGCAGGCTCCCCAGGTTCCGTCAGCTCTTCAACCTCCGCCGGCGCCGGCTCTCCGAGGGTCTCCGGCTCTCCGAGAGTCTCCGGCCCCCCGGAAGTCTCCGGCGCCGCGGAGGCCCGCTTCTCGGCGGCCTCCCACTCCTCGGCGGCCTCGCGCGCCTCGGCCGGGTCCGGACTCATGACAACCCCTGCTTCCGCAGCTCGGTGGCGAGTTCGTACAGGCCCGCCAGCTCCATGCCCTCGGCCAGCAGCGGCAGTTCGGCCAGCGGCAGGCCCAGCTCGCCGAGGGCCGCGCGCTGCTCCTGCTCCAGCGCGTACCGCTCGGCGTACTCCGCGGCCTGGGCCAGCAGTGGGTCCACCAGCCTCTCGGCGTTCCCGCCCCGCCGGGCCCCGCCCAGACCGGCGGCCGAGAGCGCCCGCGCGACCGATGAACGCTCCACGTCCCGTACGAGTTCCAGGTCGTCCGCGTCCAGCACCTGCGGCCGGACCATGTTCACGATGACCCGGCCCACCGGCAACCGCGCCGCGCGCAGTTCGGCGATGCCGTCGGCGGTCTCCTGGACCGGCATCTCCTCCAGCAGCGTCACCAGGTGCACCGCCGTCTCCGGCGACTTCAGCACCCTCATCACCGCCTGCGCCTGATTGTGTATCGGGCCGATCTTGGCGAGGCCCGCCACCTCGTCGTTCACGTTCAGGAAGCGGGTGATGCGGCCGGTCGGCGGGGCGTCCATGACGACGTAGTCGTAGATGAACCGCCCGCCCTTGTCCTTGCGGCGCACCGCCTCGCACGCCTTGCCGGTCAGCAGGACGTCCCTGATGCCGGGGGCGATGGTGGTGGCGAAGTCGATGGCGCCGAGCTTTTTCAGGGCTCTGCCCGCCCCGCCCAGTTTGTAGAACATCTGGAGGTAGTCCAGAAGGGCCAGTTCCGGGTCTATGGCGAGGGCGTACACCTCCCCGCCGCCCGGCGCGACCGCGATCTTGCGCTCCTCATACGGCAACGCCTCCGTCTCGAAGAGCTGTGCGATGCCCTGCCGGCCCTCGACCTCCACGAGAAGCGTCCGCTTCCCCTCGGTCGCGAGGGCCAGCGCGAGGGCTGCGGCGACCGTCGTCTTTCCGGTCCCGCCCTTGCCGCTGACGACCTGGAGCCTGCTCACGTCCTCGAGCCTAACCAGTCCGGCCGACAACCACGCGGGAGGCTGTGGATAAGGGAGGTCCGGCCCGCTCCGGCCCAGCGGCTAAAGTCGGCCCCATGACCAAGTGGGAATACGCAACCGTGCCGCTGCTCGTCCATGCCACGAAGCAGATCCTGGACACCTGGGGCGAGGACGGCTGGGAGCTCGTCCAGGTCGTGCCCGGGCCGAACAATCCGGAACAGCTCGTGGCCTACCTGAAGCGGGAGAAGCAGGCGTGAGCGCGGTCGAGGCCAGGCTGGCCGAACTGGGACTGACCCTGCCGGACGTCGTACCGCCGCTGGCCGCGTACCAGCCGGCCGTGCGGTCCGGTGCGTACGTGTACACCTCCGGCCAGCTGCCGATGGTCCAGGGCAAGCTGCCGGTCACCGGCAAGGTGGGCGCCGAGGTCACGCCGGAGGAGGCCAAGGAGCTGGCCCGCACGTGCGCGCTGAACGCCCTGGCCGCCGTGAAGTCCGTCGCCGGCGACCTGGACCGCATCGCGCGCGTGGTGAAGGTCGTCGGATTCGTCGCCTCGGCGTCCGACTTCACCGGGCAGCCCGGTGTCGTCAACGGCGCCAGCGAGCTGCTCGGCGAGGTCCTCGGCGACAAGGGCGTGCACGCCCGCAGCGCCGTCGGTGTGGCGGTGCTGCCGCTGGACGCGCCGGTCGAGGTCGAGATCCAGGTCGAGCTGGCCCAGTGATCCTGCCGGGGCGCCGCTGACCTCGGTACCTCTCGAACATTCGCCCTACACGGGATAGCCTCCGGCCATGGCGAACGGTCAGTGGTACCCCCCGGAGTGGCCGGACCGCATCCGTGCCCTCGCGGACGGCACTCTCACCCCGGTGTCCCCCCGGCGCGCGGCCACGGTGCTGCTCCTGCGGGACACCGCCGCCGGTCCGGCCGTCCACATGCTGCGCAGACGCGCCTCCATGGCCTTCGCCGGAGGCGCGTACGCGTATCCCGGCGGCGGTGTCGACCCGCGCGACGACGACCGCCGGGTCCGCTGGGCCGGCCCCACGCGCGCGTGGTGGGCCGAGCGGCTCGGCGTCGACGAGGCGGGCGCCCAGGCCATCGTGTGCGCGGCCGTCCGCGAGACCTACGAGGAAGCCGGTGTGCTCCTCGCCGGCCCCGGCCCGGACTCGGTCGTCGGCGACACCACCGGCGAGGCCTGGGAGGCCGACCGCGCGGCCCTGGTCGCGCGTGAGCTGTCCTTCGCCGAGTTCCTCGACCGACGCGGTCTGGTGCTGCGCTCGGACCTGCTGGGCGCCTGGACCCGCTGGATCACCCCGGAGTTCGAGGCCCGCCGCTACGACACTTGGTTCTTCGTGGCCGTCCTGCCCGAGGGGCAGCGCACCCGCAACGCCTCCACGGAGGCCGACCGCACGGTGTGGATCCGCCCCGAGGAGGCCGCCGCCGGGTACGACAGGGGTGAGCTGCTGATGATGCCGCCCACCATCGCCACCCTGCGCCAGTTGCTGCCGTACGCCACCGCCGCCGAGGCGCTCGCCGCCGCTCCCGCGCGCGACATGACCCCGGTCCTGGCCCGGGCCCGCCTGCGAGACGGCGAGATCGTCCTCTCCTGGCCCGGGCACGACGAGTTCACCAGACACGTCCCGGCCGCCGCGACGACGGCTCCGACGACCGCTGAGAAGACCGGTGGAGGCCCCGCATGACCGACGCAGCAGCCCTGCCGGGCCAGCCCCGCGGCACAGTCCTCTCGGGGCCCGCCACCGAACGGGCCGTCAACGTCCTCGCGCCCAACGCCTCCGCGATGACCCTGGACGGCACCAACACCTGGATCGTCGCCGAGCCCGACTCCGATCTCGCCGTGGTGATCGACCCGGGTCCGCTGGACGACGTTCATCTGCGCAACGTCGTGGACACGGCCGAGAAGGCCGGCAAGCGCATAGCCCTGACCCTGCTCACCCACGGCCACCCCGACCACGCCGAGGGCGCCGCCCGTTTCGCCGGGCTGACCGGTACGCGCGTGCGTGCCCTGGACCCGGCGCTGCGGCTCGGTGACGAGGGCCTGGCCGCCGGCGACGTGGTCACCACCGGCGGTCTGGAGCTGCGCGTCGTACCGACCCCCGGGCACACCGCCGACTCGCTGTCCTTCCATCTTCCGGCCGACCGCGCCGTGCTGACCGGTGACACCGTCCTCGGCCGCGGTACGACGCTCGTGGCCCACCCCGACGGGCGGCTCGGCGACTATCTGGACTCCCTGCGGCGGCTGCGGTCCCTGACGGTGGACGACGGCGTGCACACCGTCCTGCCGGGCCACGGGCCGGTCCTGGACGACGCCCAGGGCGCCGTCGAGTTCTACCTCGCCCACCGCGCCCACCGGCTCGCGCAGGTGGAGACGGCGGTCGAGAACGGCTACCGCGCCCCGGCCGAGGTCGTCGCCCACGTGTACGCCGACGTGGACCGCTCGCTGTGGCCGGCGGCGGAACTGTCGGTGCGGGCCCAGCTGGACTATCTCAGCGAGCACGGGCTGATCTAGCCGGCCGCGGGTCCCGCAGGGCGTGCACGCGCGCGTGGGCGCCCTGCGGCCGGCCCGGCGGACCCGGGCGAGAGGCTGGGCGGCACGGCACCGCGTACGGCAGCGGGGCCCGTCCGCGCGTGCAGGGGGCCCCGGGGCCGTGGGGCGGGGCCCGGCGTCAGCGCGACCTCTTGGCCAGCCGTTCGACGTCCAGCAGGATGACGGCCCGCGCCTCCAGGCGCAGCCACCCGCGCTGGGCGAAGTCGGCCAGGGCCTTGTTCACGGTCTCGCGGGAGGCACCGACCAGCTGGGCCAGCTCCTCCTGGGTGAGGTCGTGGACGACGTGGATGCCCTCTTCGGACTGCACGCCGAAGCGGCGGGAGAGGTCCAGCAGGGCCCGGGCCACGCGGCCGGGGACGTCCGAGAAGACCAGGTCGGACATCGCGTCGTTGGTCTTGCGCAGCCGGCGGGCGACGGCGCGCAGCAGGGCGCCGGCCACCTCCGGGCGGACGTTCAGCCAGGGCTGGAGGTCGCCGTGCCCGAGACCGAGCAGCTTGACCTCGGTGAGCGCGGTCGCCGTGGCCGTACGGGGGCCGGGGTCGAACAGCGACAGCTCGCCGATCAGCTCACCGGGTCCGACGACGGCGAGCATGTTCTCGCGGCCGTCGGGGGAAGTGCGGTGCAGCTTCACCTTGCCCTCGGTGACGACGTACAGCCGGTCTCCGGGGTCGCCTTCGTGGAACAGCGAGTCGCCGCGTGCGAGGGTCACCTCACTCATGGAGGCGCGAAGCTCCGCGGCCTGCTCGTCGTCGAGTGCCGCGAAGAGCGGGTTGCGCCGCAGAACGTCGTCCACGAGTTATCTCCTTGTCGACCTGCTCAGGGGATGGTGCTCCCCGCGTGCCAGGGGACCGTGTTCCCCGTTTTGCCGGACGGTCCAAACAGTGTGATCTGTCACAAGGATGCCGCACACGTGTCCCGGGGTAAGCGTCAGGGGTCCAATCGGGGGCCGGTGAGCCGGGTCCGGGACGGATCACGGTGCCGGGCTCTAGGCTGGCCGGGTATCCAAAATGCCGGTGAGAGCACAGGCCAAGGGGGCTGGGCGGGTGGTTGTACGTCGGGATTCCGCCGTGGGCGAACAGGTCCCCGAGGAAAGTAATAAAACAGGCAAATCGGCTAAAAAGGTTGTCGACGCCGCGAAGAAGGCAGCGACTGTCAAGAAGGTCGCCAAGAAGGCCGCCGAGAAGACGGCGAGCGCGAAGAAGCCCGCCGAGAGGCCCGCCGAGAAGGCGGCCGCGGAGAAGGTCGCGTCCGCCGGAGGGCCGGCCGGGGGCGAGTCCCGTACCGCCCTGGTCCGCCGTGCCCGCCGCATCAACCGCGAGCTGGCCGAGGTGTACCCGTACGCCCACCCCGAGCTGGACTTCGAGAGTCCCTTCCAGCTGCTCGTCGCCACCGTGCTGTCGGCCCAGACCACCGACCTGAGGGTCAACCAGACGACCCCGGCGCTCTTCGCCAAGTACCCCACCCCCGAGGACCTCGCCGCCGCCAACCCGGAGGAGGTCGAGGAGATCCTGCGCCCCTGCGGCTTCTTCCGGGCCAAGACCCGGTCGGTCATAGGGCTCTCCAAGGCCCTCGCCGAGGACTTCGGCGGCGAGGTGCCCGGCAGACTGGAGGACCTGGTCAAGCTGCCCGGCGTGGGCCGCAAGACGGCCTTCGTCGTCCTCGGCAACGCGTTCGGGCGGCCCGGGATCACCGTCGACACGCACTTCCAGCGGCTCGTCCGGCGCTGGCGGTGGACCGACGAGAGCGACCCCGACAAGATCGAGGCCGCCATCGGCGCGCTCTTCCCGAAGGCCGACTGGACCGACCTGTCCCACCACGTCATCTGGCACGGCCGCCGCATCTGCCACGCCCGCAAGCCGGCCTGCGGCGCCTGCCCCGTGGCCCCGCTCTGCCCGGCCTACGGTGAGGGCGAGACCGATCCCGAGAAGGCGAAGAAGCTCCTGAAGTACGAGAAGGGCGGCTTCCCCGGCCAGCGGCTCAAGCCGCCGCAGGCCTACCTGGACGCGGGCGGCAGGCCGGCGCCGCCACTGGGGGCCGCGTGACGGAACGATCCCGGGCCCCTCGGGCGTTGCAGAGGGCAGAGCGACGGGGGTGGCGATGACGAGTAGTGACACGCAGGGCGGTCCGGTGGCGCTCAGCGTGGAAGGGGTGCCGGACTGGCTGGAACCCGTGGCGCGCGCCGCCGAGACGGTCCAGCCGCTCCAGCTGAGCCGCTTCCTGCCGCCGGAGAACGGCTCGGGGCGGCAGTCGGCCGTCCTGATCCTGTTCGGCGAGGGCGAGCGCGGGCCCGAACTGCTGCTCATGGAGCGCGCGGGCTCGCTGCGTTCGCACGCCGGGCAGCCGTGCTTCCCGGGCGGCGCGCTGGACCCGCAGGACGGCGACCCGCACGGTGAGGGCCCCCTGCGGGCCGCGCTGCGCGAGGCCGAGGAGGAGACCGGGCTCGACCCGTCCGGTGTGCAGCTCTTCGGCGTGCTGCCCCGGCTGTACATCCCGGTCAGCGGCTTCGTCGTGACCCCGGTGCTCGGCTGGTGGCGCGAGCCCAGCCCGGTCGGTGTGGTCGACCCGAACGAGACCGCGCGGGTCTTCACGGTGCCCGTGGCGGATCTCACGGACCCCGTCAACCGCGCCACCGCCGTGCACCCCAGGGGCCACCGCGGCCCGGCATTCCTGGTCGAATCGGCCCTCGTCTGGGGCTTCACGGCCGGAGTGATCGACCGCCTGCTGCACTACGCGGGCTGGGAGCGTCCCTGGGACCGGGAGAAGCAGGTCCCGCTCGACTGGCGCGCATGACAGGGTGATCCCGTGCTGTGTCTTCCGGGGACGCCGGGTCCCTCAGCCACTGCGCGGCGCGCCGGACCCCGGCCGGGCCGCGGGGACCGGAGTGAGTAGGCGAGGCCTGAAGCGGTGAACGTGCTGGACATCCTGTTGCTGGTCGCGGCCGTGTGGTTCGCGGTGGTGGGCTACCGCCAGGGCTTCGTCGTCGGCATCCTGTCGGTGATCGGCTTCCTGGGCGGCGGCCTCGTCGCCGTGTACGCACTGCCCCTGATCTGGGACGCCGTGACCGAGAAGAGGGACGTCGGCACGACCGCGGCCGTCGTCGCCGTGGTCGTCGTCATCGTCTGCGCCTCCGTCGGCCAGGCGCTGACCACCCACCTCGGCAACAAGCTGCGCCGGCAGATCACCTGGTCGCCGGCGCGCGCCCTGGACGCCACCGGCGGCGCGCTGGTCAACGTCGTAGCCATGCTGCTGGTCGCCTGGCTGATCGGCTCCGCGCTCGCGGGGACGACCCTGCCGACGCTCGGCAAGGAGGTCCGCGGCTCCAAGGTGCTCCTCGGGGTCTCCCGGGCACTGCCGGCGCAGGCCGACACCTGGTTCGCGGACTTCTCCTCCGTGCTCGCGCAGAACGGCTTCCCGCAGGTCTTCAGCCCGTTCGCCAACGAGCCGATCAAGGACGTACACCCCCCGGACACGGCCCTCGCGCGCAGCCCGGTCGCCGGTGCGGCCCAGCGTTCCATCGTCAAGGTCACCGGCACGGCCCAGAGCTGCGGCAAGGTCCTGGAGGGCACCGGCTTCGTGTTCGCCGACCGCCGGGTGATGACCAACGCGCACGTCGTCGGGGGCGTGGACGCGCCGAGCGTGCAGATAGGCGGTGTGGGCCGCGCGTACGACGCGAAGGTCGTCCTGTACGACTGGAAACGCGACATCGCCGTCCTCGACGTCCCGGACCTGAGGGCGGCCGCGCTGAGGTTCTCCGCGCGGGACGCCTCCGGCGGTGACGGCGCGATCGTCGCGGGCTTCCCGGAGAACGGCGCCTACGACGTGCGCGCCGCGCGCGTACGCGGGCGCATCACGGCCAACGGCCCGGACATCTACCACCGCGGCACGGTCCGCCGCGACGTCTACTCGTTGTACGCGACCGTCCGCCAGGGCAACTCCGGCGGCCCGCTGCTGACGCCGGACGGCAAGGTGTACGGCGTCGTGTTCGCCAAGTCCCTCGACGACGCGGACACCGGCTATGCCCTCACCGCGGACGAGATCCGGGCCGACATCCGACAGGGGCGCACGGCGAACGAGCAGGTCGGTACGGACAGCTGCGCCCTGTAGGCGGGCGGCGGTCGCTCAGCCGCGCGGATGACGCAGCCGCACGGAGACCCAGCGGGCCCGACGGCGCAGGATGCGCGGAATGCCCACTCGGAGGTCCGCCTCCGCGACCTGCGCGGTGCCTCGCCGGGGCGTGCTCAGGCCGGTGGCCGAGCGGCGGGTGCGGGGTGCGTCACTGTAGTCCTGCGTCCAGCCCATACCCGGACGTGTGCCCCCGCCCCAAGGTCCATAACCGCCTGGGCGCCGCCCAATTGGCCTATGCGGCGGGCATGAGCCGTCCGGGGGACAAGTGTTCAGGAAACCGGATACTCCGTACGTCGTTTCTTCACCGCACGGTCACCGGCCGGACGCCGGCTCCTCAGCGGTCGGGCTCGGGGTCCTCCAGCCAGTTGACCAGCTCGGTCGAGAAGGCCGCCGGGTCCTCCTCGTGCGGGAAGTGGCCGAGACCGTCGAACAGCCGCCAGCGGTAGGGGGCTTCGACGTACTCACCGGAACCGGCCGCGCTGCGCGTCCGGGCCACCGGGTCCAGCGAACCGTGCAGATGCAGGGTCGGTACCCGCACCGGCCGCTTCATCCGGCGGTAGAACTGCACGCCGTCCGGGCGGGCCAGCGAACGCACCAGCCAGCGGTACGGCTCGATCGCGCAGTGCGCGGTGGACGGGATGCACATGGCCCGCTGGTAGGTCTCCACGGCCGCGTCCTCCGGCGGCCGCGGCCCGGACCAGTCCCGGATCAGCCGGCCCGTCAGGGCGCCACCGTCGGCGGCGAGTTGACGTTCGGGGATCCACGGCCGCTGGAACCCCCAGATGTAGGAGCCGGCGGCTGTCTGCCGGGCGTCCCGGAGCATCGCCGCGCGCCAGCGCCGCGGGTGCGGCATGGACACCACGGCGAGACGCCGGACGAGCTTGGGCCGCATGGCCGCCGCCGTCCACGCCAGGTATCCGCCGAGGTCGTGGCCGACCAGCGCGGCGTCCGGCTCACCGAGCGAGCGGATCACGCCGGTGACGTCGAGGGCCAGGTTGGCGGGGTCGTACCCGCGGGGCGTGCGGTCGCTGCCGCCGACGCCCCGCAGGTCCATCGCCACCGCCCGGTAGCCCGCGTCGGCGAGCGCGGTCAGCTGGTGCCGCCACGTCCACCAGAACTGCGGGAAGCCGTGCAGGAGCAGCACCAGGGGGCCGTCGCCGAGTTCGGCGATGTGGAAACGCGCACCGTTCGCGGCGACGTCCCTGTGCGTCCAGGGACCTTCGATCCGTACGGCCGAGGAAGGGGCGGGGTCCGTCATGACGACGAGCGTGCCACAGCCTCGATGGCCGCGGGTCCCCGGTCCTCGGGCAGTTCGGGGCGCGGGTGCGGCTTCGCGTTCTGGAGGACGCCGGCCGTCTCCTTCATCGAGGCGGCCGCCTTCTGCGGGCCCTGGCCCTTCTTCGCCTTCTTCGCGAACACCACGCCGATCAGGCCGAGGAGGCCGGCGACCAGCACGTTGGCCGCGAAGGACAGCACGAAGCAGATCGCCAGGTTCCAGTGGCTCCAGGTGCGGATGCCGTACGCCAGTGCGAAGTTGAGCATCGGCAGGGAGAACAGCAGTACCGCGCCCGCCACCGAGAAGGCGCCGCCGCTGACCGCGCCACGCTTCACGTCCTGTTTCAGCTGGGCCTTGGCCAGTGCGATCTCGTCGTGCACCAGCGCGGACATCTCGGTCGTCGCCGAGGCGAACAGCTGGCCGATGCTGCGTTCGGCGCCGACCGGGCTGCCGTCGGGTGCGCTCATCGCGTTCTCCCTTGAAGGTCTCTCGTGCCGCGAGCGGGCTGTGCCGGGTGGCCGCCGCGCTCGTACGGCCGGGTGCGGCCGTACGTGTCCCGGGTGGCCGGCCGGCCGCCGTGCTCGGTGGGCCGTCTTGTTTTGTACCGTCTCGTCAGATCATGCCGGACGGTCGCCCTCCTCGCCTGCCCCACCCGGTACTTCCGCAAGCCCGTGGCGCGCCTCGGCCGCCCGCTCGGCGGCCAGGCGGCGGTGCTCGGCGGCCTTGCGCTCGTGGATCTCGGCCATCCGCAGGTGGTACGCCGGGTCGTCCTGCTCGTAGACGTCCGGGATGCCGTCGAGGTCCTCGTCACGGTCCTCCTCCTCGCACAGCCTGCGGTAGCGGGCGTTGCGCATCTTCAGCAGCACCGTCGCCCACGCCGCCGCGATCAGCGATCCGGTGAGGACGGCCGCCTTCGCCTCGGCCGTCAGTGCCGCGTCACCGCCGAAGGCCAGCTCGCCGATGAGCAGCGAGACGGTGAAGCCGATCCCGGCGAGTGACGCCACCGCGAAGACGTCGGCCCACCGGAGGTCCTCGCCGAGCCGGGCCCGGGTGAAGCGGACGGTCAGCCAGGTGCCTGCGAAGATGCCGACCGTCTTGCCGACGACCAGGCCGAGTACGATCCCGAGCGTCTCCGGCCGGGTGAACACATCACGCAGGGCCCCGCCGGACACCGGCACGCCGGCGCTGAACAGCGCGAACAGCGGCACGGCGAGTCCCGCCGACAGCGGTCGCACCAGGTGCTCGATGTGCTGGCCCGGCGAGTGCCGCTCACCCTCGCGGGGGGTGCAGCGCAGCATCAGGCCCATCGCCACGCCGGCGACGGTGGCGTGCACGCCGCTGTTGTACATCAGCGCCCAGTTGACGAGCGCGAGCGGTACGTACACGTACCAGCCGCGTACCCCCGTGCGCAGCAGCAGCCAGAAGACCACGAGGCCGGCGGCGGCCCCGCCGAGCGCGGCGAAGTTCAGCCGGTCGGTGAAGAAGACCGCGATGATCAGGATCGCGCACAGGTCGTCGACGACCGCGAGGGTGAGCAGGAAGGCGCGCAGGGCGCTGGGCAGCGAGGTGCCGATCACCGCCAGCACGGCGAGCGCGAAGGCGATGTCGGTGGCGGTGGGCACCGCCCAGCCCTGGGCGGTGCCGCCACCGCTGAGGCTGGTCAGGGTGGAGACGAGCGCGGGTACGGCCATCCCGCACAGCGCGGCCACAACGGGCAGTACGGCCGCCCTGGGGTCGCGGAGGTCACCGGCGACCAGTTCCCGCTTGAGTTCGATGCCGGCGACGAAGAAGAACACCGCGAGCAGGCCGTCGGCGGCCCAGTGGGCGACGGAGAGGTGCAGGCCGAGGGCGCCGGGGCCGAAGTGGAAGTCGCTCACGGCGTCGTAGCTGTGGCGCAGGGCGGGGATGTTCGCCCAGGCCAGCGCCGCGACCGCGGCGAGGAGCAGCAGGACACCGCCGGTGGTCTCGGTGCGCAGCGCCTCGGCCACGAAGTTCCGCTCGGGCAGGGACAGGCGTCCGAGAGCCTTGCGGGGCGTGTTCGGGGGGCGGGGCGGCGCGGTCACGGCAGACCTCCGGGTCGGTACGGCGACGTACGGCCGCCGCGGGGATCGCCGACGGCCCTGCCGACCAGACTTCCCGGCACACCCGAGCCGCAATTTTACCCGACTGTGACTTCGGGGGCCCGTGGGACGGACGGGAAGGGGTGCCCGGTGATCCACCGGGCACCCCTTCCCGCCGCCATGAGGTCGTACGGGCTAGTCCTCGTTCGGCGCGGCCGGCAGCTTGGCCTGGATGAAGTCCATGACCGTGGAGTCCGTCAGCGTGGTGACGTCACCGAGCTGGCGGTTCTCGGCCACATCGCGCAGCAGTCGGCGCATGATCTTGCCCGAGCGGGTCTTCGGCAGCTCCGCCACGGGCAGGATCCGCTTCGGCTTGGCGATCGGGCCGAGCGTGGCGCCGACATGGTCGCGCAGCGCGCGGACGAGCGCCTCGTCCTCGGACGCCGTGCCACGCAGGATCACGAAGGCGACGATCGCCTGGCCGGTGGTCTCGTCCGCGGCACCGACGACGGCCGCCTCGGCGACCGACGGGTGCGAGACCAGCGCCGACTCCACCTCGGTGGTGGAGATGTTGTGGCCCGACACGAGCATGACGTCGTCCACCCGGCCGAGCAGCCAGATGTCCCCGTCGCCGTCCTTCTTCGCCCCGTCCCCGGCGAAGTACCTGCCCTCGAAGCGGGACCAGTAGGTGTCGAGGAACCGCTGGTCGTCACCCCAGATGGTGCGGAGCATCGCCGGCCACGGCTCGGTCAGCACCAGGTAGCCACCGCCGCCGTCGGGCACCTCGTTCGCCTCGTCGTCCACGACCGTGGCGCTGATGCCGGGCAGCGCGCGCTGCGCGGAACCGGGCTTGGCGGCGGTGACGCCCGGCAGCGGCGAGATCATCATCGCGCCGGTCTCGGTCTGCCACCAGGTGTCCACGACGGGCGTCCGGTCGCCGCCGATGTGCTTGCGGTACCAGATCCAGGCCTCCGGGTTGATGGGCTCGCCGACCGAGCCCAGGACACGCAGGGAGGACAGGTCGAACTTGGCGGGGATGTCGTCGCCCCACTTCATGAACGTCCGGATCGCGGTCGGCGCCGTGTAGAGGATCGTGACCTTGTACTTCTGCACGATCTCCCAGAACCGCCCCTGGTGCGGGGTGTCCGGCGTGCCCTCGTACATCACCTGCGTCGCGCCGTTGGCCAGCGGGCCGTAGACGATGTACGAGTGCCCGGTGACCCAGCCGACGTCGGCCGTGCACCAGTACACGTCCGTCTCCGGCTTGAGGTCGAACACGGCCCAGTGGGTGTAGGCCGCCTGGGTGAGATAGCCCCCGGAGGTGTGCAGGATGCCCTTCGGCTTCCCCGTCGTACCGGAGGTGTAGAGGATGAACAGCGGGTGCTCCGCCTCGAACGCCTCCGGGGTGTGCTGGTCGGACTGCCGTCCGACCAGGTCGTGCCACCACACGTCCCGCTCGCCGTTCCAGGCCACGTCCTGCCCGGTACGGCGGACCACGAGCACGTGCTCGACGTTCCCCGCCTTCTGGACCGCCTCGTCCACGGCCGGCTTGAGCGCGGACGGCTTGCCGCGCCGGTAGCCGCCGTCACAGGTGATGACGACCTTGGCGTCCGCGTCCTGGATCCGGGTGGCGAGCGCGTCCGCCGAGAAGCCGCCGAAGACGACCGAGTGGGCGGCGCCGATCCGGGCCGAGGCCAGCATCGCGATCGCGGTCTCGGGGATCATCGGCATGTAGACGGCGACCCGGTCGCCCTTGCGGACGCCCAGCTCCAGCAGGGCGTTGGCGGCCCTGGAGACCTCGTCCTTCAGCTCGGCGTAGGTGATCGCGCGGCTGTCGCCGGGCTCACCCTCGAAGTGGATCGCGACACGGTCCCCGTGCCCGGCCTCCACATGCCGGTCCACGCAGTTGTACGCGACGTTCAGTTCGCCGTCCTTGAACCACTTGGCGAACGGCGGGTTCGACCAGTCCAGCGTCTCGGTCGGTTCCTTGGCCCAGGTCAGGCGGCGGGCCTGCTCGGCCCAGAAGCCGAGCCTGTCAGCCTTGGCCTGTTCGTACGCCTCCGCGGTGACGTTGGCTTGCGCTGCCAGGTCGGCGGGCGGCGCGAACCTGCGTTCTTCCTTGAGCAGGTTGGCCAGGCTCTCGTTGCTCACGACATCTCCCTTTCCAAGGGTGTCCGTTGTGTCCCAGGCCACAGCTCATCAGACGTGGGGGGCCGATGACAAGGGTCGACGGCAATATTGGTTTAGACCTGTCCGACGGTTGGCGCCCACATCGGCCCGCGCACCGCCTCACCTCCCTCGGCTCCACCCGCGACCTCCTCGAAGACCGCCGCCCCCTCCGACTCCGTGAGCAGGTACGCCTGTGCCTCGCCCACGTGGAAGTACATCCCGTGCAGTTCCAGCGTGCCCCTGGCCAGTGCCCGGGCGACCGGCTCGTGCGCCCGCAGGTGCGCCAGCTGCTGGACCACGTTGGCCAGGCACAGCCGCTCCACCGCGTCCGTGGGGACGCGCCCCGCCGGCCCCGGCAGCCCGCGCCGGTCCCCGGCCGTCCGCGCGAGACTCGGCAGCCCGTGCCGCAGCCAGCGGTGCAGCGGACCGAGCCCCTGGCCGGCGCCGGCGGACAGCAGTGCCTGCATCGCCCCGCACCCGGAGTGCCCGCACACCGTGATGGAGCGCACCCCGAGCACGTCCACCGCGTACTCGATGGCGGCGGAAACCGAGTCGTCGCCGTGCCCCTCACCGGGCGGCGGCACCAGATTGCCGACGTTGCGGACCACGAACAGGTCACCGGGACCACTGGCGGTGATCATGGACGTGACGAGCCGTGAGTCGGCACAGGCCAGGAAGAGCTGGGAGGGCCGCTGGCCCTCCCGGGCGAGCCGCGCCAGCTCCTCCCGCACCAGCGGCGCGGTGTTCCGCTGGAACGCGCCGATGCCACGGGCCAGTTCCCCGCCGCCCCGGCCGGCCCCCGGTCCCGCCGGGGCGGCGGGGGATCCGGCGAAGCAGGACCGGTGGTTGCGCCAGGGCGTCCACGGGTGACACCGGCACTCGGCTGCCGGGGCCCTCCCGACGGTCCGGCTCGCGCCGCCCCGTCCTGTCAGCTCGGCCGTACCACCGCGGGCGGTGTGCGTACCGCGCCAGTCCTGGAGCGACTCGTACGCCGCGTGGTCCATGAACGAACCGTCCAACTCCACGACGGCGTGAGCGCCCTGGGGCACGAGGTGCAGGGCTCTGCTGAGCCGCGGCACCGCGAGGAACGTCAACTGGCCCCGGACTCGTACGTGATGGACTCCTTCCTTCTCCTCGTGGGTGATGCGGGTGCGGGCGAGGCGGTGCAGGGCGACGGCGACCGCCACGGCGACCCCGAGGAACACGCCCTCCAGGACGCCGAGGCCCACCACGCCGAGTGTGGTCGCGGCGTAGACCGGCACTTCGCGGTGGCGGGTCACCGTGCGGATGTGGTGCGGGGACA
Organism: Streptomyces sp. NPDC006309; assembly: GCF_040613095.1. Taxonomy (NCBI): domain Bacteria; kingdom Bacillati; phylum Actinomycetota; class Actinomycetes; order Kitasatosporales; family Streptomycetaceae; genus Streptomyces; species Streptomyces sp. NPDC006309. Next base: position 98,036 of record NZ_JBEXRO010000011.1, on the reverse strand, counting down.
CCATCTGGATGCCGACGGCCATCACCAGGGCGGCGAGGGAGGCGAGCGGGATCTCCTCCAGGACCGGGACCATCAGCAGCGCGGCGACTACTACGAGAACGCCGTGCAGCATCGTGGAGTTCCGGCTGACGGCACCCGCTCGCACATTCGCGGTGCTGCGCACCGCCACCCCCGCGACGGGCAGTCCGCCGAGCGCCCCGGAGATCAGGTTGGCCGCCCCCTGGCCCAGCAGCTCCCGGTCCAGGTCGGAGCGGCCGGGCCGGGTGTGGGGGCCGGGGCGGGCGGCGACCAGCTTGTCCACGGCCACCGCGCCGAGCAGCGACTGCACGCTGCACACGAGGGTGGTGGTGAGCACGGCGGCGACGACGCCGGACACCGGTCCTTCGGGCAGCCCGGCCAGGGCGTGGCTGTGCCAGGACGGCAGGTCGACCCGGGGCAGGGACAGGCCGGCGAGGGCGGCGGTCGCGCCGGCACCGGAGACGGCGACGAGGGCGGCCGGCACCGTACGCAGCAGACGGCCGACCCGGCCGGGCAGGCGCGGCCAGCCCAGCAGCAGGGCCAGGGTGAGCAGGCTCATCGCCACGGCGGCCGGATGCAGACCGGCCAACTGGGCGGGCAGCGCACGCAGGTTGGCGAGCACGGAACTGTCCGGGGTGCCGCCGAGCACGATGTGCAGCTGGGCGACGGCGATGGTGATGCCGATGCCGGCGAGCATCCCGTGCACCACGGCCGGGCTGACCGCGAGCGCGCCGCGCGCCACCCGCAGGCAGCCGAGGCCGACTTGGGCGAGTCCGGCGAGGACGGTGATCCCGCAGGTCGCCCGCCAGCCGTAGCGGTGGATCAGGTCGGCGGTGACCACGGTGAGTCCGGCGGCGGGGCCGCTCACCTGTAGCGGGCAGCCGCCGAGCCGTCCGGCGACGACTCCGCCGACCGCGGCGGCGACGAGACCGGCCTGGAGCGGGGCTCCGGTGGCCAGGGCGATGCCGAGGGAGAGGGGCAGGGCGATCAGGAAGACCGCGACGGCCGCGGAAAGGTCGGCGCCCTCGACGGGGGAGCGGCGGCGCTTCGGCGCGGCATCGTGCGGTGGGTCGGGGTGCTGGATGTTCGGGGGTGCGCAGGTCGGCATGGTCCCGTCTCCTCCGGGGCGGCGCGGTCGCGGACTGGATGGGACCCCGCGGCGATGGGCGGGGCTCGGTCGCGGCCGTGGGTCACGGCGTGCAGCGGCGGGATGAATCTATGTCGGTAAAAGAATCGTAATGCCACGTAAAGGCAAGGCATAACTTTCTGAGGCAAATGGCGTAGTGCATCGCGCGTCAGGGTGAAGTGAGCATTTCATCGGCTTGTCGTATTAATTCCTTCTCGGCCTCGTGGGACCTTGGCGCCGCTGCCGGTGCAAGCCCGGCACATCAGCACAAAAACCCTCGTCAGCGTTGGCCTGAGAGAAGGAAGAAGGTGGGCGGAACATGGCCGCCACCCAGAGGATCGCCGTCGGCGCCGTGGCCGCCGCGGCCTGTGCGGCGTCGCTCGCCGGTTGTGCGACCGGCTCCGAAGGCACGAAGGAAGGGGCGTCCGGCCCGCAGAAGGGAGCGCCCGCGCCCAAGAGCGTGCTGCGACTGATCGGCGACGGATCCACCGCGTACACCGGTGCCCAGCCGTATCTGCCCAGCCCTGAACGGCTGAAACCCGGTCAGAAGCCGCCGCAGTTCGTCGTGTTCTCCTGGGACGGCGCGGGCGAGGACAGCCAGAAGCTCTTCTCGCACTTCCGCAAGGTCGCCAAGGAGAACCACGCGACCATGACGTACTTCCTCAGCGGCGTGTACATGCTGCCGGAGGAGAAGCGCGACCTGTACAAGCCGCCGCAGCACGCGCCCGGCCGCTCCGACATCGGATTCAACGACGAGCAGGGCATCACCGACACCCTCAGACAGGTACGCCTGGCCTGGCTGGAGGGCAACGAGATCGGGACCCACTTCAACGGCCACTTCTGCGGCCCCGACGGCGGTGTCGGCACCTGGTCGGTGAAGGAGTGGAAGAGCGAGATCGCCCAGGCGAAGGACTTCGTGAAGTCCTGGAGGTCCAACACCGGCATGAAGCGGGCGGCCCCGCTGCCCTTCGACTACGACAAGGAGCTGATCGGCGCCCGCACTCCCTGCCTGGAAGGGCAGAAGAACTTCATGAAGGCCGCCCGCCAGCTGGGCTTCCGCTACGACTCCAGCGGGGTCGACAACCAGGTCTGGCCCAGGAAGAAGCAGGGCCTGTGGGATCTGTCGATGCAGCTCGTGCCCTTCCCGGGCCACACCTATGAGCAGCTGACCATGGACTACAACTTCATGGTCAACCAGTCCGGCACCCAGACCCAGGGCGACCCCGACAAGTTCGACTACTGGGGCGACCAGATGCGCGACGGCCTCCTCAAGGGCTTCTACCGGGCCTACGACGGCAACCGCGCTCCCCTGATCATCGGCAACCACTTCGAGTCCTGGAACGGCGGCACCTACATGCGCGCCGTCGAGGACGTGGTGAAGGAGGTCTGCAACAAGCCCGACGTGCGCTGCGTCTCCTTCCACCAGCTGGCCGACTGGCTGGACGCCCAGGACCCCCAGACCCTCACGCGCCTGCGCACCCTGAAGGTGGGGGAGGCCCCCCGGCAGGGCTGGGCGTCCCTGATGTCCGGCCGTCCCGCCCCGGCGCCCAAGGGCGTGCCCGGGGCGCCGGCGGACAGGCCGTAGGGGTCAGGCGGGCGTCACCACCCCTTCGCCGAGCACGAACCCGGGGTCGACCTGCGCCGCCAGGTCGGCCCCGGTGCGCTCGTTGCCCCACGACTCGGCGTTCTTCAGGTGGAAGTGCACCATCTGCCGGGTGTAGCGCTCCCAGTCGCGAAGCTCGTACGTGGCGTCCGCGGTGGCCCGCAGGGTGTGCAGGGCGCGGGCGTTGGCCTCCTCCAGGAGGTCGAAGCGGGGCGGGCGGCCCTTCTCCATGGCGCGCACCCAGTCGGAGCGTCCGACCGTCACGAGCAGGTCGTCACCGACCTCCGCGCGCAGGAAGTCGAGGTCGTCCTGTTCCTGGATCTTGTTGCCGACGACCTTCAGGGCCACGCCGAAGTCGCGGGCGTACTCCTTGTACTGGCGGTAGACGGAGACCCCCTTCCGGGTCGGCTCGGCGACGAGGAACGTCATGTCGAAGCGGGTGAACATGCCGGAGGCGAAGGAGTCGGAGCCGGCCGTCATGTCGACCACCACGTACTCGTCGGGGCCGTCGACGAGGTGGTTCAGATACAGCTCCACCGCTCCCGTCTTGGAGTGGTAGCAGGCGACCCCCAGATCGGCGTCCGTGAACGGGCCCGTGACCATCAAACGGACGGCACCGCCGTCGAGTTCCACCGGACGCGCGCAGGCGTCGTAGATCGGGTTCGGGTCCGCGACCCGCACCAGCCGAGAACCCTCGCCGGGCGGCGTCGTCTTGATCATCGTCGCGGCGGAGGCGATGCGCGGGTTGGTGCCGCGCAGGTGGTCCTTGATCAGCGACAGCCGCTCGCCCATGGCGGGCAGCGCTGCCGCCTCCTGCTCGTCGAGGCCGAGCGCCGGCCCGAGGTGCTGGTTGATGTCCGCGTCGATGGCGACCACCGGAGCGCCGGCGGCCACGAGGTGGCGGACGAAGAGGGAGGAGAGAGTGGTCTTGCCGCTCCCGCCCTTCCCGACGAAAGCAATTTTCATGTTCACGAAGCGTAGTCGCGTCCTAGCGGTGTGTGTCACGCGGACGTGAAGAAGACCACTCCTTCGTGGGGTCGGCCGGTGGGGTGCGTAGTGTCGTACTCATGAGTACGACAGGCGCGACCGCCGATCCGCTCGCGGCCCTGGGTGCACTGCCCGGCGTGGCCGAGTCCGTGGAGTCCGTGCGCAAAGCCGTGGACCGGGTCTACGGGCACCGGGTCATGCGGCGCCGCAGCAACGCGATCACCTCCGAGGCGGCCCTGCGTGGCTCGCGCGGCTCGGCGGCGCTGTCCGGCGCCGACTGGGCCCTGGAGGAGGTGCGGCGGCGTACCGACTTCAGTGCCGACGCCGAGGCTCGTGTCGTGGGAGCGGCCCTGCGGCTCACCGCCGAGGCGGGACAGCTGCTGTCCGTCTGGCGCCAGTCGCCGCTGCGGGTGCTGGCCCGGCTGCATCTGGTGGCCGCGGCGAGCGGTGGCGACGAGGTCGGCCGGCCGCGCCAGGCGGGCGAGCCGGTGGACGAGCCGCTGGTCGGACTGCCGCTGCCGGACGCCGCCGAGGTGTCGGGCCGGCTGGAGGGGCTGGCGGACCTGATCATCGCCGGCAGTTCCGCGCCCGCCCTGGTGACGGCCGCCGTGGTGCACGGCGAACTGCTCGCGCTGCGTCCCTTCGTGTCCCACAACGGCCTGGTCGCGCGCGCGGCCGAGCGGATCGTGCTGATCGGCAGCGGCCTGGACCCGAAGGCGGTCTGTCCGGCCGAGGTCGGCCACGCCGAAGCGGGCCGGGCCTCCTACCTGGCCGCCCTGGACGGGTACGTCTCCGGCACCCCCGAGGGCATGGCGGCCTGGATCGCCCACTGCGGCCGGGCGGTCGAGCTGGGGGTCCGCGAGTCGACGGCGGTGTGCGAGGCGCTGCAACGCGGCGCGGCCTGACACCCGCCGGACAAGGGTTGCGGCGGTACGAATTCTCGTACCGCCGCTGGCATGCTCACCGGGTTACCAAGCGTCCTCGAATGATGCCCATCAGGCCGGGGACTTTGCCCTCACCTGGTGCGGCTGGCCCGTAATCGACGGGTCGACGTCGCGTGGGTGCGCGGTGTTCATGCGAGGTCCGTGGGGCCGCGTGCGTAGTGGTAGGGGATCCTCTCGGATGTCCTCTGGTCTCGCGGGCCTTGACTCCTTTGTACTGCAAGCCGGGACAGAGTGGAACCTCTGCCCGCACTTATTTATTTTCTGCATCAAATAGGGGTGAAACGGGCGTCGGTCAGGTGGTGCCGCGGCGCCGGCTGGCGTACCAGACGAGGCCCGCGGTCGCCCCTGCCGCCGCCACGGCCGCCGCCGCGACCAGTGCCGGGCGCGGTGGGACGGACAGCGCCGGCAGCCGCTTCTTGAGCGGGACCGGGCGGCGGAACTCCAGGACCGGCCAGCTGTGCGCGAGTGCCTCACGGCGCAGTGCGCGGTCCGGGTTCACCGCGTGCGGGTGGCCGACCGTGCGGAGCATCGGCAGGTCGGTCGCCGAGTCGCTGTAGGCGTAGCAGCGGTCGAGGTCGTAGCCCTCGGACGCGGCCAGCTCCTTGATGGCCGCGGCCTTGGTGGGGCCGTACGCGTAGTACTCCACCTCCCCGGTGAAGCAGCCGTCCTCGCCGACGACCATACGGGTCGCGACCACGCGGTCGGCGCCCAGCAGTTCACCGATCGGCTCGACCACCTCGGCACCCGAGGTGGACACGATCACCACGTCACGGCCGGCCGTGTGGTGCTCCTCGATGAGGGAGGCGGCCTCGTCGTAGATGATCGGGTCGATCAGCTCGTGCAGGGTCTCGGCGACGATCTCGCGTACCTGCTGGACGTTCCAGCCGCGGCACAGTGCGGACAGATACTCGCGCATCCGCTCCATCTGGTCGTGGTCCAGGCCACCGGCCAGGAAGACGAACTGGGCATATGCGGTGCGCAACGCGGCCCGGCGGTTGATCAGCCCGCCTTGGTAGAAGGACTTGCTGAAGGTGAGCGTGCTCGACTTCGCAATGACCGTCTTGTCCAGGTCGAAGAAGGCTGCTGCGCGGGGCAAGGAGTGGTTTTCCACGCCCCTGAGCATAGGCGCCCACCATTCGGCGTAAGGTGGGGCGCGTGGGTTTGCCTGAGAGGCCTCTCGGGTACACCATGGAAGTCACGGATCGTTCGCGACCGTGCTAACCCGGTCCGGCTCCTCCCCCCCCGAGTCGGCCGTGGGGACGACCCCCGCTCTCCCCCCCGGCGGGGGTCGTCGCATGTCCGGACGCATTTTGCCTGTCCCTCCCTTTCCTTCCGCGGTCGTACGGCCGGCGTCGCGCCGCCATGTCCGCGGTCTGCCTGCGCCCATGATTGCTCACGCCTGGTAATCGTCGCGGTGCGCTGTGGAAACCGCACGCGGATCAGCACAGTGGTCACCGGTATGGGTGACGGAGATATTCACAGGGTCCGCGTTGTCCACAGTTTTGGACCAAGATCCCCATCATTTCGCAGATCGCTGCACCGTGATTGCAGCGCGCTCGGGCCGCGGCGAGTTCCTGGCCGGTTCCGATTGCCCGAGCGCGCCCGGCCGGTTCCTATCGGCCGTTCATATGGAGGCCGCTCGCCGGTTCTCCACACGTTCGGGAATCGCGTGGCCACGGGGCCGCGCGGCCCGCGCAGCGAAGGGGGAACACCGTGACCGGAACCGTCACCCACGACCCGCCGCCCGGCACCGGAGAGCGGCCCGGACGACCGCTCATCGTCACCGAGGACGCCGCCCTGCTGGACGACCTGCTGCGCCTGTGCGCGGCGGCAGGCGCCACACCCGAGGTCCACCACGGCGTACCGGATTCCGGTGATCACTGGGAATCCGCGCCGCTGGTGCTGGTCGGTGACGACGCCGCCCGCCGGGTGCGCGGGGCCGTGCGCCGGCCCGGGGTGGTGCTCGTCGGCCGGGACCAGGACGACTCGGGGGTATGGAAACGAGCCGTCCAGATCGGCGCCGACCACGTGTTGATGCTCCCCGACGGCGAGCAGTGGCTGGTCGACCGCATCGCCGACGTCGCCGAGGGCATCGGCCGCCCCGCCCTCACCGTCGGGGTGATCGGCGGCCGGGGCGGCGCCGGGGCCTCCACCCTCGCCTGCGCGCTCGCCGTCACCTCAGCCCGCGAGGGGCTGCGCACCCTGCTCGTGGACGCCGATCCGCTCGGCGGCGGCCTCGACGTGCTCCTCGGCGGCGAGAGCGCGGAAGGGCTGCGCTGGCCCGCCTTCGCCGCCTCCCGGGGACGCGTCGGCGGCGGCGCCCTGGAGGAGTCGCTGCCCGAACTGCACTCCCTGCGGGTGCTCAGCTGGGACCGCGGTGACTGCGTCGCCGTGCCGCCCCAGGCGGTGCGCGCGGTGCTGGCCGCCGCCCGGCGGCGCGGCGGCACCGTCGTGGTCGACCTGCCCCGTCGCCTGGACGACGGGGTCGCCGAAGCCCTGGCCCAGCTCGATGCCGCACTGCTCGTCGTCCCCGCCGAACTGCGCGCGGTCGCCGCCGCCGGCCGGGTCGCCTCCGCCGTCGGGATGGTCGTACGGGACCTGCGGGTGGCCGTCCGCGGGCCGTACGCACCCGGTCTGGACGACCAGGAGGTGGCCCGGCTGCTCGGCCTGCCGCTGGCCGGCGAGGTGCCCGTCGAACCTGCGCTGCTGCGGCCGCAGGGCGGCGCGAAACCCCCCGGCGCCACCGGACGCGGCCCGCTCGCCCGGTTCTGTGTGAACTTCTGGGAGCGCGCCCTGGTCGAGGCGGGAGGCGCCCGATGACCCTCCCCGGGCTCGAACGGGCCGACGGCACGGCCCTCCTCGACGGCGTCCGCCGCCGGCTCGCCGAGAGCGGCGCCGAACCCACCCCCGCGCGCGTGGCCCAGGCCCTGCGCGAACAGGGCCGCGTGCTCGGCGACGCGGAAGTCCTCGGCGCGGCCGAGCAGCTGAGATCCGAACTCGTCGGCACCGGCCCCCTGGAGCCGCTGCTCGCCGACCCGGACGTCACCGACGTTCTGGTCTCCGCCCCGGACCGGGTGTGGGTGGACCGCGGCGGCGGCCTGGAACTGACCCCGGTGGCCTTCCCCGACGCGGCAGCGGTACGACGCCTCGCGCAGCGGCTGGCAGCCGTGGCCGGACGCCGGCTGGACGACGCCCGGCCCTGGGCGGACGCCCGGCTGCCCGACGGGACCCGGCTGCACGCGGTGCTGCCCCCGGTCGCCGTCGGCTGCACCTGCCTGGCCCTGCGGGTGGTACGGCCGCGGGCCTTCACCGTCGAGGAACTCGTCGCGGCCGGCACGGTGCCGCCCGGCGGCGACCGGATCCTCAGGGCGCTGCTCGCGGCCCGGCTCTCCTTCCTCGTCAGCGGTGGCACCGGGAGCGGCAAGACGACCCTGCTCAGTGCCCTGCTCGGCCTGGTCGGACCGGGTGAGCGGATCGTGCTCGCCGAGGACTCGGCCGAACTGAGACCGGACCACCCGCACGTCGTCCGGCTGGAGACGCGGCCCGCCAATCAGGAGGGCGCCGGCCTCGTCACCCTGGAGGACCTCGTGCGGCAGGCGCTGCGGATGCGACCGGACCGGCTGGTCGTCGGTGAGGTGCGCGGACCCGAGGTCGTGCACCTGCTCGCGGCTCTCAACACGGGACATGACGGCGGCTGTGGCACGGTCCACGCCAATACCGCGACGGACGTACCGGCCCGGCTGGAGGCGCTGGCCACGGCCGCCGGCCTGGACCGGGCCGCACTGCACAGCCAGTTGGCGGCGGCCCTCTCCGTGGTGGTGCACCTCGCACGGGACCGGTCCGGACGGCGCCGGATCGCTGAGGTCCACGTGCTGGAGCGGGACAGCACCGGGCTGGTGCGGACGGTGCCCGCCCTGCGGTGGGGCGAGCGGGCCTTCGTGCGGGAGCGGGGCTGGGAGCGGTTGCGGCAACTGCTCGACGCGGCGGACCAGTCCGGGGACGAGCTAGAGAGGCGACCGAGGTGACCGGTGGGACGACGACGGGGGCGTTGCTCTGTCTCGGCGCGATGGCCTGGCTGTTCCGTGGACGGCATCACGGGAAGCGGCGGGCACGACTGCTGTTCGCCGGTGGCGGGGTGGTGGCGACCGGGCCGCCCGCCTGGGAGCAGGCCCTCGCGGAGCTGCGGCGGACGCACGCGCGGTGGGGGCCGGAGTGGTGGGCGCTCCTTGCCGGGCTGGTGATCGGCCTGCTGGGTGCCTCGGTCCTTCCGGCCGTCGCGGGGGCGGCCGGGGTGCCGGTGCTGCGCCGGCTGCGGCTGGCCCGGCAGACCCGGCGGGCCCGGGAGCGGCGGGCGGATGCGGTGATCGCCCTGTGCGGGGCGCTCGCCGGGGAGGTACGGGCGGGGCGGCAGCCGGGCGAGGCGCTGCTGCGGGCCGCGCGGGAATTCCACGGACTCGGTGACGCGCAGGCGGCCCTGGTCGCGGCGGCCCGGTTCGGCGGGGACGTACCCGGCGCCCTCACCGCGGCGGCCCGGCAGCCGGGCGCCGAGGGCCTGCTCGGACTCGCGGCGTGCTGGCGGGTGGCCGTCGACCAGGGTGCCGGACTCGCCGGTGGCCTGGACCGGCTGGACGGTGCCCTGCGGGCCGAACGCGACCAGCGTGCCGACCTGCGCGCCCAGTTGGCGGGTGCCCGAGCCACCGCGGTGTTGCTCGCCGCCCTGCCCGCCCTCGGCCTGCTGCTCGGCGCGGCCATGGGTGCGGACCCGCTCCGGGTCCTGCTGCACAGCGGCGCCGGCCTCGGCTGTCTGGCGGTGGGGGCGGTGTTCGAGGCGGCCGGGATGTGGTGGGCGACGCGGATCGTGCGGGGCGCTGAGGCGGTGTGAGGGGGCTGGGCGGGTGGTGGAGGCCGGGTGGGCCGGTGGGTGGCCGTGGCCCGCGGCCGCGGTAAGGGGTTGTCGATGGGCGGGGTGGCGGGCGGGGTGGTGTTCGAGGTGGTTGTGATGCGGGGCGCGGTGCGAATGACGGGGAGAGGGCGGACGGTATGAGCGGAGAAGTCGTCCACAGGCTGGGGATGGCTGTGGCCGGGGTGCTGGCGCTCGGCTGGGGGGTCCGGAGACTTGAGCTGGCGCGGCGGCGGCGCCTGGCGCGACGCCGGGTGGTCGAGTTGCTGGGCTTCGAAGAGCCTGTTGCCGGCACATCGTCCGCGATCCCGGGGGCCGTACGCCGATGGCTGCCGCCGGCCGGTGCGGCGTGCGGGGTGTGGGTGCTGGTCGGCGGAGTCACCGGGGTCCTGCTGGGGCTCTGCCTGGGCGTGGTCCTGTGGCGGTGGCGGGACCGCCAGGCGGCCACCGGGCGGGACGAGGTGGTCGACACCGCCGGGGCCGCACGCCGGCTTCCGCTCGCCGCCGACCTGCTGGCCGCCTGTATCGCGGCCGGCGCCGGTCCGGTGATCGCCGCCCAGGCGGTCGGTGAGGCCCTCGGCGGCCCCGTCGGGCAAGCACTGGCGCGGGGCGCGGCGGAGGTCCGGCTCGGCGGTGAACCGGCGGCTGCCTGGCGCGGCCTGGCCGTGCTGCCCGGCGCCGGCGCCCTGGCGCGGCTCCTGGAACGGGCCGACGAGACGGGGCTCCCCGCGGCCGGCCCCGTCGCCCGCCTCGCCTCGGACGCGCGAGCGGACTGGGCCCGCGCCGCGACGGCCCGGGCACGCCGGGCCGCCGTACTGATCTCCGCGCCGGTCGGCCTGTGTTTCCTGCCCGCCTTCATCGCCATCGGCGTACTGCCCGTCGTGATCGGGCTGGCGGGAGGGGTGATGAGAGGGGGGTGAGGCGCACGGGAGCGGACCAGCAGACACATGTCAGGTAAGTGCCGGGAACGGCGACAGAAAGACCGGAACCTTCACGGGGGTCGAGATGAACAGGAAGATCAGGAAAGCGGCGGTCCGGGTGCGCAGGGCGTGCCGGCAGGACACCGGAATGGTGACGTCCGAGTACGCGATGGGCATCATCGCGGCCGTCGGGTTCGCGTTGCTGCTTTACGAGGTCGTCACCAGCGGCCAGGTCCGGGCGGAGCTACAGGGCATCGTGAAGAAGGCCCTCAGTGCGCGGATGTGAGCGAGGCGGGGACCGGGGGTTCGTGACCGCGGAGGCGGCCGTGGTGCTGTCCGTGCTGGTGGCGTTCACGATGGCGCTGGTCTGGGGGCTGCTCGTCGTGGCGGCCCAGATCCAGTGCGTGGACGCCGCCCGCACGGGCGCCCGGGCCGCCGCCCGGCAGGATCCGGCCGACGGGGTGGTGACGGTGACCCGGGAGGCGGCGCCGAGGGGAGCACGGGTGACCGTGGCACGCGAGGGCGAACGGGTCCGCGTGACGGTGGTGGCCGAGCCACCCGGGTTGAACGGGCTGCCGTTCGAGGTACGGGAGGAGGCCGTGGCACTCGTCGAGGACACGGCGGGAGCGGGGGAGGCGGGGCCATGAGACGCCGGGGCGGGCAGGGGTGCGCCGACGGCCGACGGCGGGCCGTCATGGGGTGGGCGGCGGCGCCCGGGCCGCGGGACGTGGAACGGAGGGAGGAGCAGGATCGGAGACACCTTGAGAAGCCGTGGGGCGGTGGACGGGGAAAGCCTGACCGGTGCCGGGAGTCCGACCGGGGTTCCGCCACCGTCTGGAGTCTGGGGGCGATCGCCGTGCTGTTGGCGGTGTTCGGCGGGGTGCTCGCTCTCGGGCATGCCGTCGTCGTCCGGCACCGGGCGGCCGGCGGCGCGGACCTGGCGGCGCTCGCGGCGGCGGACCACTGGGCCGAGGGTGGCGCGGCGGCCTGCGCCCGGGCCGAACGGGTGACGGCGGCGCAGGGGGTACGGCTGGTGCGGTGCGTGATCCTGGGTGAGACGTCGGACGTGTCGGTGGCCTCCGGAAGCGGGCCGTTCACAGCGGAGGTCAGAGCGAGGGCCGGACCGGCGGGACCGGCGGGACCGGTGGAGCCGGCGGCCCCGGAGTCACCCGACGTGCCGGACGAGCCCCAGGGCGAGTCGCCCACCGACGCGAACGGACACCGGGCCAAGCCGTCTGTGGTGCCGGTGCCGGTGCCGGTGCCGGTGCCGGTGCCCGTGCCGGTGGCCGTCCCGGGCGGGGCCGAGGCCAACCTGTCCGCTGTGCTGGGTGGGGCCGAGGTCAAGCCGTCTGCTGTGCCGGGCGGGTGGGCGTAGGGCCGAGTCGTCTTCGGTGCCGGTGCCGGTGCCGGTGCCGGTGGCGGTGCCGGGTGGGCTTGTGGCCAAGCCGTCTGGTGCGCCAGGCGGGCCCCAGGCCGAGCTGTCTGCCGAGCCGTTTTCGGTGCCGTCTGCCGGGCCGGTGCGGCGGGTTTCAGCCTCTGTCGCCTGCCGGCCGGGGCGAGCGTCAGGCGTCGTCATCCGCCTGACGCTCGCCCCGGCCGGGCCCCAGGTCTCGGCGCCGGGCCGTGCGGAGTGGTCCGGCCGCTGAGCCACTGGTGCCCGCCGCCCGGCGGCCCCGGGCGGCGGGGGCACCACCTCGCCCGTCGGCTCGCCGCCCAGCCGGCCCAGGTCCCCCTGTTGGCCCAAGCGGTCCGCGTGACCCCGCCGACCTGTCGTCCGGCCGGCCCACGATTCCCTGGTGGCTCGACCGGTCCGCGTGTTCCTGTCGGCCTTGCACCAGCCGCGCGGGGACCCCCGTCGGCTCGACCGGTCCGCCTGAGCCATCGGCCCTGCACCCAGCCGGACCGGAATCCCGGAATCCCATCTGTTGGCTCAACCGGCCTCTTCGCCCGGTCGGGTGGTCTGTGCCGGCTTTTCCTCCGGCGCTCCCCGCAGGAGGACCGTGAGCAGGCGTACCGCGCCCCTCTTGTGCAGGGGGTCGTTGCCGTTGCCGCACTTGGGGGACTGGATGCAGGACGGGCAGCCGGCCTCGCACTCGCAGGAGGCGATGGCCTCCCGGGTGGCGGCGAGCCAGGCGCGTGCGGTGTGGAAGGCGCGCTCGGCGAAGCCCGCGCCGCCGGGGTGGCCGTCGTAGACGAAGACCGTCGGGAGGAGTGTGTCGGGGTGCAGGGGGACCGAGACGCCGCCGATGTCCCAGCGGTCACAGGTGGCGAAGAGGGGCAGCATGCCGATCGAGGCGTGTTCGGCGGCGTGCAGGGAGCCGCCGAGGATCTCCGGGATGATCCGGGCCTCGTCGAGCTGGTCCTCGGTGACCGTCCACCACACCGCGCGGGTGCGCAGCGTACGAGGAGGGAGGTCGAGTTTGGTCTCGCCGAGCACTTCACCGGTGATGAGGCGTCTGCGGAGGTAGGAGACGACCTGGTTGGTGACCTCGACGGAGCCGTAGCACAGGCGGCCGGTGCCCCACGGGACCTCGGTGTCCGTCTCCAGGATGGAGATCGACGTGGTGTCGCGGGCGACCGTCGAGTACGGCGGGTCGGCCTGCTCGACGAGGGCGACGGAGTCCTCCAGGTCGAGGGAGCGGACCAGGTAGGTGCGGCCCTGGTGCAGGTGGACGGCGCCCTCGTGGACCGTGGAGTGCGCGGCGCTCGCGTCGACCGTGCCCAGCAGGCGGCCCGTACCGGCCTCGACGACCTGTACCGGACGGCCGCCGGTGCCGCGGATGTCCGTCAGGTCGGCGGCCCGCTCCCGGCGGGTCCAGTGCCAGGCGCTGGTACGCCGGCGGAGCAGCTTCGCGGCCTCCAGTTGCCGGAGCACGTCCGCGCAGGCGGGGCCGAAGAGCTCCAGGTCGTCCTCGGTCACCGGCAGTTCCGCGGCGGCGGCGCACAGGTGCGGGGCGAGGACGTAGGGGTTGTCGGGGTCGAGGACGGTGGATTCCACCGGTTGGCGGAACAGGGCCTCGGGGTGGTGGACGAGGAACGTGTCCAGCGGGTCGTCGCGGGCGACGAGGATCGCGAGCGCGCCCTGACCGGAGCGGCCCGCTCGGCCCGCCTGCTGCCACAGGGACGCACGTGTCCCCGGGTAGCCGGCGATCACGACCGCGTCCAGGCCGGAGACGTCCACACCCAGCTCCAGGGCCGTCGTGGCGGCGAGGCCGAGGAGTTCGCCGGAGTGCAGGGCGCGCTCCAGGGCACGGCGCTCCTCGGGCAGGTAACCACCGCGGTAGGCCGCGACACGCCGGACCAGGGAGCGGTCGACCTCGGCCAGTTTCTCCTGGGCGATCACCGAGATCAGCTCGGCGCCGCGCCGGGACCGTACGAAGGCCACCGAGCGCACGCCCTGCACCGTCAGGTCGGTCAGCAGGTCGGCGGTCTCCGCGATGGCGGTACGCCGTACGGGTGCGCCCTTCTCGCCGTGCAGCTCGGTGAGGGGCGGCTCCCAGAGGGCGAAGACCAGCTCGCCCCGCGGAGAGGCGTCGTCGGCGACCTCCACCACCGGCAGGCCGGTCAGCCGGCACGCGGCGACGGCGGGCTCGGCGGAGGTCGCCGAGGCCAGCAGGAACACGGGGGAGGAGCCGTAGCGGGCGCACAGGCGGCGCAGGCGCCGCAGCACCTGGGCGACGTGGGAGCCGAAGACGCCCCGGTAGGTGTGGCACTCGTCGATGACGACGTACCTGAGCGACTTCAGGAAGGAGGACCAGCGCGGGTGGGACGGGAGTATGCCGCGGTGCAGCATGTCCGGGTTGGTGAGGACGTAGTTGCCGTACTGGCGGATCCACTCCCGTTCCTCGAACGGTGTGTCGCCGTCGTACACGGCCGGGCGTACCGCCGTGCCGAGAGGTTGTGAAAGTTCCTTCACCGCCCGGCACTGGTCGGCCGCGAGGGCCTTGGTGGGGGCCAGGTACAGCGCGGTGGCGCCCCGGCCGTTCGGGGCTTCGGCGCCGTCCAGGAGGGTGGAAAGGACCGGGACGAGGTAGGCGAGGGACTTGCCGGAGGCGGTGCCGGTGGCGACGACCACCGACTCACCGTCCAGGGCGTGCTCGGCGGCCAGTGCCTGGTGCGCCCAGGGGTGCTCGATGCCGCACGCCTGGACGGCCGCGATCACCTCGGACCGAATCCGGTCAGGCCAGACGGCATGGCGGCCCGCACGCGGGGGCAAGTGCTCCGTATGAGTGATGCGCGCAGACCGGCTCGGCCCGGAGGCGAGCCGGTCCAGGACCGTGCCCGGAGACAGGCGGGAAGCCGGAGTCGCCGGGGACTGATCGGATCGGTGATTCTTGGCCATCGGCACCGAGTGTGTCACTGGAGTGACGGACAATGGAGCCAAGGCGTCGTGCACGCCTGCCGGTAAGTGATTGAATGCCATCGCGGCTGGCGATACGCCCCGGGGGCCGCAAGCCGAGATGCCCGAGGGGCGAGCGCTCGATAGCAAGGTGCTGGAGGATCCGTGGACCTGTCCCTGTCGACCCGTACCGTCGGCGATCGTACGGTCGTCGAGGTCGGTGGCGAAATCGACGTATATACCGCGCCCAAGCTGCGCGAGCAGTTGGTCGAGCTGGTGAACGACGGGAATTTCCACCTCGTCGTCGACATGGAGGGCGTGGACTTCCTCGACTCCACCGGGCTCGGCGTGCTGGTCGGCGGCCTGAAGCGGGTAAGGGCCCATGAGGGCTCGCTGCGCCTGGTCTGCAACCAGGAGCGCATTCTGAAGATCTTCCGCATCACCGGCCTCACCAAGGTGTTCCCGATTCACACCTCGGTCGATGAAGCGGTGTCGGCCACCGACTGAAGTCGGGCCGGCCGTCGGCGCCGGGCCCCTGCCGGGGTCTGCCGCCGGCCGGTCCCGTCCGAGCCGTGACCTGTCCGCGGCCGGCCGGTGAGCGGTCCGGTTCTCCGGGCCGTGATCCGTCCCGGTCGCCGGTCCCGTCCCGCCCCGGATCGCGGGTTGCGACCCGTCCCGGCCGGCGGGCTGTGACCCGTCCCGGTCGCGGGCTGTGACCCGTCCGGGTCAGCGTCGTGGTTCCGTTTTCCGGCCCATGGCCGTGGCCCGCCGGCCCGGGGGCATGACCGTCGGCTCCGGGCCGTGCCGCGTCCTGTGACACGTCCGGCTCCGGTTCGTGAGCCGTCCGGTTCCGGGCCGGTGAAACGGTCCGGCGCACAGAAGTACACCAGGGGGGTGCGGGCCCCGGGCGGCCCCGCCCCCGACCGCACGCCCGTAGTCGTGAGGGGGATGTATGGCCACCGTCGAACTCCGCTTCAGCGCGCTGCCCGAGCACGTCCGGACCGCCCGGCTGGTGGCGGCAGCGGTGGCGCGCAGGGCCGGAGTGGACGAGGCCGTCCTGGACGAGGTCCGGCTCGCCGTGGGCGAGGCGTGCTCCCGCGCCGTCGGGCTGCATCAGAACAGCGGCGTCACGGCACCGGTGACGGTGGCGCTGATCGAGGACGAGAAACAGTTCTCCATCGAGGTCGGTGACGAAGCCCCGCACGCCGTGCCGGGCGGCGACACGCCCGGCGACACGCCGGACGGTGACGCGGATGTCGAGGAGGACGAGATGGGCCTCGCGGTCATCAGCGGCCTCGTCGACGACGTGGAGGTCTCCACCGGGCACAACGGCGGCCTGATCCGGATGACCTGGCCGACCGCGCCGCCGGCCACCGTGCTCCTCTGAGCCGTCCGCACTCCTCGCAAGGGCCCTGCTGAGCAGGGCCCTTGTCGTTTTTCCGGCACCGCCCGGAATGCGTGAAGGAATTCACGATCAATGGCCGGATTATTTGATCAAGTGCTCATCGGGCTGTCAATGCGTTCGGGCCATTACCTCTTTCGGGCCATCACGACATGCCATCGGTCATCGGCTCGATCATTGTTGAGGGTGCAAGAGGCCGATTCCGTTTACCGTCCCCTGTCTAGTTCACTCGGGGGTACCTACAATCCGTCCACATCTTGAGCTCAGCCCAAGCGTCAAGGAGGACGAATGGCGGGGCTTTCCACCTCACATCAGTTGGGTCACCCGACAGCCCTCGCGGCTGCGGTCCTGACCGACGACAACCGGATCCTCGTGGCCGTCATCGCGGCGGTCGCCCTGGCCGCGCTGGCGGTCGCAGGGATCCTGGTGCGCCAGGTGCTGGCGGCGGGCGAGGGCACCGACAGCATGAAACGGATCGCCGAGGCGATCCAGGAAGGCGCCAAGGCGTATCTCACCCGGCAGTTGCGCACGCTCGGCGTATTCGCCGTCGCCGTCTTCTTCCTGCTCATGCTGCTGCCCGCGGACGACTGGAATCAGCGGGCCGGACGCTCGGTCTTCTTCCTGATCGGAGCGGTTTTCTCGGCGACCACGGGCTATATCGGCATGTGGCTCGCCGTGCGCAGCAATGTGCGGGTCGCTGCGGCGGCCCGGGAAGCCACCCCGGCGGCAGGGGAACCGGAAAAGGATCTCACCACCGTCTCGCACACCGCGATGAAGATCGCATTTCGCACGGGTGGCGTCGTCGGCATGTTCACGGTGGGGCTCGGTCTGCTGGGCGCCTCCTGTGTGGTGCTGGTGTACGCGGCCGACGCGCCGAAGGTGCTGGAAGGCTTCGGCCTCGGCGCCGCCCTGATCGCGATGTTCATGCGGGTGGGCGGCGGCATCTTCACCAAGGCCGCCGACGTCGGCGCCGACCTGGTCGGCAAGGTCGAGCAGGGCATTCCGGAGGACGATCCGCGCAATGCCGCGACCATCGCCGACAACGTGGGCGACAACGTCGGCGACTGCGCAGGCATGGCGGCCGACCTGTTCGAGTCGTACGCCGTCACTCTGGTGGCCGCGCTGATCCTCGGCAAGGCCGCCTTCGGCGACTCCGGACTGGCCTTCCCACTGCTCGTGCCGGCCATCGGGGTGCTCACGGCGATGGTCGGCATCTTCGCGGTCGCCCCGCGGCGCGCCGACCGCAGCGGCATGACGGCGATCAACCGCGGCTTCTTCATCTCCGCGGTGATCTCGCTCGTGCTGGTGGCGGTCGCCGTCTTCGTCTACCTGCCGGGGAGATACGCCGACCTGGACGGCGTCACCGACGCGGCGATCAGGGGCAAGAGCGGCGATCCACGGATCCTCGCGCTGGTCGCCGTGGCCATCGGCATCGTGCTCGCCGCCGTCATCCAGCAGCTGACCGGCTACTTCACCGAGACCAACCGGCGCCCGGTGCGGGACATCGGCAAGACCTCCCTCACCGGGCCGGCCACCGTCATCCTGTCCGGTATCTCGCTGGGCCTGGAATCGGCCGTTTACACCGCGCTGCTCATCGGCCTCGGTGTGTACGGGGCGTTCCTGCTCGGCGGTACGTCGATCATGCTGGCGCTGTTCGCGGTGGCGCTGGCCGGCACCGGTCTGCTCACCACGGTCGGTGTGATCGTCGCCATGGACACGTTCGGGCCGGTCTCCGACAACGCGCAGGGCATCGCCGAGATGTCCGGTGACGTCCAGGGCGCGGGCGCGCAGGTGCTCACCAACCTGGACGCGGTCGGCAACACCACCAAGGCCATCACCAAGGGCATCGCCATCGCCACCGCCGTCCTCGCCGCGTCGGCGCTGTTCGGGTCATACCGCGACGCGATCACCACCAACGTGCGGGACGTCGGCGCGACGCTCAGCGGGCCGGGTTCGCCGCTGACCCTGTCGATGGACATCTCCCAGCCCAACAACCTCGTCGGCCTCATCGCGGGCGCCGCGGTCGTCTTCCTCTTCTCCGGACTGGCCATCAACGCGGTGTCGCGGTCGGCGGGTTCGGTGGTGTTCGAGGTACGGCGGCAGTTCCGCGAGCACCCCGGGATCATGGACTACACGGAGAAACCCGAGTACGGACGGGTTGTCGACATCTGTACCAAGGACGCGCTGCGGGAGCTGGCCACACCCGGTCTGCTCGCCGTCATGGCGCCGATCTTCATCGGGTTCACGCTCGGTGTCGGCGCGCTCGGCTCCTACCTCGCCGGCGCGATCGGCGCGGGCACGCTGATGGCGGTGTTCCTGGCCAACTCCGGCGGCGCCTGGGACAACGCCAAGAAACTGGTGGAGGACGGCCACCACGGCGGCAAGGGAAGTGACGCCCACGCGGCCACGGTGATCGGCGACACGGTCGGTGACCCCTTCAAGGACACCGCCGGACCGGCGATCAACCCCCTGCTGAAGGTCATGAACCTGGTGTCGCTGCTCATCGCACCGGCGGTGATCAGGTTCTCCTACGGCGACGACAGGAACCTGGGCGTGCGGATCGGGGTCGCGGTCCTCGCGCTGCTGGTGATCGTCGTCGCGGTCTACATCTCCAAGCGGCGCGGGATCGCCGTCGGCGACGAGGAGGACACCGGGCGGGCCGCCAACTCACCGGACGCGGCGGTGGTTTCGTAGTCCCGTCGGCAAGGCCTGGTCAACGGGCGGGCGGGCGGCGCGTGGTGACGCGCCGCCCGCCCGCTTCCTGTGCGCCCGTGTACGCGTTGACCGGCCGCCTCCTCTTGCGCGCCCGCGTACGCCGTGAGCCTTCTCTCCCCTGGTGCGAATAGTCACAAAAGCCTACGTAGGGTCCGTCCGGTTGAGGGGGGTCCGCCGTCCGCCGTGTAGATTCCGGGGGCCGAGAGCCATGGAAGGGACCGATCCGGTGAACAAGAAGCTCGCGGCCGCACTGTCCGGCGGTGCGGTACTGGTAGGGGCGCTGTCGGGTTGCAGCAGCGGCGGCGGTGACAAGGGGCCCGATCCGAAGCTGGTCGCCTGGGCCAAGAAGGTGTGCGACGCGGTACCCCCGCAGGACGCGAAGATCCGGTCGGCCAACGCGTCGATCGCGTCCATCGCCACGGACAGCAACCTCCCGCCGAAGAGCGCCCAGAAGACCTACGCACAGGCCTTCCAGGACCTGGCCGACGGTTACAAGGCCCTCGCCGACGCCCTCGGTCACGCCGGAGCGCCGCCCGGGATCGACGACGGCGTCAAGCGGCAGCAGGACGCCGCCAGGAACCTGGCCGGACTCTCCTCGTCGTACGTCGACCTGAAGAAGAAGGTCGACGGGCTCGACACCAAGGACCAGGGCAAGTTCGCCAAGGGCCTCAAGGAGGTCGCCGCCGCCCAGGCGGAAGACGTCGGCAAGCAGAGCAACAGCGGCACTCAGGCGCTGAAGCGGCTGGAACAGGGCGACGTCAAGGCGGCGATGGCCGAGCAGCCCAGCTGCAAGGTCCGGGCGGCGTCCGGGTCGGCCGGGGCGACGCCGAAGGGGACGGCCGGCTGACGCCGGCGGCCGGTCCGTGCGCAGACGGCCCGGACAGCCGCCCCGGGCCACAATGGGGACGTGACTGACTCCGGACTCGCTCCCCTGCCCGCTTCCGACCGGCTCGACATCGCCGCGCGCCTGCGGGACGCCCTGCTGGCCGCCTCCTTCACCGCCGACGGGCTGCTCGACCTGCTCGGCGCCCCCGCCTACGCGGCGCTGGCCCGCAGCGAGACCGTGCCCGCACTCAGGGCGACCCGCGGCGACACGCCGCTGGAGACGCTCGTACGGCTGTTCCTGCTCCAGCAACCGGTGCCCCACGCGCGCGTGGCGGCGATCCTGCCGGCCGGGGAGGCGCTGGAAGCCGGGTGGCTCACCCGCGTGGGCGGCGACGAGGTGGCCGCCACCGTGGACGTACGGCCGTACGGCGGCCCCGGTGGCGAGGACTGGTTCATCGTCTCCGACCTGGGGTGCGCGGTGGGCGGCGCCGGTGGCATCGGGCAGCGCGACGAGGGGGTCGTCCTGGGCGTCGGCGGCGCCTCCACGACCCTCGCCGGCATCACCGTGCGCACGCCCGTCGCCTCCGCCCTGGACCTCGGCACCGGCTCCGGCATCCAGGCGCTGCACGCCGTCCAGCACGCCACGCGCGTGACGGCGACCGACCTCAACCCGCGCGCGCTGCACACCACGGCGCTCACGCTGGCGCTCTCCGGGGCGCCCGCCGCCGACCTCCGCGAGGGTTCGCTGTTCGCGCCGGTCCGGGACGACGAGAAGTTCGACCTGATCGTGTCCAACCCGCCGTTCGTGATCTCTCCCGGCGCCCGGCTGACGTACCGGGACGGTGGCATGGGCGGGGACGATCTGTGCCGCTCGCTCGTTCAGCAGGCGGGGGAACGGCTGACCGAGGGCGGGTTCGCGCAGTTCCTCGCGAACTGGCAGCACGTGGCGGGGGAGGACTGGCAGGACCGGCTCAGGTCGTGGGTGCCGCGCGGCTGCGACGCCTGGATCGTGCAGCGCGAGGTGCAGGACATCACGCAGTACGCCGAGCTGTGGCTGCGGGACGCCGGGGACCATCGCGCGGACCCGGTGGAGTACCAGGCGCGGTACGACGCCTGGCTCGACGAGTTCGAGGCGCGCAAGGTCAGGGCGGTCGGCTTCGGCTGGATCACCCTGCGCGGCACCGGGGCCGCCGAGCCCTCGGTCACCGTGGAGGAGTGGCCGCACCCGGTCGAGCAGCCCCTCGGCGAGGCGATCCGGGCGCACTTCGAGCGCCTCGACTATCTCCGGGCGCACGATGACGCGGCGCTGCTGGACAGCCGCTTCCGGCTCGCCGCGGAGGTGGTCCAGGAGCAGGTCGGGCTGCCCGGTGCCGAGGACCCGGAGCATGTGGTGCTGCGCCAGCACCGCGGGATGCGCCGGGCGACCAAGGTGGACACGGTCGGTGCCGGGTTCGCGGGCGTGTGCGACGGCACCCTGAGCGCCGGCCGCATCCTGGACGCCATCGCGCAGCTCGTCGGCCAGGACCCGGTGGTGCTCCGCGACCGGACACCGGCGCAGATCCGGCTGCTGGTGGAGCAGGGCTTCCTGGAGCCGGTGCGCTGAGCCGGGCGCACCCGGGGAGCCCGGGCGGGCGCGCGCTCAGCGCACCGTGAGGCTCGCGGCGCCGTGAGCGCGGGCGCGCGACGCGGCACGAAGGGGCCCGGGCGGGCCGGTGGCGTACGGATTGTGCCCGCGCTGTCGTAGGCGCCGGCGGAGCATGTTCTGACCGGCGCGCGCATCGTCGTATGCCCGCGGCACAGGCCGCACGGAGGTGCCGCGGGGAGTGCCGCGGGGAGGGGAACTGGCCCGTGACGGGAAAAAGGCCGGAAAAATAGGGTGCCGGGTTCCGGGACGACGTGTCCGAACGCACATCCGGCGGCTCGTCGGCCGTCCGTTCATCCCCGCGACGCCTGTCCGCCGCCCGCGCGTGCCACCCTCCGGGCGCCGGGCACGGCCGGGTGGCGCACAGGAGGTGGGCGGGGCATGGAGAGCGGGCCGGCGATCTTCGCCGGAGTGGTGTTCGCCCTGTTCGGAGCGGGTCTGCTGGCCTGGACCGGGGCTTGTCTGCGGCACCGCGAGCCGGTGGCCGACGGTGTGAGCCGGGTCGCATCGGCCACCGTCGCCAGCGTGGCCGGGACGGTGGCTCTGGCCCTCGGTGTGTACTGCCTGACCCGCCTCTGACACCGGGCGGCACCATGTCCGGGGAGTAAGGGGAGCATCACGCTCCGGACAGGGGGGCGGGATTTGCCAGGTAGTCCGGGCGGCAGGAATGGCGGTAGTCGGGTTACCGTTCGAGTGGCCGTTGTGGGCTTTTCCCGTTTGACACGGGGGCGGGATGTAGCGTCACACTCCGCAGCGTCACACGATCAGCAGTACGCCGTGCCCCCGGGACCAAGGTCCTGGAAGGCCCCAGCGTCGACCGGAGAGAAGAGCGAAGTTGTCCCCGACCAGCGAGACCGCAGAGGGCGGCCGCCGACTCGTCATCGTCGAGTCGCCTGCCAAGGCGAAGACGATCAAGGGCTACCTCGGCCCCGGCTACGTCGTCGAAGCGAGCGTCGGGCACATCCGCGACCTCCCCAACGGCGCCGCCGAGGTGCCCGAGAAGTACACCGGAGAGGTCCGCCGCCTCGGTGTGGACGTCGACCATGACTTCCAGCCGATCTATGTCGTCAACGCCGACAAGAAGGCGCAGGTCAAGAAGCTCAAGGACCTGCTGAAGGACTCCGACGAGCTGTTCCTCGCCACCGATGAGGACCGGGAGGGCGAGGCGATCGCCTGGCACCTCCAGGAGGTCCTCAAGCCGAAGATCCCCGTCAAGCGGATGGTCTTCCACGAGATCACCAAGGACGCGATCCGCGAGGCCGTCGCCAACCCGCGCCAGCTCAACCAGAAGCTGGTCGACGCCCAGGAGACCCGCCGCATCCTCGACCGCCTCTACGGCTACGAGGTCTCGCCGGTCCTGTGGAAGAAGGTCATGCCGCGGCTGTCGGCCGGCCGCGTCCAGTCCGTCGCGACCCGCCTCGTGGTCGAGCGGGAACGCGAGCGCGTCGCTTTCCGTTCCGCTGCGTACTGGGATCTGACGGGCACCTTCGGCACCGGCCGCGCGGGCGATCCGTCGGACCCGTCGTCGCTGGTCGCACGCCTCCAGACCGTCGACGGCAGGCGGGTCGCGCAGGGCCGCGACTTCGACTCCCTGGGACAGATCAAGAGCGCGAACACCCTCCACCTCGACGAGGCGAACGCCCGCGCCCTCGCCGCCGCCCTGGAGAACACCCGTTTCTCCGTGCGGTCCGTCGAGTCCAAGCCGTACCGCCGCTCGCCGTACGCCCCGTTCCGTACGACGACGCTCCAGCAGGAGGCGAGCCGCAAGCTCGGCTTCGGTGCGAAGGCGACGATGCAGATCGCGCAGAAGCTGTACGAGAACGGCTACATCACGTACATGCGTACGGACTCCACGACGCTGAGCGACACGGCCATCACCGCCGCCCGCGCGCAGGTCACACAGCTGTACGGCGCGAACTACCTCCCCCCGCAGCCGCGCACCTACGCCGCGAAGGTGAAGAACGCGCAGGAGGCGCACGAGGCGATCCGTCCGTCGGGTGACCGTTTCCGCACGCCCGCGGAGACCGGCCTCACCGGCGACCAGTTCCGGCTGTACGAGCTGATCTGGAAGCGGACCGTCGCCTCCCAGATGAAGGACGCGACCGGCAACAGCGTGACCGTCAAGATCGGCGGCGCCGCCGCCGACGGCCGGGACGTCGAGTTCAGCGCCTCCGGCAAGACGATCACCTTCCACGGCTTCCTGAAGGCCTACGTCGAGGGCGCCGACGACCCGAACGCCGAGCTGGACGACCGCGAGAGCCGGCTGCCGCAGGTCTCCGAGGGCGACGCGCTGTCCGCCGACGAGATCAGGGTCGACGGGCACGCCACCAAGGCCCCGGCCCGCTACACCGAGGCCTCCCTGGTCAAGGAGCTGGAAGAGCGCGAGATCGGCCGCCCGTCGACGTACGCGTCGATCATCGGCACGATCCTCGACCGCGGCTACGTCTTCAAGAAGGGCACGGCCCTCGTGCCGTCCTTCCTGTCCTTCGCGGTGGTCAACCTGCTGGAGAAGCACTTCGGCCGGCTCGTCGACTACGACTTCACCGCCAGGATGGAGGACGACCTCGACCGCATCGCCCGCGGCGAGGCCCAGGCCGTGCCGTGGCTGAAGCGCTTCTACTTCGGCGAGGGCAACGTCAGGGCCGCCGCCGCGGACGCGGGCAACGGCGACGGCGACCACCTCGGCGGCCTCAAGGAACTGGTGACCGACCTGGGCGCGATCGACGCGCGCGAGGTGTCGTCGTTCCCGGTGGGCAACGGCATCATGCTCCGCGTCGGCCGCTACGGCCCGTACATCGAGCGCGGCGAGAAGGACACCGAACAGCACCAGCGCGCCGACATCCCGGACGACCTGGCGCCGGACGAGCTGACCGTCGAGCTGGCCGAGGAACTGCTGGCCAAGCCCAGCGGCGACTTCGAGCTGGGCACCGACCCGGCCACCGGCCACACGATCGTCGCCAAGGACGGCCGCTACGGCCCGTACGTCACGGAGATCCTCCCCGAGGGCACCCCGAAGACCGGCAAGAACGCGGTCAAGCCGCGCACCGCCTCCCTCTTCAAGTCCATGGCGCTCGACACGGTGACGCTCGAGGACGCGCTGCGGCTGATGTCGCTGCCGCGAATCGTCGGCACCGACGCCGACGGCGTGGAGATCACCGCGCAGAACGGACGCTACGGCCCGTACCTGAAGAAGGGCACGGACTCGCGTTCGCTCCAGGCCGAGGACCAGCTCTTCACGATCACGCTGGAAGAGGCGCAGGCGATCTACGCCCAGCCGAAGCAGCGCGGCCGGGCCGCGGCCAAGCCGCCGCTGAAGGAGCTGGGTGATGATCCGGTCTCCGGAAAGCCGGTCGTGGTCAAGGACGGCCGGTTCGGCCCGTACGTCACCGACGGCGAGACCAACGCGACCCTCCGCTCCGACGACAGCGTAGAGACCATCACCCCTGAGCGTGGTTTCGAGCTGCTCGCCGAGAAGCGCGCGAAGGCTCCGGCCAAGAAGACCGTGAAGAAGGCGACGGCGAAGAAGACCGCCCCGGCGAAGAAGGCCGCGGCCAAGAAGACGGCCGCGAAGAAGACGACGGCGGCCACGAAGAAGACGGCCGCCAAGAAGACCACCGCCAAGAAGGCCACGGCCACCAGTGCGGCGGCTTCCGGCACGGAGGACTGACGCCCGGACCGGACCGGAAACCTTCACTCCGGCTTCGTGCACGCACGCCCCGGCATCACTTTGATGTCGGGGCGTGCGCATGCCAGGACAGGCGAGGTGTGGTGTCGGCGGCTGCGGATAGGCTGAACGCATGACGCGAGCCGAGCAGCCAACGGCCCACCCCACAGCACCGGACGACGCCCTGGTCGCGGACTCCCGCGAACGCGCCGTCCGCTCCCTGCTGCGCCGACCGCAGCTCAGGCGCCTGTGGAGCGCGCAGCTGGTCAGTGGGGTCGGCGACACCCTCTCCCTTCTCGTACTGGTCGTCCTGGTCCTCCAGGCGGCGATCGCCGAGGGCGCCTTCGGCGGCGGCTACCGAAGGGTGGCCTTCGCGGTCGCGATGGTCTTCGCGGCACGCATCCTCGCCACGCTCCTCTTCGGCGCCGTCCTCCTCGGCCCGCTGACCGCGCTCACCGCCCAGGAGGGCCCCCTCGACCGGCGCTGGACCATGGTCGGAGCCGACGGCGTCCGCGCCGCGCTGCTGATCGTCGCCCCCCTGTGGATCGACTGGACCCCGGACGACGCGCTCGCCGTCCTGCTCGTCACCGCCTTCGTCACCGGCGTCGCCGAGCGGCTGTGGACGGTGTGCCGCGAGAGCGCCGGCCCCGCCCTGCTGCCGGCCCCGCCGCCGGAGGGCGCCACGGTACGGCCGCTCCCGGACCACCTGGACGCCCTGCGCCGCCTGGCGCTGCGGACGACGTTCCTGGCGGTCCCGCTGGCCGCCGCCGCTCTGGTCGTCGCCGGTCTGCTGAACAACCTGCTGGGCACCGGCGTGGCCTGGTTCGACCAGCACCAGGCGGCCCTCGGGTCGTATGTGGCGGCAGGCCTGTTCGCCGCCTCCCTGTCCGTGCTGACCGCCCTGGAGCTGCCCGGCATCCGCACCCCGCGCGCGCGGTCCCCGCTGGAGGGCCTGCGCCGCCCGCGCACCGGCACCGGCGTCGACAAGGGCCGTACGGGCGCGGTGCCCCTGCTCGTCCCGGCCTGTGCCTCGGTCGCCGGCGCGATCGCGGCGGCCGTCGCCGTGTGCGTGCTGCACGCCAAGGACCTGGGCGGCGGCCCGGTGCTCTACGGCCTGCTGGTGCTGGGCCTGACCGGCGGTGTCGGCGTCGGCATCCGTACCGCCGCCGCGGTGCTGCCCTCGCTCTCCCGCCGTCGCCTGCTGGCCCTCGCCATCGCCGTCACCGGCATCGCCCTGCTGGCCGCCGGACTGGTCCCCGACGTCACCACGGTGCTGCTGCTCGTCACGCTGGCCGGCGCCGGCGCGGGCGTGGCCGCCAACACCGGACACACCCTGCTCGACCAGGAGACCGAGGACTACCGCCGGGCCCGCACCACCGAGCACCTGCACGCCGTGGTCCGTGTCTTCATAGCGCTCGGCGCCCTGATCGCGCCCCTGGTCGCGGCGCTGATCGGCCCGCACCGGCTGGAGAACGGCAAGTTCGTCTTCGCCCACGGCGGGGCCGCCTTCACCCTGATGCTGGTCGGCGCGCTGCTGCTGCCGGTGGCCGCGCTGGTGCTCGCCAAGGTCGACGACCGGTCCGGCGTACCGCTGCGCCAGGACCTCAAGGACGCGCTGCTGGGCGGCGACGACCCCGTCACGGCGCCGGCGACGACCGGCTTCTTCATCGCCCTGGAGGGCGGTGACGGCGCCGGCAAGTCCACCCAGGCCGAGTCCCTCGCCGAGTGGATCCGCGCCAAGGGCCACGAGGTCGTGCTCACCCGTGAGCCCGGCGCCACCCCGGTCGGCAAGCGGCTGCGCTCGATCCTGCTGGACGTGTCCTCGGCGGGCCTGTCGCACCGCGCGGAGGCACTGCTGTACGCCGCCGACCGCGCGGAGCACGTCGACACGGTCGTACGCCCCGCGCTGGAACGCGGCGCGGTGGTCATCTCCGACCGCTACATCGACTCCTCCGTCGCCTACCAGGGCGCCGGACGCGATCTCTCCCCGACCGAGATCGCCCGCATCAACCGCTGGGCCACCGACGGGCTCGTCCCGCACCTCACCGTCCTGCTGGACGTCTCCCCGGAGACCGCGCGCGAGCGGTTCACCGAGGCGCCGGACCGGCTGGAGTCGGAGCCGGCGGAGTTCCACGCGCGCGTACGGTCCGGTTTCCTGACGCTGGCCGCCTCCGACCCCGGCCGCTACCTGGTCGTGGACGCCGGGCAGGAGCCCGAGGCCGTCACCACCGTGATCCGGCACCGGCTGGACATCGTGCTGCCGCTGTCCGAGGCCGAGGTCAAGGCCCGCGAGGAGGCGCGCAGGAAGGCTGAGGAGGAGGCCCGCCGCAAGGCCGAGGAGGAGGCCGCGCGCAAGGCCGAGGAGGAGCGCCTGGAGCGCGAGCGCCAGGAGCAGCTCGCCAGGCTGCGCGCCGAGGAGGAGGAGCGCAAGCGGCGCGAGCTGGAAGAGGCGCAGCGGCGCGAGGCCGAACGGCAGGCGGAGGAGGCCCGGCAGCGGGCCGAGGAAGCCGCCCGGCGTGCGGAGGAGGAGCGGCAGCGGCTCCTCGCCGAGGAGAAGGCGCGCGCCGAGGCCGAGGCCCGCCGCAGGGCCGAGGAGGAACGGCGCCGCAAGCAGGCCGAGGAGGAGGCCCGGCGGCGCGCCGAGGAAGAGGCCCGCCAGGCCCGGTTGCGTGCCGAGGAGGAAGCCCGCCGTCTGGAGGCGCAGCGCAAGGCCGAGGAGGCGTTGCTGCGGGCCGAGGAGGCCCGTCGGCAGGCCGCCGAGGCCGCGGCGGCAGCCGACGCGGCGGCCCGCAGGCCCACCGCCCCGCTGCCGGGCACCCCGGCGGCACCGGGCACGGCGGCCGTGACGGACCAAGCGGTCACGGCCCCCACGCCGGTGGTCTCACCTGGCGCGGACGACCGACGTAGGGACGTCCGGGACACGGACGACACCACGGTGCTGCGGCCGGTGCGCGCGGAACGCGGCGGCCCCGCCGAGGAAGCGCGGCGGCCCCACGCCGACGCCGAGGTGACCGCCGAGCTGCCGCAGCCCCCGGTGACGCCGGGTGCGGCGGACGAGACGGCCGTACTGCCGCCGGTGTCCGTCGAGGACACGGCCAAGCTGCCGCCGGTGTCCGTGGAGGACACGGCCAAGCTGCCGCCGGTGACGCATCCCGGTGCCGCCGACGAGACCGCCGTGCTGCCGCCCGTACGGGAGGACGACCCGGCGGGCCGGGTGCCGCCCGGCTTCTTCCGGGACGAGCGGCCGGGCGGGCGGCGGCCGGGCGCGGGCCCCGACGGTTCCGAGGCGCACACGCGCGAGATGCCCCAGATCGACGCCGACGGCACACCGCGCCGCCGCCCGCGCTCCGACTGGGCCGAGGAGACCCCGCTGGACGACCTGCCGACCCTGGCGGACGAGCTGCTGGGCTCCTACGACGAGCAGCCGCACGGCGACCAGGGCGGCACCGGCGAGAACCGGAACCGCGGGGGCCGCGGCCGGGGCCCCCGCGGCTGAGCACACACGCCCACCGGGTGCGGGGCGGAACCGGTTTTCCCGCCCGGCACCGGTTGGGCGGGGACGGTGCGTGCTCGGCGCCGGCGAGGGCGAGCCTCGGTTCCCGCCCGGCACCGGGGCTGAGACGGTTCCCGCCCGGCACCGGCTGAGGGCCGCCAACGGTTCCTGTCCGGCACCGGTCCACAGCGGGGATCGTCGCCGACCGCAAAGTCGAAAAGCACCGGAAGGCGCAGGACGCCGGCGAGCGAGGGAGCGCAGCCTCTTCCTGCCCTAGTCCGCGGCGGCCGGTTCCGACAGGCCTCCCGGGTGGGGACCGGGCGCGGCCGACCGTCGCTCCTCCTGCCTGCCCAGCACCGCGAGGCTCACGGTGCTGGTGACCGATCCAGCCGCCATCAAGGTCATCGCCGTGGCCGGGGACGTCAGCTGGGCCAGTGTGCCCGCGAGGGCGGCGCCGACGCCCTGGAGGGCGGCCATGCCGGTGGCGTGCAGGCCCAGGGCGTGGCCCGCGAGGTCGTCGGGGGTGAGCGACATGAGGCGTTCCTGAAGGACCAGACCCGCGGCGAAGCCGACGGAGGCCACGGTGACGGCC
Organism: Streptomyces sp. NPDC006309; assembly: GCF_040613095.1. NCBI lineage: Bacteria > Bacillati > Actinomycetota > Actinomycetes > Kitasatosporales > Streptomycetaceae > Streptomyces > Streptomyces sp. NPDC006309. The sequence continues at coordinate 68,866 of NZ_JBEXRO010000011.1, read as the reverse complement.
ACGGCCGACAGCGCCACTGCCGGCCGCAGGACGAAGCACAGATACGGAACCGCGAGCAGCAGACGCAGCGGGGTCGCGATACGGCGGCGCACCGAGGGCGGTACGAGGCGGCCCACCGCCATGTCGCCCACGAACATGCCCAGTGCCCCGCACGCGTACAGCGTGCCGGCGGCTCCGGGGGCGTAGGAGACGTAGAGCGAATCGCTGCCGACCACCAGCCCGTTGGGGACCCACAGCCCCAGATACGTCAGGCGGCGGGGGCGCGAGGACCACAGGAGGGCGTTGGTGCGCCAGGTCGCCGAGATGGACGGGCGGCCGGCGGAACGGGGTGGGCGGGCCGTGAGACCCAGGCGGGTGACGAGGGCCGCCAGCAGGTACAGCGCGGCCGCGAGGAGGAGGCAGGCCGGCGGGGGCAGCAGCGCGAGCAGTGCGCCGCCCGTCGCGAAACCGGCCATCTGCGTCAGGCCCCAGAGCATGTTGTACACCGAGCGGCCGAGGACATAACCGTCTTTGGTGAGGATGTCGTTCAGCAGTCCCCCGCGCACTCCTCCGCCCAGCGACGCGACCAGGCCCTGGAGGAGCAGGACGGCGAAGACCGCCCGGACCGGCAGACCGGGCAGCGCCAGCACCGTCGTGCCGGCCGCGAAGGCGAGGGCGATGCCGGACAGGATCGCGCGCGGGGGCAGGCGGTCGGCACCCGAGAGCAGGAAGGTGGCCCCCGCCAACTGCGCCAGCTGCGGGCCGAACATGCTCACCGCCGACAGGAGCGGGGAGCCGGTGGCCCGCAGCACCAGCGTGCCGAGGGCCAGGCCGCCGATCGTCTGGGCCGCGGCAAAAGCGGCGAAGGAGAGCAGGAACGGGGTGTACTCCGGGGTGCGGAACAGGGTCCGGTAGCTGCGCATGTGCCGAGTCTCGGAGCGGCCCGGGGCCGTGTGCACCGTTTCGCCGACACGCGAAAGGTCGTACGTACGCATGGGCTCATGGCAGGTCGGCACCGACACCCTCGCCCGCAGCCGGTTCGTGCTCTCGCCGTTCGCCGGGACCTTCGGGAGCCTGAGACTGCTGTGCGCGGGGGCCGGCGCCCATCCGGGCGAGGAGGCATGGCTGCGCGCCCACCTGCCCGGCTACCGCGCGCGCCTCGCGGCCGACCCGGTGACCGCGCGGCTCGTGCCGGCGGCACTCGGCACCTCCTGGATCGCCGACTTCTTCTGCCCCACCTCGTGCGTCGGGGAGGGTTTCGAGGAGACCGTGGCCCGGGTACGGGCGGCCGGGGCCGGGGAGGCGCGGGCCGACCTCCGCGTGTCCCTCCGGGGCCGGCTCCCCGCCGTCCTGGAGCGGGACGACCTGCCCGAGCGGGCGAGCGCGCTCCTGACCTACGTCTGGGAGGAGACCGTACGGCCGTACTGGGAGCGCCGGCGGCGCGTCCTGGAGGCCGACGTGGTCGCGCGGACCGCGCGGGTGAGCCAGGGCGGCTGGGCGGCCGTGCTGGACTCGCTGCGGCCGGGGATGACGCGGTGGCTGGGGGAGAGCCGGTTCCAGGTCAACCTGAACGCGTATCCGCCGCGGGAGATCGCCGCCGGGGCCGAGCTGCTGTTCATGCCGGTCACGCCGGAGACCAGTTGGGTCTCGTGGGAGGGACGGGAGCGGTACGCCGTCGTCTATCCGTGTCTCGGGGTGCTCGCCGACAGCCACCGTCGGCGGCCCGTCCCGGCCGGGCTCGGAGCGCTCATGGGTACCGCGCGCGCCGGAGTGCTGGCGCTGCTCGGAACTCCCATGAGCACGACCCAGCTGGTCGCCGTGACCGGTCAGGGCCTCGGATCGGTGGGCCGGCATCTGCGGGTCCTGCTGGACGCGGGGCTGGTGGAGCGGCAGCGGGCCGGCCGGTCGGTGCTGTACGTCCGCACGGCGGCGGGGGAGGTGCTCATGGAAGCGTCCGCACCCGGTACCGGCGACCGGGATGCGGGACGCCGAGGCGACCGCACCGGCCACCGCCGGCGCCCGTTGTCAGACCTCGCCCGCACAATGGAGTCCGGAACGTGGAGTGTGACGGAAGGACGGCGTGACCCATGACCGTGTGGGACGACCTCGTCGGGCAGGAGAAGGTGAGCGCGGTGCTGGATGCGGCCGCGCGGGACGCCGATGCCCTCGTCACGGCCGCCGCGGCGGACCAGCCGCCGCCGGAGGCGTCGAAGATGACGCACGCCTGGCTGTTCACGGGCCCGCCCGGCGCGGGCCGCAACCAGGCGGCGCGGGCCTTCGCCGCCGCACTCCAGTGCGTGAGCCCCGACCGCGCCCTCGGCGGAGCCCCCGGCTGCGGTTTCTGCGACGGCTGTCACACGGCCCTGCTCGGCACGCACGCGGATGTGACGACGGTCGCCGCGGTCGGCTCGGAGATCCTGGTCAGGGACATGCGGGACACGGTCCGCAAGTCGTTCACCTCACCGGCGACCGGCCGCTGGCAGATCATCCTGGTCGAGGACGCCGAGCGGCTGAACGAGAAGTCGGCCAACGCCGTCCTGAAGGCCGTGGAGGAGCCGGCCCCGCGCACGGTGTGGCTGCTGTGCGCCCCGTCCGTCGAGGACGTCCTGCCCACCATCCGCTCCCGCTGCCGGCACCTGAATCTGCGCACGCCGACGGTCGACGCGGTCGCCGACATGCTCGTACGCCGCGACGGCATCGACCCGGAGGTCGCCGTCGCCGCCGCCCGCGCCACCCAGGGCCATGTCGACCGGGCCCGCCGGCTCGCCACCGACCCGGCGGCCCGCGAGCGGCGCGCGGCCGTGCTGAAGCTGCCGCTGCGCCTCGACGAGGTCGGCGCGTGCCTCAGGGCCGCGCAGGAGCTGGTCGACGCGGCGGCCGAGGACGCCAAGCAGCTCGCCGAGGAGACGGACGGCAAGGAGACCGAGGAGATGAAGGCGGCGCTGGGCGCGGCCCAGGGCGGCCGGCTGCCGCGTGGCACGGCGGGCGTGATGAAGGACCTCGAGGACATGCAGAAGCGCCGCAAGACCCGTACGCAGCGCGACAGCCTCGACATCGCCCTCGGTGACCTCACCGCCTTCTACCGCGACGTCCTCGCCCTCCAGCTCGGCACCCGCGTGGCGATCGCCAACGCCGACGCCGGGGACGCCCTGGAACGGCTGGCCCGCGCCGGCGCGCCGGAGTCCACCCTCCGCCGTATCGAGGCGATCGCCGCGTGCAGAGAGGCCCTGGACCGCAATGTGTCCCCGCTGCTGGCCGTGGAGGCGATGACCATGGCCCTGCGGGCGGGGTGACGGTGCGGCCCGGCCGCCGAGGGGGACACGGCGGAGGGTGTCCCTCGTACGAGCCACAGTTCGCACAGAACGCACCCGGCCGGTCGCGCACCGTTACGCTCGGCTGATGCACACCAGGCCATCCCCCCACCGGATCCGTGGCATCCGCACCCGGACGACGGCCCGTCTCGCGGCCACCCTCGTCACGGCCGCCGCCCTGCTCATGTCCGCCTGCTCACCGGGGAGTTCCAGTACGGCGAGAGGCGCGACGGTGGACGCGGCGCTGGCCGCGCTGCCGCGTTCGACGCCGTCGGCGCTGACGTCGTACTACAGCCAGCGGCTGCGATGGCGCGACTGCGGAGCACCCGGCTTCCAGTGCGCCACGATGAAGGCCCCGCTGGACTACGCCGCACCCGGCGCCGGCTCCGTCCGGCTCGCCGTCGCGCGCAAGAAGGCCACCGGGAAGGGCAAGCCGCTCGGGTCGCTGCTGGTCAACCCGGGTGGTCCGGGCGGTTCGGCGGTCGGCTACCTCCAGCAGTACGCGGGCATCGGCTACCCGGCCCAAATCCGGGCCCGTTACGACATGGTCGCGGTGGACCCCCGGGGTGTCGCCCGCAGTGAGCCCGTCCACTGCCTCGACGGGCAGCGGATGGACGCGTACACGCAGACCGACATCACCCCCGACGACCGGCGGGAGCGCAACGCGCTGGTCACGGCGGACCGCGAGTTCGCCGAGAGCTGCGGGGCCCACTCGGCGAAGCTGCTGCGGCACGTCTCCACCGTGGAGACGGCCCGCGACATGGACATCCTGCGGGCGGTGCTCGGCGACCGGAAGCTGAACTACGTAGGGGCGTCGTACGGCACGTTCCTCGGGGCGACGTACGCCGGGCTGTTCCCGGCGCGGGTCGGCCGGATGGTGCTCGACGGCGCCATGGACCCGTCCCTGGACGCCCGCAGGCTGAACCTGGACCAGACCGCCGGCTTCGAGACGGCGTTCCAGGCGTTCGCGAAGGACTGCGTACGGCGCTCCGACTGCCCGCTCGGCGGGAAGGGGACGGCACCCGCGCAGGCCGGCGACCACCTGCGGGCGTTCTTCCGCAAGCTGGACGCCCATCCCGTGCCCGCGGGCGACGCGGACGGCCGCAGGCTGGGGGAGGCGCTGGCCACCACCGGGGTGATCGCGTCGATGTACGACGAGGGGTCCTGGGAGCAGCTGCGCGAGGCGCTGACCTCGGCGATGCGGCACAACGACGGCGCGGGCCTGCTCGCCCTCTCCGACAGCTACTACGAGCGGGACGCGAACGGCCACTACAGCAACCTGATGATGGCCAACGCCGCCGTGAACTGCCTCGACCTGCCGCCGGCCTTCACCGGCCCGGAACAGGCGGAGAAGGCACTGCCCGCGTTCGAGAAGGTGTCCCCGGTCTTCGGCCCGGGCCTGGCCTGGGCGGCGCTGAACTGCGCGTACTGGCCGGTGAAGGCGACAGGTGAGCCGCACCGCATCGAGGCGAGGGGCGCGGCGCCGATCCTGGTGGTCGGCACGGTCCGCGACCCGGCGACCCCGTACCGCTGGGCGCAGTCCCTGGCCCGCCAGCTCTCCTCCGGCCGCCTCCTGACCTACGTCGGCGACGGCCACACCGCCTACGGCCGCGGCAGCGCCTGCATCGACTCGGCGATCAACACCTACCTCCTCCGCGGCACCCCGCCGGCTCCAGGCAAACGCTGCTCCTAGAGTCCGGAGTCCGGATCACGCACCCGACCCCGCTCACCCCACTGACGGGCCACCACCGACACCCCGCGCCCTGAGCCGGACGACAGGCCGTGGCCCGCGCCGCTCGCCCCGGAACCACCCGCTCCGGGGCGGGTACGAAGCACCCCGCGGAACTGTGTAGACTTACCGTCGTTGCTGATCGCACCGTAGTGCGGACAGCGCGCCGCTTTAGCTCAGATGGCCAGAGCAACGCACTCGTAATGCGTAGGTCTCGGGTTCGAATCCCGAAAGCGGCTCGGAATCACCCCAGGACTCACTCGCCGTGACCTGGGGTTTTTTCATGCCCGGGGCATGCCGAGACGCACGACGGGGATGCCGCGGAAGTGCCGGCTCGATGGGCAGGGGCATCAGCCCGGCCGTCTCGTCCGTCGCGTAACCGGGCATCACGGCCCCGGCAGCCAGGGGGCGGCGGCGGTCGCGTCGCGCGGTTCAGCACGAGAGTTCGGGGGCTTCGCTGTCGGCGTGCGAGGCGGCGGGCACGCCGATCGCGACGGCGACGACCACACCCTTCTTGTGCGTGACGGACACGCTGATGCCGGCGATGCCACGATCGCGGGCGTGCCGGGCCGCCGCGCCGGAGAGGCGGACCTGCGGCGCCCCGCCGTGGGTCCGCAGGATGGCCACCTGGCGGGGGGTCACGCCCGCCCCCACACCGGTGCCGATGACCTTCAGCACCGCCTCCTTGCCCGCGAAGCGCCCGGTCAGGAACTCATGGGCTCGCTCCGCGCCGAAGGAGGCGGCGGTCTGGAGTTCTTCTGGGGCGTACGTGTAGTCACGGAACCACGGGCGGGCGAGCAGGGCCGCCAGTTCGTTCTCGTGCGTGACGTCGACACCGATCCACACCGTGTGTTCCCCCTGCCCCTTCGCGGTGTCCCGCTAGTCGAGAAACGTCCTCTTGAGTACGCCCTGGAAGACGGCCAGCCGCTGGATGTGACCGGTTCCCTCCATGAACTCGAAGGCCCGCGCGTCCCGGTACAGCTTGTTCAGCAGCGGGTCCTCCAGAAGCGCGCCGGGGCCCATCAGGTCCGCGGCGGCCAGCGTGCAGCGTTCGGCCAGCTCCGCGGCGCGCGTCTTGACCCCGGCGACGCGGTCGGCGCGCACCCGGCCGGCGTCGATGGCCGCGGCGACCTCGTAGTTCTGCCGGCGTACGGCGGCGAGCCGGTCCTCCAGGTCCTCCAGCCGGGCCCGGGCGCCGCCCGTCAGGGCGGGGCGCTGCTCGCGTACGTGGTCCAGCGTCGCGCGGCACAGCCCCACGATGGTGCCGGCCAGCACCGGGCGGAACCGCTGGAGGGTGCGGATGGCGCCGATCAGCCCGCGCCGGCTGGGCTTGAGGCTGTCGTAGCCGAGGATCCGCTCACGCTCCACGCGTACGCCGTCGAGCCTGATGGCGGAGATCCGCGCCCCGCGCATGCCCACGGTGGGGATCGGCTCGGCGTGGAATCCGGGAGCGTCCGTGTCCACCAGGACCGCCTCGATGCCCAGCGGCCCGGGCGCCCGGCGGCAGAACACCACGCCCAGCTGGGCGTACGCGGCGTTGCCCACGTACCGCTTCTCGCCGGTGAGGCGGAAGCCGTCGCCCTCGGGGACGAGCGTGGTCTCCAGCTCGGTGGCGGCCGATCCCTTGGCCGGTTCGGTGAGCCCGAAGAACGTCCAGACGGGCTCCGGTCCGGCCATGCGCTCGTAGTACATGTGGCGCTGCTTGTCGTCGCCCAGGGCGCCCACCGCCACCCCCGACATGAGGGGACCGGGGCAGGCGAGCATGAATCCCGCGTCGCCGTAGCTCAGCTCCTCGATGGTCACCGTGTGTTCGAGGCAGGAGGTCATGTCGTAGGTGTACGCGCCGATGCGCAGCGGGGAGTCGAGGTACTCCGCCGGTATGGTGCAGCCGCGCATGATGTCCACGGCGGGCAGTCCAAGCCAGCGGTCGATCGCCTCCGGGTCGCGGTCGATCTCCAGGCCGATCGTCCGCAGTTCGCGGCCGGCCTCCCGTACGTACGAGCGCAGTGCGGCGATCCGCTCGCCGGTGGGCTCAGTCATCTCCGGCCTCCGATCCCGGCTGCTCCGGGCGCAGGTAGGTGTTGCCGAGAACCTCGGTCAGGTACAGGACGGTCCCCGGCCCCCCGGCGGCGAAACCGGCGGCGCCGTACAGCTTGAGGGCGGTGCGGCCCGCGTCCACCAGGTCCCGGTGGATCCGCCAGCGCCGCCACGGGGTGCTCATGGGCAGCTCGCGCAGGTCGTCCGACTCCGACAGGGCAAGGGCCACATCGGCCACCGCGCCCTGGACGAGCTGGCGGTTGAGCAGGTTGGCGCCCTCCGAGACGCGCCTGTCGAGCCGGGCGACCGCGCCGTCCAGCACCTCGCGCAGGGTCCGCCGGTGCAGCCCGATCAGTTCCTCCGCGAACGCCTGCTGCCGGCGGTCGGCGGCCGGTGTCCCGCCGTGCTCCGCCATCAGCGCTCCCGAGCTGCCCGGCACGTGCGCCCCGGCGGTCACCCGCGCCGGTGAGGCGACGGCCCAGCCGCCGCGGGAGACCACCAGGCCGCCCGGGGCCACCCTGTCGTGGCAGGCGTCCAGCGCGGCGGCGAAGTCGCGCAGGGCCGCCGCGTCCGGGGAGGTCGTCGTGGCGGTGTCCACCGGTGTCACCGTCCCTCACCTCCCGCCGCGCCCGGGAGCGCGCCGTGGCCGTCCGACCGCAGCACGGCCAGGTGACTGTCCCCGGAGCGCGGGTCGGTGTCGCACAGCACCACCGTCGGGTACTTCCGCTGCCAGGAGCGCCAGTGCCGGGCGAGCGCCAGCCACACGCTGGTGCAGTACGTGCCTTGGCCGGCCTGGTAGTGGTGGCGGACGCCGTCGAGCGTGGCCACGTCCAGCCACGGCCCGGCCACCACCAGGGTGCCGTCCGGCTCCTTGTCCGCCACCGCGCCGATCCGGGCGGCCACCGGCTCGGTGGCGGGGACCGCCTCGACTCCGGTCACCCGGGGCCCGCCGTCCCGGCCGAACCGGAGCATGACCCCCGAGTCCACCAGGTGGTTGTCGTGGACCAGCGGGAACCGGGTGGGCAGGGTGGTCTGCTCCAGGACGGCGAGCACCGCATCGAGGCTGCGTCCGGCGCGCTGGAAGGCGGAGATGATGCGCAGCGCCGTGAAGGGCGCCGCCAGGCCCTGCTGGTGGATGCCGAAGTTGGTGGCACGGCCGCCGAGAAGCCGGTCGAGATAGGGGGAGATCGCGGTGAACGGGGTGACGTCCGGCAGCGCCTGCGTCACGATCACCAGATCGGGCGCGCTGTCGCCGATGTCACCGGCCGTCACCAGCCGGTCGACCAGCTCCCGGTGGCCGACGTTCGGCCCCGCGCGCAGCAGGTCCTCCTCCACCTCCAGCCCGAACGGCTCGACCAGGTCGCGGTAGTAGGAGAGGAGGGACGGGTCGTCGTCGTAGGGCCTGCGCGGTGGGCACACCACGGCGCAGGCGGCACGCAGACTGGGCATCGCCGTCGCCTCATCCCTCGCCGGTGGTCTGCGCGGTCTGGGACAGGACGTAGTCGGTGAGCGATCCGACCGACTTGAAGTCGTCCATGTCCAGGTCCTCGGGGTCCACCGATATGTCCACGGCGTCCTCCAGTGCCATGAGCAGTTCCAGGACGGACGTGGAGTCCAGATGCAAGTCCTCGAAGAGGCGTACCTCCTCGGTGAGACCGGTGACGGGGCGCTCCAGCACCTCGCTGAGGGACTTCTCCACCGCCGAGATCACGCTGCCGCGTTCCATTGCCAGTTCGCTCCTGTGTCAGTCGAAGTCGATGAGGCGCTGCTTGGTGAGCAGTTCCTCCTTGCGGTCCCGCTCCCGCACGAGGTGCGCGGTCCCGTTGTGGACCAGCACCTCGGCCGGGAAGCCGTGGCTGAGGAACAGGCCCGGTGAGGCGGTCGGTCCGTACGCTCCCGAGCGCTCGACCCCCAGCAGGTCACCGGCCTGGACCGGGGGCAGGACGACCTTCTTGCCGATGACGTCGTTGGGGGTGCACAGCGGCCCGGTGACGGTGTAGGTGCCGGTCAGCTCGTCGTCGTACCGGGTCAGGGAGCGGATCGGGAAGTTGCGCTTGACGAAGCTGCCGACTCCGACCGCCGCCATGTGGTGGTTGGTGCCGCCGTCGGCGATGACGAACCGCTCGCCCATCGACTCCTTGACGTACAGCGCCCGCACCACGTACGTGCCGCACGTCGCGGTCAGGTATCGCCCGAGTTCGTTGATCAGCCGGCACCGGGGGTGCGCGGCGGCGAACGGCTCGACCACCTCGTTGATCCCGGCGACCGTGGCCTGGAGGTCGAGGTCCTTCTCGTTGTCGAAATAGGCGACGCCGAAGCCGCCGCCGAAGTCGACGGTCTCCAGTTCGATCCCGAGGGCCTGCGCGAGTTCGTCGGCCATGGCGAGGATCTGGCGGGTGTTGTGCGCGAGGTCCTCGGCGCCCAGGAAGCGGGTGCCCATGTAGGCGTGGAAGCCGCGCACCCGCACCCTGCGCAGGCGGTCGAAAAGGCTCCGGGAGCGGCGCAGGACGTCGGCGTCGATGCCGAACTGGCGTGGCTTGCCGCCCATCGTCAGGCCGGAGCCCTTGGTGTGGAAGTCCGGGTTGACGCGGAGCAGCACGGGGACCTCGTCGCGGCCCGTGGCGGCGGCGATCTCCTCGATCTCGGCGGCCTCGTCCAGCGACTCGCACACGATGGCGTACAGACCGGCGGCGACGCAGGCCTCCAGCTCGGCGCGCGTCTTGCCCGGTCCCAGGAAGATGACGTCGTCCGGTGCGATGCCCGCTCGCTCCACGGTCAGCAGCTCGACCATGGAGGAGATCTCCGCGCCGGCGCCGAGCTTGCCCAGCCGGGAAGTGACGCTGACGTTCGGGTTGGCCTTCAGGGAGAAGAAGACGTCCACCGCCGGGTGCAGCCGGTCGCGCAGCGACTGGTAGACGGAGCGCAGCTCCTCGGCGTCGTAGACGAACACGGGGGTGCCGAACTCCTCGGCGATGTGCGAGATCGGCACACCCTGCACATGGAATTCCGTGCCGCTCGTGCCGTCGGTGCTGCTGGTGGCTTCCTTCCGGCTGCTCATGGCTTCCTCTCGGTGGTGCCGAATCGTGCGAGCGAGCGGGCCACCCGCTGGTCGAGGGCGGCGAGTTCCTCGCGTCTCGCGGCGAAGAGCATGGTGTAGAGCCGGCCGTCGAACGGGACGGAGGCGCCGCTCTGCGCGTTGACCGTGCCGAAGGACGTGATGACCGCTCCGTTGCCCGCCGACGGCGGTTCGGCCAGGGCGCCGAGGGCCTCGGCCACCTCGTCGAAGGAGACCGGCGTGGTGAGCCGCAGGGGATAGTGCCTGGCCAGTGCCGTGCCCCCGGGGGCCAGGAACCGTTCGGTGACGCGCCCCTGGTAGCTGGACATGTTCAGCCGGGCGTTGATCTCCAGGACCGGATGGACCAGGTCGTCGGTGCCCACGAGGGCGTCGACGCCCACGATGCCGAAGAACCCGTCCTTGTACAGCCGTGCGCCCAGCGCCTCGGCGGCCTCGGTCAGCGTCTCGTGCTGGGCCGGGGTGAGGCCGGCCGGCATGACGTGGCCGAGGTGCACCCCGCCGGAGGTGAGCGCCTCCTTGACGAAGTCGAGCCGGACGCCCCCGGCGCGGTCGATGGTGAACTGGTAGTTGAGGTCGAACCGTTTGGGCAGGAACCGCTCCACGACGACATGGATCGCGTCGTCGCCGGTGTTGTGCGCCCGGCGCTCGACCATGCGCAGCAACCTGTCGGCCTTCTTGCGGCTGTCCAGTACGAGCAGGCCCTTGCCGGAGACGCCGTAGGCGTCCTTGACGATCAGCGGCCCGCCGTCGCTCAGCCCCTGGTCGAGCGCGTGGCGCAGCTGCGGGACCGTCTCGCAGCAGAATCCGGGTATCTCGCGCAGCCCCAACTCCCCGGCGAGGCGGCGGCTGTAGATCTTGCTGTTGACCCGCTCGTAGGTGGCCGCGTTCGGCACCGCGGCGCGCAACCCCGTCTCCAGGGAGATCCGCTCCTCCAGGGGCGAGTTGCCCATGGGCATCAGATACGCGCCGTCCCGCGCGAGCTGCCGCAGCCGGTCCATCAGTTCCGGTGAGTCGAGCACGGCCTGGCTGGTGCCGCCGACGCCGGCCGGGTCCCGCGTGACCAGCTCGACGGGGGCGCCCAGGCCGGTCTTCTCGACGTAGCGGCGGTAGCCGTCGTCCAGTGGCCGGTCCAGCAGCAGGCAGTCGGTGGGTTCGGCCAGCAGGGCGCCGAGTTCCTCCATGCGCTGCACGGTCGCGCTGGTGGCCGACACGCGCGCCGCCGGCAGGCCGACGTAGTCGCGCGCCCACTGGTTCTCCACCTCGAAGTTGCACAGCCACACGAACCGGGCGTCGCGGTCGCCGGTGAGCGCTTCCTTGAGATCCGCCGTGTAGGCCGTGGCGTTCACCGCGCTCACCGCTTCCGGTGGGTGATCACCATGGCGCCGAAGGTGGCGCCCAGACCGACGGAGCACAGGACGTAGTGGCGGCCGTCGACGAGCCGGTCGCTGTCGCGCAGCGTGGTGTAGTTGACGAAGACGTCCGAGGCGTAGCAGTGGCTGTAGCGCGCGATGTTGTCCAGGAAGAACCGGCCCGGGTCGGCGCCCATCTCCTTGATCGTCTGCCGCCAGGAGACCATGTTCACGTTGTGCGGGACAACGAGGTCGATGTCGTCGAAGGTCAGCCCCGCCTCCCGTACGGCTTCCAGGATGACCTCGCCGAGCACCGTGCTGTAGGCCCGGCCGAAGCCCTGGATCTCCTCCTTGGTCATCTCCAGTCCGGCCGCGTACTCGCCGAGGGTGCGTGTGACGTGCGAGCGCACCTCGTCACCCCGGCCGCCCACGGTCACCAGGCAGGCAGCCGCGGCGTCGGCCATGATGGCGCTGTTGGGGATCAGCTGGACCTTGGGCGAGTAGGCCCGCTCGCCGGTCACCATCAGCGCGTGGGCGCCCTCCGGCGCCTCGGCCCGCAGCAGTTCGCCCGCCAGGTCGATGGCCCCCAGGCTGCTGACGCACGCCTGCTGGGTGAGCGCGAACGCCTCGGCGTCGTGCAGTCCCAGATCGTCACGGATCACCTGAGCGGCGTCGATGTGCGGCGGGGTGAGGGTCTGCATGGTGTGGGCGTAGATGACGTACCTGATCCGGTGCCCTTCCGGGAGCGCCTTCAACGCCTGCCGTGCCGCGGGGAGGACCAGGTCGAACAGGCCCGTGTCCGGGTCGAACCGGAGCCGGTCCAGGCCGTAGATCTTCCGGAACACGCCCACCTCGGCCCGTCTGAGGCCAAGGCTGCCGGCGACTTCGTCGATCTTCACGCTGCGCTCGGGGAGGAACGACTCGATCCTCTCCAAGGTCGTGGCGTCGCTCATGTGCTCTCCTCTCAGCGGCCCGCGAACTCCGCGCGGACCAGCCAGCTGCGGGGAGCGCCCCTGCGGTCGCGGGGCTGCACCTCGTACGGCCACCGGTCCTGTCCTGCGCCGGGTTCGCCCGGCTCCTTCAGCTCCCGCACCTTCCACCCGGTGCCGGCCAGGAACTCCTCGGGCTCGTCGGTGCCGAACAGCCAGGGTGTGCCGTCCTCGCGCAGGCCCTCGAGGAAGCCGCGGGAGAACGGGCTGCGCAACAGGGCCTTGCTGACGAAGTCGACGGCCAGCCAGCTGCCGGCGGCCGAGGCGGATCCGAGGACCGCGAGAAGCTCGGACGCCTGCTCCCGGGTGAGGAAGAACATCAGTCCTTCCGCGACCCACAGGGTGGGCTGGTCGCGGTCGAACCCGGCGTCGTACAGCGCGGGCAGCCACTGCCCGGCCAGGTCGGCGGCGACCTCGCGGCGCTCGGTCGTCGGCCGCGCGCCCAGCGCGGCGAGGCGCCTGCGCTTCTCCGTGACCAGGGCCTCGTGATCGACCTCGTAGACCGTCACGCCGGGCGGCCAGGCCAGCCGGAAGGCCCGGGTGTCCATGCCGGCGGCGATGAGGACGACCTGCCGGATGCCGCTGTCGCGCAGGATCGCCTCGATGCTGTCGTCCAGGTACTTCGTGCGGATGGCGATGAACGGCAGCAGGCCGCCCCCGCCGTACTTGTCCAGCAGTTCGAAGCCGCGCGGAGCCGCCAGCTCGCGGGCGAACGGGTCGTCGAACATCGCCTCGTCGCCGCGTTCGGACTCGACCGCCCGGGCCGCGGCCGTCCACTGGGCCGTGTACGAGACAGCTTCCATGATGCTTGTCCCCTCCGGGAGTCAGGCCGCGACGAAGAACGCCTTCTCGATCGCCGAGAGCGTCTGGAAGTCCTGGATGTCGATGGTGTCGAAATCGATTTCCACGCCGCTCGCGCTCTCGATGGCGTAGACCAGCTCAACGAACGAGAGCGAGTCCACGAGCCGGCTCTCGATGAGATTCTCGTTCGCTTCGACGGACTCCCGTTCCGGGTGCCGTTCCAGGATCCATGCGCGTACTTCGTCGATTCCTGCCGATGCCATTTCCCACTCCTCAGACCCTTGTCAGGCGGATGTCAGGCGACCGGTGTCCGTCTCCGGCGCGCCGGCGCAGAAGGCGACCGCCACGGCACATGGTTCGTCGTGCGTGATGCTCACTTCGATGTGCTCGAAACCGGCGTCCCGTGCCAGATCGGCGGCGCGTCCGCTGAGTCGTACGACGGGCCAGCCCCCGTCGCCTTTCAGTATTTCGATGCCGAGCCACGGCAACGTCTGCCTCGGAACGCGGAAGAGTTTGAACACCGCTTCTTTGGCTGCCAGCCGACCGGCGATACCCGCGATGTCCGGCCCGCCCGCCGTGCGGGAAAGCCTCAATTCCTCTTCCGAGAGCATCCGGGCCAGCGCGGCCCCGTTGTCGCGCCCCGCCATCTCGCGGACCCGGCCGAACGGGACCAGGTCGATTCCGACCCGTCCGTGTCTCATGTCAGGCAACCTGCCGGGCGGCCGCCCTGACGGATTCCAGCGCCTGCCGCGCGTCGCCACCGTGCAGATCGAGCAGAACGGACAGCCACCGTTCCAGTCCGAATGCCACGCAGCTCGTGTACGCGTATCCGTCGCCGGACGCGAGGCGGATGTCGCAGCGTTCGCCGAAGAAATTGCGGTGCGTGTTCACCGACGATATCGCCAGACCGTCCGCGGCCTGGAACTCGAACTTGACCGGGCTGAGCCTCGCCATGAGGGCGCGGGCGCCGTCGTTCTCGAAGAACGGGTCGGACGCGACCGCCTTCTCCAGTCCGAGATTCAGCTCCTCGGCGAACGCGGTGATGCGCTCCGTGAAGGCAGAGAGCACCTGCTGGGTGTGCTCGTACGAGCCCAGTGCGACGATCTCCCGCATCTGGAAGCTGAGCAGCCGGCGCAGTCCGCCGTAGGACTCCTCGTTGCGGAAGCAGCGGTTCACCAGGGTCACCAGGGTCTCGTCGGTCACCCGGCTCTTCTCGTAGTACAGGTAGGCGCCGTAGCAGGTCGCGTGCGGCAGTCCGAGCTGTGATTCCCGCAGGTCGGACGGTGCGAAGCGGCCGTCGGCGGGCTTGGCCGCACCGCTGTCCACATCGAGCGGCGCCGCGACCAGGGCCAGGTGCGGGAAGTTCGTGTAGACGTCGAACTTCTCCAGGTCGGAGACCGGGTACAGCGGTGGTGGGAGGATTTCGCGGGCGCCGGCGGATGTTCCCCAGCCGGCGAAGGTCCGGTCGAGTTCCTTGAGCAGGTCCGTCCGGTCGGGGTCGAGGATGACGAGCGCCTGGGACAGGTCGAGGGCCGCGCGGGCGTCGGTCATCAGATGAGTCCCGCCTTCTCCAGGAATTTCGTGGTCTTGCGGAACACACTCTTCTCGAACTCCGGACGGGTCGGGGAGTCAAGGAGTTCCCGGCGCAACTCCAGCGGGTTCTCGACACCCGCGTCCCGGTATACCTGCGGGTTGTACAGCGACTCGAAGCTGTAGCTCATGTACCGCCTGATGTACGCGGCGATGTCCTTCAGTTCCTCCTCGGAGGAGGTGCGCTTCACGTCCTCGAACAGCGCGGAGACCAGTTCGCGGCCGAAGGCGATGTGCCGGGACTCGTCCTGGTGGTGAATCCGGTTGATGCCACGGATGGTCTCGTGCAGCCGGCCGTCGAGCGCCATCTTGGAGTTGAAGTGGTCGACCAGCTCCTCGAAGATGAGGATCCGGGCGAAGACCAACAGGCTCTCCACGTCGGAGCGCGGGATCTCGACGGCCGCGCCGGAAGGCTGGCGGTAGATCTTCTTTCCGTAGCGCAGGCAGAATTCGGCGAAGAACCACATGTGCTCGTTCTCCTCACCGATGAAGTGGTGGAAGAACTCGGAGGGCGTCTCGAACCCCGTGGTGTGTATGCGCTTGGTGACCTCGATGAGGAGTTCCCGGATGCCGTGCACGTTCAGGCTGTAGAAGTTGATGCTCTCGTAGCGCGACAGCGCGTGGAGCTGCTTCTCGGTGAGCCGTGCGGCGGCTTCCGTGCCGTGCGTCGTTGTCAGCTCCGGGCTCATCCACCACATGTTCTCCGGCAGACTGTCCGGCCACTCGAACAGCTTGTACGGGTTGTAGTAGTCGTCGATCGCCTTGGTGGTCAGGCGGTCCAGGATTCCGAGAAAACGGTCATCCTGATCAATCAGTTTGCTGACCATGCTCGAACATCCTCCGATTCGGATGGGGCACTGAAAAAACAGTAAGGAGCGTTTGCTGTACGTGACAACGACCTAAAACGGCTTGGCCGCTCCTGGCCAGCGGACTCGGGCCGGCAGAGCCGGAAGAAATCGGGGGACACGAAGGCACGGCCTGCCGGGACCCCCTCGCGGGGCCCCGGCAGGCCGTGCCTGGAACGGACAGCTCAGCCGGCCCGGCCCACCTGCGGGCAGGGCTCACGCATACCCACGAGGCCGGCGCAGGCCGCCGCCACCCCGGCCTGGAACCGGCTCTCGGCGTTGAGTTCACCCATGATGCCGGAGATGTGCCTGCGGAAGGTCCGCGACGACATGCCGATGCGGCGGGCGACGACGTCGTCCTTCAGACCGGAGGCGAGCAGGTCCAGGATGGTGGCCTTGACGTCGTCCAGCGTCTCCCCGTACGAGACGGCGTCGGCCTGGAAGTCGGCCCCCGACTGCCACGCGTACTCGTAGACCCGGCGGAGCAGGGACACGACCGCCGGCTCGTAGACGATCGTGACCAACGGGGTGTCCCGGTCCTCGACGTGCTCGGAGAGGAAGACCGCGTCGTCGCCCACGATGACGAGGTCTTCGAACACGTGGTTGGACGTGCGGATGCGGGCGCCGGCCTCGGCGGCCCTGCGCAGACCGGCGCGGGCGGAGGCACTGGTGCGGGCGGTGTGCGGGCACAGAATCCGCAGACGCGTGCCGCCCGCCAGCGCCTCCCGCCCCAGGAGCTGGTCCTGCTGGGCCCGGGCCGGACCGAGCGGCCACATGGCGAGCACCTCGCCGACCCGGTCGCGGGTGAGGTCGGCCATCCGCAGCTCCACCTCCCGGGGGTCGTGGCTGCGCACCACCACTTCCTGCCGGGGCCTGGAGCGCCGCAGGGTGCTGAAGGTTTCGGCGAACGAGCTCAGCTTCTCGTGGATGCCGGCCAGTTCACGGCGCTTGTCGCTGATGGCCTCTTCCAGTGGCACCACCAGCTCGACGTGGGCGGCATCCGGGCTCACCGCCCGGTAGTGGCCCGACACCTCGCAGCGCTTGACCAGCCGCAGACCGCGCAGTGTGCTCATCGTCTGCTCGACCGTGGCGGTCGGGAGGCGCAGGGCGGTCGCCACCTCCAGCACGGTGGCGGGTCCGTTCGCCAGCGTCTCCTCGTAGACCCGGATGGCCAGTTCGTCTCCCCCGGTCGCGGGCGACGAGCCCGGTGTCTCGCGGGCGGACCGGTCCCTGACCGGTGCCGTCGTCTCGTCCACCGACGTGTCCGCGGCCGGCTCCAGCCACGACGGCACGGCCTTGTCCAGCAGGTTCTTCACCGTATCCCTCCCGCGTGCCGCCCAGCGGAGCCGGCGCGGAGATCCGCGGTGACGGCCTCGGCCACCTCGGCCAGCTGTTCGTTGAGAAAGAAATGGCCACCGGGGAAGGAGGTGACCTTCAGCTCCCCTGTGGTGTGGCTCCCCCAGGCGTCGGCCGCTGCCGCGTCGACGTAGGGGTCCGCGTCCGACAGCAGGAAGGTGACGGGACAGTTCACCGTCGCGTCCGGCGGGGCGAGGTAACCGGAGTTCGCGCGGTAGTCGTTGCGGACCACGGTCAGGATCGACTCCCGGTACTTGGGTTTGTCGAGGAGCTTGACCGGGATGGCCCCCAGAGTCCTGAGCTCTTCGACGATCTCCTCGTCGTCCTGCGGTACGTGCACGCCGAGCCCGTCCGACGGCGAACGCCGGCCGGAGACGAACAGTCGCACGGGTGGCGTCCCCGCGGCCTCCAGCCGTCGGGTCAGCTCGAAGGCGACGACGGATCCCATGCTGTGGCCGAGAACCGCGAAGGGCCGGTCGCACCAGGGCCGCAGGCCGGCGGCGATACGGTCCGCCAGTTCGCCGATGTCGGTGAAGCCCTGGTGGCCGGGCCCGCCCTGACGGCCCGGGTACTGGACGGACAGCGCTTCGATGTGGCCGGGCAGGGCCCTGGCCAGCGGGCCGAAGGCGCTCGCGGACGCCCCGGCATGGGGACAGCAGACCAGCCGCGTCGCGGCCCCGGGCGCGGGCCGGGGGACCTGGATCCAGTTCGTGTCTTGGACGGCTTGCTTCTCCATCGAGTCGTCATCCCCATCCGGTCGCAGCACAAAAGGAGGTCAACGTGTTCCGAGGGTTGAGCGGTCGCGCGGAGCAGAGGATCGGCGTCAGGCGCGGCGGCACCACGTGTCGTACGGGTCGACGGTGCCAGGGAGCGCTCGCGGCAACTGACCGCCCCTACGATCATGCGAATCAGGGAGTCCACGGCCATATCAGTTGCCGAGGGGTCAGCTTAGCTGGCGGCGGTTCCTTGTCAACTGATGCAAATCGGTGCACGGTTGACATCAAAGACTGACCGGTGACGGATCGGAGTAGGCATGGCTGAAATCGCGCGGTCTTCCTCGACGGGCGCGCTCGCAAGTCGTTTGAACCACTTGTTCGCCACCGTGCATCCGCGAGACCGTGGCCCCTACAGCAATGACGAAGTGGCCAGGGCGATCCGCGAACGAGGGGGGGACATCTCGAAGGCGTACATCGCCTACCTGCGTAACGGGACGCGCAGAAACCCGACGATGCACCACCTGGAGGCGCTCGCCGCCTTCTTCGGCGTGAAGCCCGCGTATTTCTTCGACGACGAGGTCGCCGAGGAGATCGATTCCATGCTGCTGCGGCTGGTCGCGCTACGGGAGGCCGGCATCCAGTTGAGCGAGTGGGAGGCGCTGCGGGACGCGGGCATCACCAAGATTGCCGCGCGGGCCAATGGGCTGTCCACCAAGGGCCTGGTGGCGGCGGCCGAAATCCTAGATCAATTGCGTGCTTTGGAGGGCCTCCCCCTGGAAAAGGATACCGGCGACAGTTGACGCCATGAGGGGTGGTCAGCCACGGTATCCAGCGTGCGTCCCGGACCTCGCACGTGCAACCACCGGTCCGGCAGTGGGGGGTACCACGGAACCACCGTGCAGGCGGCCAGTTCGCTCGGGCAGCGCTGGAAACAGTGCCGGAGAAGAACAGGGAGTGGTATGCGCATTCGGTACCGGCGGCTGCGCCGCCGCTGTGAGGCCGTACTGGGCACCTTGCGACTGGAGCCTCCGTTCTCCCTCGAAGAGCTCTGTGCCCATCTGACCGATCTGCGGGGGCGGCCGCTTCACCTGCTCCCACTGCCGAGCGGAGCCGCGGCGGCGGGAGCCTGCGGGCTGTGGCTCGCCACCGGCACCGACGACTTCGTCTTCTTCGAACAGCAGACCAGCCGTCCCCACCAGGAACACATCATCCTGCACGAGATAGGCCACATGCTGTTCGACCACCCGACGCTCGACATGCCCGGCGGCCTCGGGTCGCCCGGGCAGCTCGGGGACCTCGATCTGGGTCTCGCGCAGCGCCTCCTGGCACGCACCGACTACACCACCCGCCAGGAGCAGGAAGCCGAGATGCTCGCCAGCCTCCTGCGGACCGTCGCGGTCCGGCCGGAGGCATCGCCGTCCGAATCCGCGAGTGAATGGGAAGCGGCACTGGGGCTGTCGCGTGTCCAATGACGTGACGACGACCGGGCTGTGGGTCGAGGGTGTCGGTACGTCGGTCATGTGGCTCGCCCTGCTGTTACGGGCGCCCTCCGCCATTCGGTCGCCGCAGCAGCGCGGCCTGTGGATCGCGGTCGCGGCGGCGGCCATCACCATGACGCTGAAACGGCATTTTCTGGTCGAGCTGGCGGACCGCGACTTCCATATCTACCAGGCGTATGTGCTGGCAACCCACCTGTGCGGAGTGCTTTCGGCCATCATCGTCATGGACTTCGTCCTGGTCACGACGGACCGGCCGCAACGGGAATGGCTTCACCTCGGTTCCGGCCTGGCCATCGTCTGCCTGATAATCCTCGGTGCGCGGTGGAACCCGGGCATGAACGTCCATCAGTCGCTCGGCACCGGAAGCGATGTTTTCTGGCTGATAGTGATCGGCATACATCAGGCCGGCAACATTCTGTGTATCGCCGTGTGCCTGCGACACTGGTACAGAGGCGGGAAATCTCCACTCAGGACCACCATGGGCCTATTCGGACTGGGCAGCTGCCTGGCTGCTCTTTTCTGGGTGGGATGTCTGATCCAGCTGATCTCGGACGTTTCCTGGGTGGCGCCGACCCTTCCCTTCACCATGGGTGTGTTCTGCTTCTCCAGGGCGGCCGTCATCGCCGCGCCGGCGTTTTCGG
The DNA here is from genome assembly GCF_040613095.1 of Streptomyces sp. NPDC006309. Classification (NCBI taxonomy): domain Bacteria; kingdom Bacillati; phylum Actinomycetota; class Actinomycetes; order Kitasatosporales; family Streptomycetaceae; genus Streptomyces; species Streptomyces sp. NPDC006309. The sequence continues at coordinate 48,948 of NZ_JBEXRO010000011.1, read as the reverse complement.
CCATCCGCCGTGCGCACCGGGACGCGAGGGACTTCTGGCGTCTGTGGAGACTCTGGCGCGACCTCGTGTCCGCGGTGCCTTGGGTAGCCCTCGCCCCGCCCCGGCCGCGCCTGCTGGAACTGCTGCTGCCGCGCGGGCCCTGGAGCCTGCTGGTGTACCGCCAGGTCATCGAGATCCGTGACGCCATCCTCGTACTGCGCGACTACGCTTCCCCCGATCCGCCGTTCCCCGGTCCCGATCCGATGGCGGCCCCCGACCTGTCCCCCGCCGACGCGGCGGAGATGGCACGCTGGCTGGCAGCGGCCCGCCGCGCCAAGAATCGGGGCCAGGGGCCGCGTACGCGGGTCGTGGGGCTGTCCGCGCTCGGCGGTCACGATCTCGTCCACGAGACCGCCTTCCTCGTCCGGGTCGCCGACGCCTACTCCTGCCGTGCACCGGGCGGCGATGCCGGCCACCCGGCGCACCGGTTGCCCACCGGGATCCGCTGATCGCCGCCCGCTCATCGGGGTCACTTCACGGCCGGCGCCCCGACGTCACCGGTAGTCGTGTCCGCCGCGGCGCTGGTGGCCTGCTCGTCCGCCCGGCGCTCCGGCCGGGCGGACAGCCAGGTCAGCAGCGCCGCCGCGAGGACGCAGACCACCGCGATGGGCAGCAGCGAGGCGGCACTGCCGAACGAGTTCAGGCCGATCGCGCCGATCACGCTGGACAGGGAGATCGCCAGGTACATCACGGCAGCGTTGAGCGAGACCCCCAGAGCTTCGGCCCCCGGCTGGGAGAGCGCCATGACGCGGTGCTGCTGAGGGGCGGTCACCGACCACGAGCCCACTCCGCTGAGCGCCACCACGACGACCGCGGCGGCGAACGACTTCTGGCTGGGCAGCATGGCGAGGAACACCGCGGCCAGACCGAGGGTGGCGCAGATGACCACGTTCCGGGGCCCGTGCCGGTCGGCCAGGCGGCCGGCCATCAGGTTCCCCGCCGTACCGGCCAGTCCGAACACCAGCAGCAGCAACGCCACTCGGCCGCCGTCGCCGCCGATGGCCGGTGCGAAGACCGAGCTGATGTACGTGTACGGCAGGTAGATCCCGACGAAGGCCAGCAGCGTGACGGTGAGGACGCCGGCCACCTTGCGGTCGGTGAGCGGCGAGAGCCGCTGACGCAGGCCCACCTTGCCACCGAGTCTGATGTCCGGCAGCCGCAGCGCGATCACCGGCGCTATCACGACGGCGAGCGCCGTGACGAACCACATGGTCGCCCTCCACCCGAACGCGTTGCCGATGGCGGTGCCCAGCGGCGCGCCGAGGGCGAGCGAGGACGTCAGGCCGACGGTCACGATCGCGATCGCCCGCCCGCGCCGCTCATCGCCGGCGATGGCGGCGGCGGTGGCTCCCGCGTTGGGCGTGAACATCGCGGCTCCCGCCGCGGCCACCACCCGGGATGCCAGGACCAGCGGGTAGCCGGGGGCGAGTGCGGTGACGACGTTGCCCACCGCGAAGACGGCGAGCGCCGTGACCAGCACCCGGCGCCGGGACCACGTGCCGGTCAGGGCCGCCAGGACGGGGGACAGCAGCGCGTAGGCGATGGCGAAGACGCTGACCAGCTGACCCGCGGCGGCGGTGTCGACGTGCAGCGAACGGCTGATGTCGGGGAGCAGGCCGGCGATCACGAAGGCGTCGGTTCCCACGGCGAAGGTGCCCAAGGCCAGAACCATCGCATGAGGGCGCCAGCGCTCGCCGTGGTCGGCTTGCGCGGTGTCGGTCATCGGGTGCTCCTGTTCCGATAGATGCCGTCCTTTACGATGGGCATCGTAGTATAGGTCGATCCTGATCGTAACTACTGACGTGCATCGACTCTTCCGCGGACCGGTGGGCGATGTGATGTGTATCGTCGGAGGCGATCACCATGGAGGCCGCGATGCGCGACACGAAGGACACCTGGCTGCCGGAACCCGACCTCGACGAGGTCGACATCGGTACGGTCCTACAGGCCCTGGCCGACCCCGTCCGCCTGCAGATCGTCCGGTTGCTCGACAGCGCGGGCGAGGGTTCCTGCACCACCCTCGACGTCCCCGTCAAGCGTTCCACCGTCTCCCACCACCTGCGCACGCTGCGGGAGAGCGGCGTCGTCGCGACCCGGCTGGTGGGCAACTCCCGGCTGAGCAGACTGCGCAGGGACGAACTCGAACGCCGCTTCCCCGGCCTGCTGACGTCGGTCCTGACGGCCTCCACACCGCAGGAGCGGCGACAGCACGCCGGATGACCCGGCGGGGGCAGGACCACCACCCCGCGACGAGCGACGCAGAGCGGACAGCCGCCAACGAGCCGGACTTCAGGAGGTCGGATGGGTCGCTACGCCCACCTGGCGTACACCGATTCGGTGCGCCAGGTGCAAAGTGAGCAGGGAAGCGCGGCGGCAGCCGGTCGCCGGCTCATGCAGGGAGACGCCCCCGAACCGCTGACGGCGGACGAGGCCGACTTCATCGAGTCCCGCGACGGCTTCTACCTCGCCAGCGTCAGCGAGACCGGCTGGCCGTACGTCCAGTTCAGGGGAGGCGCGCCCGGCTTCCTCCACGTCCTGGACGAGCGGACGATCGGCTACGCCGACGTGCGCGGCAACCGCCAGTACATCACCACGGGGAACGTCCGGGCGGACGGGCGCGTGGCGCTGTTCCTGATGGACTACCCGCAGCAGCGCCGACTGAAGATCTTCGGCCGGGCCTCCGTCCGGCCGCTGGAGGACGACCCGGCCCTCACCGAGCGACTCTCCGCCCGGCGCACCCCCGGCCACCTGGAACGCCTGATGGTCATCCGGGTCGAGGGGTTCAACTGGAACTGCCACCAGCACATCACGCCCCGTTACTCGGAAGCCGAGCTCGGTGCCGCACTCGATCCGGTACGCGCCCGGCTCGCCGCCCTGGAGGAGGAGAACCGCCGCCTCAGGGCCCGCCTCGGCGACGACGCCTGACGCGTACGCTCCCCCCGCGCCCCGGGTACGCGCGCCGGCGGCTGACCGCGGCCTGCCGCGGCGGCCAGTATCCCGGCGCGAGCCGACGGGGGTACCGGTCGGCCTGTGTCCGTCCCCTCGTGGCGCACAGACCCCGACTGCGGGACCTTCCCTTTCCCCGCGCGGCACGCATGCGAGGCGTGCGTCGACGGCGACCCGCTCGCCAGGATGATCCGGCGCCGGACCGACGGCCTGCCCGAACTGCTCACCGGCGCCGTCGGCAAGGACGGCAGGCCGCTGCCGTTCGCAAGCTCCACCGAAGCCCCAGGTCGGATCGTGTCCGAGCTTCGGTCTTTCGGGGGCCGGCGCGGTGCGGTGCGGCCGGATCGGGGTGGTGAGGGGCTGCGGGGACCGGCCGGTGGGTGGCGGGCGGTGCGTCGGCGGCCCACGCGGCGACTCGGCCGGCTCGGGCGTCCCGCCGGTGATGCGCGCCGGCACCGGTGCCGGGAGGCGCTGCCGGGTACCAGCAAGCGGACCGGGCCGTAGGGAAGCGGGAAGCGGGACGGGGCCCCGGTCGTTCACCTCCGACGGCCGGGGCCCTGTTCGTCCCCGGACCCGGCCTGCGGCGACACTCCCCCGAGTTACGCGACATACGCGCGCGCCGTCGGGCCGGACCCGATGGAATGATCACATCAGGATTCGCCAACGGATCGCTAACATGTGGCCAACGGTTCGTCGGGGGTTGGCGAGCCGACTGGCCGGAAGTCGCCCGGCGGCAACGGACGCGGCCCGCATGCACGGGCGTTCCGAACCGGACCGGCGGACGGAAGGCGGCGGGAAACCGTTGTGGACAGGGCGGAAATCCGCCAGACAACGGCGGGCACACGCCCGTCGCGGTGCACGGTCGGCCCCGACCGCGCGGAAAGGCAGTGAAGCGGCGTGATGCGGCGGTGCGAGCTGCGCTTCGGGCTGCTGGGGCCACCGGTCCTCTACGACCGACCGCCGGACGGAATGGCGGACGCCGCCTCCCCGGCGTCCCGGGAATCCGGCCGAGCGGACACGCCCGCGCACCCGGCGTCCCCCGACGACGCCGCCGACCACGGTGTCCGCCCCATCGGCAGTCCCAAAGTCCGCGCCCTGCTCGCCGCGTTGCTGCTGGAGCCCGGGCGGGTCGTCTCGGTCCAATCGCTGAAGGACGCGCTGTGGGGCGGCGCGCCGCCCGTCTCCGCGAAGGCCTCCCTGCACAACCACGTCACCCGGCTGCGCCGCCTCCTGGACGACCCGGAGCGGCTCAGGGCCGTACCGCCGGGGTACCTGCTGCGGGTCGACCACGGCGAGCTGGACGTGCACGTCTTCGACGCCCTGGTCGCGGAGGCGCGGGCCGCGCACGCCCGGCGTGACTGGCCGGGCGTCGTCCGCGCCTGCACCACCGGGCTCGCGCTGTGGCGCGGCACCCCGCTCAGCGGACTCCCCGCCGACCTCGGCGGCTACGCCCTCGTGCAGCGCCTCGAAGAAGCCCGGCTGTTCCTGCTGGAATGGCGGTACGACGCCGAACTCGCCGTCGGGGGAGCGCGGCTGGCGGCGCTCGTGCCGGAGCTGGCGGCCCTGGTCGCGGAGCATCCACTGCGCGAGGTCTACCACCGTCAGCTGATGCTCGCCCTGCACCGCACCGGCCGGCAGGCCGAGGCCCTCGCCGTCCACCGTGACCTGCGCGCCCGCCTGGTGGAGGAACTCGGGATCGAACCCGGCCAGGCGGTCCGCGAGGCGCATGTCGAGGTGCTGCGGGGGAGCGACGACGAGGGGTGGCGGCGGGAGGATGGCGAGCACGGCGGTCCCGGCCCGAACGGTGGTGACGGGCGCCGGCCGGACGAAGACGGCCGGGTGAGCGCCGTCGGCAAGGGGGACGCGGCCCCTTCGGCTTGCGCCGCACCGTGCGACGGTGACGGGCCGGATGCGCGGCAGACCCCGCGTCCGGCGCAGCTCCCGGCCCCTCCGGCGCACTTCACCGGGCGTGCCGACGTGTGCCGCGCGCTGCGTCACGCGCTGACCGAGCCGCCCGCCCCGGCGCCCGCCGTGGCCGTGATCAGCGGCATGGCGGGCGTCGGCAAGAGCGCGCTGGCGCTCCATGTCGCCCATGAGCTGAGGGAACGTTTCGCTGACGGCCAGCTGTACGTCAACCTGCACGGCGCCACCCCCGGGGTGACCCCGCTGACCGCCGCGCAGGCGCTCGCCGCGCTGCTGCGGGACCTCGGTGCCGAGCCGCGCAACATCCCCGAACACCCCGACGCCGCAGCCGCCCTGCTCCGCTCGCTGCTCGCACCGGCGCACCTCCTGCTGGTACTGGACGACGCGGCCAACGCGGCCCAGGTACGGCCCCTCCTCCCGGCCGGGCCCGGCTGCGCGGTGATCGTCACCAGCCGCTCGCCGCTGACCGCGCTCGACGGCGCCCGGCGCTTCCCGCTCACCCCGCTGACCGGCGAGGACAGCGCCGCCCTGCTGCGCGCCGTGAGCGGACGGGAGGGGCTGGACGCCGGGCACGCCCTGGTCGAACTGACCGGCCGGCTACCGCTGGCGCTGCGCGTGGTCGCGGCCCGGCTCGCCGCCCGGCGCGCCCTCACCCCCGATGTCCTGGCGAGCCAACTGGCCGACACGGGCGGGCGGTTGCACCATCTGGAGTACGACGACCTGAGTGTCCGGCGCTCCCTGGCCGTCGCCCACGACGCGCTCGCCGCCGCCGAGCGTGAGGCCGACCGGGACGCGGCCCTCGCCCTGCGCCACATCGGCGCCCTCGACCTGCCCACCTACGGCGCCCCGCTCGTCGCCCGCCTCACCGGCACCGACGAGCGCCGCGCCGAGGCCGCCCTGGACCGCCTGGTCGACGTCGCCCTCCTGGAGGAGACGGCGTACGGCCGCTACACCCCTCACGACCTGGTCCGCGACTTCGCCCGCGAACTGGCCGACGCCGCCACCCCCGCCGGCCTCGCCCCACCCCCGGCCGCTCGCCCCGCCGAGACTCCGCACGCGGCCGAGAACCCCACCCCGCCCGCAGGCGCCGACGCACCCGAGAACTCCGCTCCCGATACGGCCGCCGCGGGTGCCGAGGGGGCCGGAGACTCTGTGCGCGCCACGGCGGTCACGGCCGACATGGCCGACATGGCCGACACGGCGGACACGGCGGTCACGGCGGTTACGGCGGTTACGGCTGACACGGCTGACACGGCCGGCACGGCGGCCACGGCGGGCACGGCCGGCACGCCGGTCACGGCCGACGCTGCGGCCACTGCGGATACGGCCGGCACCGTCGGCACGGGTGCCGACGGAGAAACGACCCCCGCTTCAGGCCGACCGGCAACAGGCCGCACCGCTGTCGGCCGGCCCGGCCCCGGCCGGCCCGGCCCAGGTGTTCCCGTGGTCCCCGCCGCCGGGCCGGGCGCGAGTACGTGCCCCGCACCCGCCGTGGCCGCCCCTGAGGACACCGCCGGCCCCGATCGCACCGCACTGCGGTGGTACGCCGCCGTGGCGGAGCGGGTGCTGACGGCCGTCGTGGAACCGGGGCTCGACCAGGACGACCGGCGGCGGCCGACCGGTGCGCAGCCGGTGGAGCACGCGGCGGACGTGGCGGCCCTGGCGTCCTTCGAGTCGGCCGAGGAGGCCTACGCCTGGGGCGAGATGGAGCTGGAGAACGTCGTCGCGCTGGTGGAGCGGAACGCCGGAACGCAGGACGCGCGCACGGCCGCCGCGCTCTCGGTGCTCGTACGGCTGCTCTTCCCCTATGTGCAGCGCAGCGGCCGGGTCGCCGAGATGGAGGTACTGGGGCGGGCAGCGCTCGCCGCCGCGCGGCGGCTCGCGGATCCGGCGGCCGAGGCGTACGCGCTCGGCGACCTCGCGGGCCTGCACTTCCTGACCGGCCGGCAGAACGAGGCCCTCACCCTCACCGACCAGGCCCTGGAGATCTGGCAGCGGCTCGGCACCGCCTCCCGCATCCGGCGCTGCCTGAACAACCGCGGACTGCTGCTGGAGGGGCTCGGCCGGTTCGAGGAGTCGGGGGAGGCGCTGCGGCAGAGCCTCACGTACTCCCGGCTGCTGAACGACTCCTACGGCGAGGCCGTCACCCACAGCCATCTGGGCAACCTTTACGAGCACACCGACCCGCGCGCCGCCATCGAGCAGCACCGGCGCTCGCTGGCCATCGGGGACGCGATCGGCGCGGTCATCGTGCAGCACTCGGCGCACTGCAACATCGGCTACGCCCACCTCACGCTCGGTGAACCGGCCGCCGCCGCGCGGCACTTCGAGGAGAGCCTGCGCATCCTGGGCGGCCACGGCGACTGGCACGGGGAGTCGCAGACCCGCCTCGGCCTGGTCCGGGCGCTGCGGCAGCTCGGGGACACCGGGCGGGCGGCCGGTGAGTGCGCCGAGCTGCTGCGCCGCGCCGAGGCCCGCGCCGACCGCTACACGGGCGGCCTCGCTCTGCACCAGCACGGGCTGCTGCTGTGCGGGGAGGGGCGGTGGCCGGAGGCGTGCGACGCCTGGCGTGCGGCACTCGACGCGCTGGACGGCACGGACGAGCATGCGGTCCTGGCCGAGCTGACGGCCCTGCTGAACGCCGGGCCACCCGCCCCGCAGTGACAACTGCGGGCCACCCGCCCCGCACAGTGACAGCCCCCGGCCGTTCCGTGGCCCCGTTCATTTCGCGTCGGCATAGCAATCCACCACCGCCGTCGTGAACGGGAACCGCACCGGTGTCTCGCCGAAGGTCAGCCGGCCGGCGAGGTCGGCGGACTCGCGGATGGCCCGGACGACGGTGTCGGTCTCCTCGGCGGGGCAGTGCACGATCACCTCGTCGTGCTGGAAGAAGACCAGCTCCGCCCGGAGCGGCGCGCAGGCGCGGCGCAGCGCGGCGAGCAGCAGCAGGGCCCAGTCGGCGGCGCTGCCCTGGACGACGAAGTTGCGCGCGAAGCGGCCCCGCGCGCGGGAGTTGCCGGAGACGTGGCCGGGAGTCCAGCCGGTACGGCCGTCGGGCTGCGCCTCGGTGTCGTCCTCGCCGGCCGGGATGCCCGCCTCCTCCGCCGCGTCCTCGCCCGACCCGGCGGCCGGCGGGCAGGTGCGGCCCAGCCAGGTGCGCACCAGCCGGCCCTCCTCGCCCGCGCGGGCGGCGTCGTCGACGTAGGCGACGGCCTTCGGGAAGCGGCGGCGCAGCGCGGCCAGGTTCTTCAGTCCGTCACCGGAGGTCTGGCCGTAGACCGCGCCGAGGACGGCGAGCTTGGCCTGGTTCCGGTCGCCGGAGAAGGCGCGGTCGGAGACGGCCTGGTAGAGGTCGCTCGCGCGGCCGGCCACCTCCATCAGGCCGGGGTCGCGGGAGATGGCGGCCAGCACGCGCGGCTCCATCTGGTCGGCGTCGGCCACCACCAGCCGCCAGCCGGGGTCGGCGATCACGGCCCGGCGGATGACCTTGGGGATCTGGAGGGCACCCCCGCCGTTGGTCACCCAGCGTCCGGTGACCGTGCCGCCGGCGAGGAACTCGGGACGGAAGCGGCCGTCGCGCACCCAGTCCTGGAGCCAGGACCATCCGTGGGCCACCCAGATGCGGTACAGCTTCTTGTACTCCAGCAGGGGCTCGACGGCCGGGTGGTCGACGGACCGGAGCTCCCAGCGGCGGGTGGACCTCACCTTGATCCCGGCCTGCGCGAAGGCCTTGACCACGTCGGCGGGCAGGTCCGGCCGTACCCGGCGGCCGAAGGCGGCGGACACCTCGTCGGCGAGTTCGGCGAGGCGGCGCGGCTCGCCGCCGCCCGCGTACCGCTCGCCGAGCAGGGAGTGCAGCAGTTCCCGGTGGACGCCGGCGCTCCAGGGCAGACCGGCGTGGTTCATCTCGGCGGCCACCAGCATCCCGGCCGACTCGGCTGCGGTCAGCAGCAGCATCCGGTCGGGGTGGGCCGTCCTGCCGTGCCGCCGCAGCTGCTCGGCGTGGACAGCGAGCAGGTCCGGCAGGGGCAGGCGGGTGCCGGCGGGCTCGAACAAGGGGGACTGGGCGCCCGGTACGGCCGCGCGCTGCGGCGGATCGGGCGGTACGGGTCCGCCGCGGAGGCGGGCCAGGGCGGCGGCGGCCGAGCGTGGCTCGCCGGACCGGCCCTCGTGGCCCAGCAGGAGTGTCTCGGCGTCCTCGATGTCGTAGCACCGTTCCACTCGCACCCCCGTGGCGAGCAGACGCGGGTAGACCTCGGCGGTCGACCGCCACACCCAGCGCGTCACCTCCGGGCGGCTCCGCACCGCCCCGGCGAGATCGCTCTCCCGCCGCACCGGCCCGGCGGGCAGCCCTTCCGGGCCGAGGGGGGCGACGTCCACGCCACCGTCCTCGGCCGGTGCGAGCGCCCACCGGTCGGTCATGAACGTGAGTGTGGCAGGAGGGTCTGACAACGACCCTGACCTGCGGTCCCTCCTCCGCGGCCCTCTCCGCAGCCGCCGCCTACTCCTCCCGCTCCTCCCGCTCCTTCCTCCCTTCCTCCCGCTGCTCCAGCAGCAGGGCCAGCACCTCGCCGACGTACTCCTCGGTTCCCGCCTTGGTGATGCCGAGGCCGCTGAGAACGCCCTGGCCGTTCTCCTGCTCCAGCAGTGCCAGCAGGATGTGCTCGGTGCCGATGTAGTTGTGGCCGAGCCGCAGCGCCTCGCGGAAGGTGAGTTCCAGGGCCTTCTTGGCATCGGGGCCGTAGGGGATCAGGTCCGGGACGTCGTCCGCGGCGGGCGGCAGCGCGGCGGTCGCGGCCCGGCGTACGGAGTCCGGCTGGACGCCCTGTGCGGTGATCGCCTTCGCGGCCAGGCCTTCCGGCTCGCCCAGCAGCCCCAGGACGAGGTGTTCGGGGCGGCCCTCGGGATTGCGCGCGGCCACCGCTTCGCTGTGGGCGGCCATGACCACGTTCCGCGCGCGCGGGGTGTAGCGGCTGAAGCCCTGGGTGGGGTCGAGGGTGGCGGACTCCTTCGACACGAACCGCTTCTGTGCCGCCTGCCGGGTCACGCCCATGCTCTGGCCGATGTCGGTCCAGGACGCTCCGGAGCGGCGGGCCTGGTCGACGAAGTGCCCGATCAGGTGGTCGGCCACGTCACCGAGGTGATCGGCGGCGAGCATCGCGTCCTGGAGCTGGTCGAGGGGCTCGGTGTGCACCTTCTTGATGGCCTCGATGAGGTCGTCGAGGCGCACGGATGCCGTGAAGTTCGGGTTGGTCGCCATGTGTCAACCGTAGGTTGTCACCCGGGGGCTGTCAACGGAAGGTTGACAGTCGCCGCCGTGCCCCCGTTCCACCCCCGCCCCCGCGCATGGCGGAGTTGCATCGGGCGAGACGCCGGCCCGGTCGCCATGATTCCGGTACCGGCCCCGGCCTTCCGTGCCGATCCGCGCGGACAGTTGTCCACAGGGTGTGGACGGCCGGCCCCGGCTGTCGGTGCCGCATGGCACGATCGGCAGTGTGACCAGCACCGCCAGCACCGTCGAGCGGGCCTTCCGCGCCGCCCTCTACGACGACACCGACGCCGGACTCGACACGGCCGCCTCCCTGCTCGCCGCCGACCCCGCCGCGGACGCCGAGGTCGCGCGGCGTGGCGAGGACTTCGTGGCGTCGGCCTGGCAGCGCGGCTGGCAGCCCGCCGACGTCGTGCGGCTGGTGCGGCGCGAGCTGGACGACGTACATGTGCGCCTGGCCGCCACGCTGATCCGGGCCCAGGCCGGGCGGGACCGGCCGCGCGGGCGCCGCTGGGCCGCCCAGCTGGAGGCCCTGGCCGAGGGCTCCGTGCCCGGGGCCGACCGGTTCTCGCAGGCCACCGCCGTCCTGGAGCTGTACCGCCTGCTGCTGCGCCTGCCCTCGCTGGAGCCCCTGGAGGACGAGTCCCGCCGGGCCCCCGGTCCCGGTGCCTCCCGCATGCTGAGCCGCATCCGCGCGCTGCTCGCCAAGGCCGAGGCGACCGGCTTCCCCGAGGAGGCGGAGGCGCTCAGCGCCAAGGCGCAGGAGCTGATGGCCCGGCACAGCGTCGACGAGGCGCTGCTCGCCGCCGAGGCGCCCGCCCCGGACGCGCCCGGCGCCTGCCGCATCGGCGTCGACCCGCCGTACGAGCAGGCCAAGGCGATCCTGCTGGACGCGGTGGCCACCGCGAACCACTGCCGCGCGGTGTGGAACGAACCACTCGGCTTCTCCACGGTCGTCGGCTTCGAGGGGGACCTGGAGGCGGTCGAGCTGCTCTACACCTCGCTGCTGGTGCAGGCCACGCACGCCATGACCGAGGCCGAGGCGGCGCAGCGGGCCGGCGGCCGCAAGCGGACCAAGTCGTTCCGGCAGTCGTTCCTCGCGGCCTACGCGCACCGCGTGGGCGACCGGCTCGCGGCCGCGGCGGAGACCCAGGTGACCCGGGACCTGCTGCCGGTGCTGGCCACGCGCGAGATAGCCGTCACCGGCCGGCTGGAGCGCATGTTCCCGCAGACCACGACCACCCGGCTGCGCGGGGTGAACGACGCCGCGGGCTGGACCGAGGGTGCCCGCGCGGCGGACCGGGCGCAGGTCAGAGCCCGCCGCCGGATCGGCTGACCATCAGTCGCCGACCTGCTGGAAAGCGCTGACGGAGGCGTCCGGGCCGCCGCCGCTGCCCCGGCCGGCGACGGGGCCGTACGACCACGGGAAGGACCGTGTGGTGCCGGATCCGGGCAGGCTGATCCGCACCGTCCTGACCGCCAGGGTGTTCTTGTCGCCGTCCTTGCCGCGCACGTAACTGATCGAGAAGGACGCGGAGTCGCCCTTGGCGAGCTTCAGCTTCTGCGCCTTCGCGCCCTTGAGCGGGGGCACGGCGGCCTGCGCGGTGCCGGTTTTCAGCACGGCACCCGCGAAGTGCTCCAGCGTGCAGGGAGCGCTGTGGTTGGTGATGCTGACGGGGACCTCGCCGCTGTCTCCCGCCGCAGGAGCCACGCTCGCCGATCCGATCTGTACGGAGACCCCGCCGATCGCGCAGGCCGAGCCGGCGCCGCCCCCGGTGTCGTTCCCGCCGCCGTCGCAGGCGGTGAGCAGGAGGGCGGCGGTGAAGGCGGTGACGGTGAGCGGAATGACGCGCATGAGCAGGTCCCTGTCCACGTGGTGGTGACGGTGCCTGTGCATCATGGCCCCTGGGCGCGGGTCCGGTTCGCGCGACCCTCCTCGACCGCCCGGGATCCGGCGCGGCACCCCGCCGGCCGGACCGTCACCTGAACCCTGGAACAGTAAGGGCTCGCTACGCGTCTCTTCCTTGTGCACGGGGGTTCGATCCGGACGGTTCGGCCCGAAGACGGCACGCGCCGTCATGGGTGGAGCCGGACCCGGACCGGCCTGTCTGCTCCTGGGCAGGCGGCGGACCGGCTCCGGTAAAGCAGGCGTCAAGACCGTAATCGCGGGACCACTCCGCGTGCACGTGCATCTGCTCATGCGTTTGCACGTGAACAGAGTTATGATCCGGGTCAGTTGACTACAGCATCTATGGCCACATCAGCCAGTGCACCACCGGGGAGCGACCTGTGGACCGCGACGTTGACAACGTGTACGGGGGGTACGACGTGTACAACGGCATGGCTGCCACGCAGCTGGACGGAGTGGCCTGGCAGAAGAGCAGGCACAGTAATTCGCAGGGTTCCTGCGTGGAGTTCGCGAGACTGCCGGGCGGCGAGGTCGCCGTCCGCAACTCGCGCTTCCCTGACGGGCCGGCGCTCGTCTACACGCGTGCGGAGATCGAGGCGATGCTCCTCGGCGTCAAGGACGGCGAGTTCGACCATCTGGTGGGCAGTTGACGCCGGCCCCGCGCGCGACGGCCCGTTGGCAACGATGTCGGAGGGGCGGGTGCGCCCAGGTGATGCGCTGACGCGCGTAGACAGCGGGCGGCCGTCGGTGCCGTACCGGATCAGCCGGCCGCTTTGAGGCGGAACATCGCCCAGACCACTTTGCCGTCGAGGGTGCCCGCGAGCGGGTGCCAGCCCCAGCTGTCGGCAAAGGAGTCGACCAGGAACAGCCCGCGGCCCGACTCGGCGGAGAAGTCCTCCGAGTCGCGCGGGACGGGCGTCTCGTGGCTGGGGTCGCGCACCGCGCACACGAGCCGCTCGGTCCAGCGCAGAAGGTGCAGCCGCACGGACGGGCCGCACCCCTCGCCGCGGCGCTGGTCGGCCGGCAGCGCGTGGCGCATGGCGTTGGTGACGAGTTCGGAGACGACCAGGCATATGTCGTCGAAGCGCTCGCCGACGTCCCACGGGTCGAGGGTGTCTCGGGTGAACCGCCGGGCCTCGCGCACCGCCTCGTACCGGGCGGGCAGGACGCAGGAGGCGGCATCGGACACGGCCGCGGGGTCCAACGGCGGAAGGCCCTGCCGTAACGGCTTGAGCATGGTCGATCCATTCGTCCCCATGCGAGGCACTCCCGGTTGTTCGCGGTCGTTGCGATGCAGCGGTGGCGCGGCACCCATGGTTTCGGATGCGTAGAGCAGATGCAAGGGCAGATGCACGTGCACGTGACCGAAATGGGGCTGCCCGTACCACTTCTTGGCCATTTTTTCTGCCATCTACCCGACGGTTCCCCGCGGTTTCCGTCAGAGGTCCCGACCTCTCCCCCTCCGGACCCCGCCACGACGGCCGAGGTCTTTCCGTTTCCGTAACCGGACGAGTACTGCTCGAAGTGTTTTAGTGGCAGACTTCGGCCTCTGGAGACGGTTGGGGAGGCTGGCGAACGTGAGCGCGGGAGAGCCCGGATCGGTGGTGCGGCGGATGCTGCTCGGCTCGCAACTCAGGCGACTGCGTGAAGCACGGGGGATCACGCGCGAGGCGGCGGGATACTCGATCCGCGCCTCCGAGTCGAAGATCAGCCGGATGGAGCTGGGCCGGGTGAGCTTCAAGACCAGGGACGTGGAGGACCTGCTGACGCTCTACGGCATCACGGACGAGTCGGAGCGCGAGTCGCTGCTCTCCCTCGCCCGGGAGGCCAACGTGGCGGGCTGGTGGCACAGCTACACCGACGTCCTGCCGACCTGGTTCCCCACCTATGTGGGCCTGGAGGGCGCCGCCTCGCTGATCCGCGTCTACGAGGTGCAGTTCGTGCACGGCCTGCTCCAGACCGAGGAGTACGCCCGCGCGGTGGTCCGGCGCGGCATGAAGGGCGCGAGCGCCGCCGACGTGGAGCGGCGGGTCGCGCTGCGCCTGGAGCGGCAGAAGTACCTGCTCTCCGACAACGCCCCCGAGTTCCACATCGTCCTGGACGAGGCCGCCCTGCGCCGCCCCTATGGCGACCGCGAGGTGATGCGCGGCCAGCTCCAGCACCTGATCGACATCTCCGCACGCCCCAACGTACGGCTCCAGGTCATGCCGTTCAGCTTCGGCGGCCACTCCGGCGAGAGCGGTGCCTTCACCATCCTCAGCTTCCCCGACGCGGACCTGTCCGACGTGGTCTACCTCGAGCAGCTGACCAGTGCCCTCTACCTGGACAAGCGTGAGGACGTCGGCCAGTACGAGCAGGCACTGAAGGAGCTGCAGCAGGACAGCCCCGGACCGGCCGAGAGCCGGGACCTGCTCCGCGGCCTCCTCCAGCTGTCCTGACCCCGCCCAACTCCCTTGCATCGCCAGTACCATGACGACCGATCAGACATGGCGTAGATCTGGTGTCCGCTAGCGATTGAGGGATCACATGTCGTCCTACTTCACCGACCTGGCCCAGCAGTACATCGGCGGCGAGTGGCGCCCGGGTACCGGCTCCTGGGACGTCATCGACTTCAACCCCTACGACGACGAGAAGCTGGCCTCGATCACGGTGGCCACGGTCGACGAGGTGGACGAGGCATACCGGGCCGCCGCCCGCGCCCAGAAGGAGTGGGCCGCGACCAACCCCTACACCCGGCGCTCGGTGTTCGAGCGGGCGCTGAGGCTGATAGAGGACCGCGAGCAGGAGATTGCCGACCTGATCATCGCGGAGCTGGGCGGCACGCGCGTGAAGGCCGGCTTCGAACTGCACCTCGCCAAGGAGTTCCTGCGGGAGTCGGTCCACCTCGCGCTGCGCCCCGAGGGCAAGATCCTGCCCTCACCGGCCGACGGCAAGGAGAACCGCGTCTACCGCGTGCCGGTCGGCGTCGTCGGTGTGATCAGCCCGTTCAACTTCCCCTTCCTGCTGTCGCTGAAGTCGGTCGCCCCGGCCCTCGCGCTCGGCAACGCCGTGGTGCTCAAGCCGCACCAGAACACCCCCATCGCCGGCGGCACCCTCATCGCGAAGATCTTCGAGGAGGCCGGGCTGCCCGGCGGCCTGCTCAACGTGGTCGTCACCGACATCGCCGAAATCGGTGACGCGTTCATCGAGCACCCGGTCCCGAAGGTGATCTCCTTCACCGGCTCGGACAAGGTCGGCCGGCACGTCGCCACCGTCTGCGCCGCGAACTTCAAGCGCTCCGTCCTCGAACTCGGCGGCAACAGCGCACTGGTGGTGCTGGACGACGCCGACCTCGACTACGCGGTGGACGCGGCGGTCTTCAGCCGGTTCGTGCACCAGGGCCAGGTCTGCATGGCCGCCAACCGGGTCCTCGTGGACCGTTCCGTCGCCGACGAGTTCACCGAGAAGTTCGTCGCCAAGGTCAAAACCCTCAAGGTCGGTGACCCGCGCGACCCGCGGACCGTCATCGGCCCGGTGATCAACTCCGCGCAGGCGGGCGCCCTCGCGGGCACCGTCGAGCAGGCGCTCGCCGAGGGCGCCACCGCCCTGGTGCACGGCACCACGACCGGCAACCTGGTCGAGCCCAGCGTGCTCACCGGCGTCCCCGCCGACTCCGCCCTGCTCCAGCAGGAGGTCTTCGGCCCGGTCGTCTTCCTCATCCCCTTCGACGGCGAGGAGGAGGCGGTGCGGATCGTCAACGACACCCCGTACGGCCTCAGCGGCGCCGTGCACACGGGTGACATCGAGCGGGGCGTGGCCTTCGCCAAGCGGATCGACACCGGCATGTTCCACGTGAACGACGGCACCGTCCACGACGAGCCGCTCGTGCCCTTCGGCGGTGAGAAGCACTCCGGCATCGGCCGCCTCAACGGCGAGACCACGCTGGAGGCGTTCACCACGGTCAAGTGGATCTCGGTGCAGCACGGGCGCAGCGGCTTCCCGTTCTAGGGCCACTCGGTTTCACGGCCGCGGGCCCTTTAGGACAGGAACTGACCTCAATGGCTCGTAGCGTCATCGGTGTCAGGCAGAAGGACCCGATGAGAGGCGGTCGGTCATGGTCACGCATGTGGCGGCGGAGGCGAAGGGCGACGAGCGCGGGGCACTGCTCGCGTTCATCGAGGAACAGCGCGGCGGCATCCGCCGGTCCCTGCTGGGGCTGACGGAGGAGCAGGCCCGCTCCCGCCCCAGCGCCAGCGAGCTGTCCCTCGGCGGCCTGCTGAAGCACGTCGTCGAGGTCGAGCAGTCCTGGATCGCCCTGGCCCGGCAGGAACCGCCGGCGGTGCGGCGCGACGCGTCGAACTGGAACGAGACCTTCCAGCTGATCGGGGACGAGACGGTCGCCTCACAGCTGGCGTACTGGGAGCGGGTCGCCGCCGGGACGGAGGCGTTCATCCGCTCCGCGCCGAGCCTGGACGACACCTTCCCGCTGCCGCCCGACCCCTGGTTCCCGCCGGAGGGACGGGTCTCGCTGCGCTGGCTGTGCCTGCATCTGATCCGTGAGACGGCCCGGCACGCCGGCCACGCCGACGTCATCCGCGAGTCGCTGGACGGGAGGACCGCGTTCGAGCTGGTGGCCCTGGCGCAGGAGGCCTGACCGCCGCGGCCCGCGGGCGGGTGGACGTACGGCCATGACCTGGTCGCGTGCCGGCGATCCGTCTTCTCGTGCTGGGCGCGGTCCGCCGGCACGGGCGGGCCCACGGTCACCAGGTCGGCGACGACCTGGAGTACCGGGGCGCGCACGAGCGGTCCTCCTACGACCACAAGACGGACATCCGTTCGGCGGCCACCGGCTTCCCCTTGTCGGCGTGCTCACCGAGGGCCAGGAGAACCCGTACGCCACGGGGGAGCGGCATCCACAGGACGGCCGCTGACCGAGTCCGGCCGATGGCGCTAGGTCGTGTCGTTTGACGCCACGGCCTAGTGGTGGAATCCGGTGGCCGCCTCCTTGTTCCGGGCCAGGGGGGCCTGCTGCCGGCGGAGTTCGGGCAGCAGGCGGGCCAGGTCGGCCACGAACAGGTCGGCCAGGTCGTGGGAGAAGCCGTTGCGGCACACGATCCGCAGCACGGACAGGTCCTCCCGGTTGGCGGGGAAGGTGTACGCGGGCACCAGCCAGCCGCTCTCGCGCAGCCGCCGGGAGACGTCGAAGACGTCGTACGCCGTGACGTCGTCGGTCGTGGTGAACGCGAACACCGGCAGCTCGTCCCCGCGCGTGAGCAGCCGGAAGTCGCCCATCGCCTCGATCCGGCCGGAGAGCGACCGCGCCACGTCCCGCGTCGACTGCTGCACCGCGCGGTAGCCCTCGCGGCCCAGCCGCAGGAACGTGTAGTACTGCGCGGCCACCTGGGCGCCGGGCCGGGAGAAGTTCAGCGCGAAGGTGGGCATCTCGCCGCCCAGGTAGTTCACCCGGAAGACCAGTTCCTCGGGCAGCGCCTCCTTGTCCCGCCACAGCGCCCAGCCGACCCCGGGGTACACCAGACCGTACTTGTGGCCCGAGGCGTTGATGGAGGCCACGCGCGGAAGGCGGAAGTCCCACACCAGGTCCTCGTCCAGGAAGGGCGCGACCATGGCACCCGAGGCCCCGTCCACGTGCACCGGCACGTCCAGCCCGGTGCGCTCCTGGAGGGCGTCCAGGGCGGCGCACAGCTCGGCGACCGGCTCGTAGGAACCGTCGAAGGTCGAGCCGAGGATGCCGACGACCCCGATGGTGTTCTCGTCGCACAGCTCGGCGGCGGCCTGCGGGTCCAGGTGGAACCGGTCGCCCTCCATGGGCACCTGCCGGGCCTCCACCTCCCAGAAGGCGCAGAACTTGTCCCAGCACACCTGGACGTTGACACCCATCACCAGATTGGGCCGCGCGCCCGGATACCGGTCGGCGTTCCGCTTCATCCAGCGCCGCTTCAGCGCCATCCCGGCGAGCATGCACGCCTCGCTGGAACCGGTCGTCGAACATCCGACGACGGCCGCCGGGTCCGGCGCGTGCCACAGGTCGGCCAGCATCGCCACGCAGCGCCGCTCCAGCTCGGCCGTGCGCGGGTACTCGTCCTTGTCGATCATGTTCTTGTCGCGGCACTCCGCCATCAGCACCCCGGCCTGCGGCTCCATCCAGGTGGTGACGAAGGTCGCCAGGTTCAGCCGGGAGTTGCCGTCCAGCATCAGCTCGTCGTGCACCAGCTGGTACGCCGTCGCCGGCGGCAGGGGGGCGTCCGGGAGCCGGTGCGTGGGCGGGGCCTCGGTCATGCCGCCGACCGGGTTCGCCTCCCCGAAGAACGGGTTGACCGACATCGGGCGTTCCGTGTGCTTCTGGGGACCTTTGTGCAGAGCCATGGGTGTGCCTCCGGGGGATGGGAGAGGGAGGGGGTCAACGGAGCGGAGTGCCGTCCTCGCGCAGCTGCATCTGCGGGCGGCCCGTCACCAGCAGCCAGGCCGGCAGTGAGGCGATGGTCAGCAGGGCGATGATCGCGGGCGACGCGACCAGGACGGCGGCGGTGAACAGGCTCACCCAGCCTTGCCGGGTGATGGCCAGCAGCATGCCCAGGACACCGGTCGCCACGCCCACCGAGGGATGCACGGCCGGGACGAGCGCGTGGGCGCACAGGCCCAGGGCGGTGCCCACGAAGACGGCGGGGAAGATGCGGCCGCCACGGAAGCCGCAGGACGCGGCGACCAGCAGCGCGGCCAGCTTGACCACGGTCATCGTCGCGAACTGCCCGGCCGACCAGCCCCCGGGGTCACGGGCCAGCTGCCCGACCTCCGACAGCCCCTTGAACAGCGTCAGATGGCCGCCCACGGCCGCCAGGGCCCCGAGCACGGCCC
Source organism: Streptomyces sp. NPDC006309 (assembly GCF_040613095.1). Classification (NCBI taxonomy): domain Bacteria; kingdom Bacillati; phylum Actinomycetota; class Actinomycetes; order Kitasatosporales; family Streptomycetaceae; genus Streptomyces; species Streptomyces sp. NPDC006309. The sequence continues at coordinate 30,010 of NZ_JBEXRO010000011.1, read as the reverse complement.
CGCCGGCCGGCAGCATCAGCATCGGGTGCCGCAGCCGCCGGAAGCCCGCGTGGACGTACGGGAAGGCGTACACGGCGCCCATGCCGAGCAGCGCGGACACGGGCGCGATCACGAGGGCCGCCAGCAGGTCCCCGGCGTGCGGGCGGCCCATCGGCGGCAGCCCGAGATCGAAGGTCGGCCGGGCCACCAGGGTGGTCGTCATGGCCCCGCACGCGCCGGCCGTCAGCGGCGCGAACAGGTTGTCCCACAGCCGTCCCCGCATCGGCCGCCCCGCCAGCGCCTCCGAGATCACCAGCGCCGCCGCCACGGGCGTGCCGAACAGCGCGCCGATCGTCGCCGACTCCGCGAGCACCGGCCACAGGGCGTCCGGCGCCCGGGGCAGCAGGCGCCCGCCGAGCCAGGCCGCGAGGCCCACGTTCACGGCGATGATCGGGTTCTCCGGGCCGAGGCTGGGGCCGCCGGCCAGCATCAGCGCGGTCGCCAGCACCAGCCCGGGCAGCACCCCCGGCCGCATGACGGTGGCGTCGAGGCCGAGGGTGGCCGGGTCGGGCCCGGCGTGCCCGGGCACTTTCCAGACCACCAGCCCGACGGCGATGCCGGCCGCCACGAGCATGACGAACATCCAGAGCACCGAGTAGCGGCCCACGCCGAGCGCGTCCGGCAGGGGGCCCCACAGCACGTGCTGGAGCCGCTCCGCCGCCGTGCTCACCCCGACGAAGATCAGGCTCGCGGCCACGCCCACGGCGACGGCGGGCAGGATGAACGGCAGCAGGGCCCGTGCCGGGGCGGTGGGGGCGCTCCGAGGCGCCTGCTGCGTCGTCTCCTGGGCCACCCGCTCACCATAAGCGGACAAATCGCACCCAACATCCTGGACATGCACCGGCTTGCACCTCACGCGACGTGAGGCCTCAGCGTGGAGACGTACCGACGACAAGGAGCGGAAAGTGAGCTACTCCGTGGGACAGGTCGCGGGGTTCGCCGGGGTCACGGTGCGCACCCTGCACCACTACGACGAGATCGGCCTGCTCGTACCCGGCGACCGGACGTACGCCGGCCACCGGCGCTACGACGACACCGACCTCGACCGGCTCCAGCAGATCCTGTTCTACCGGGAGCTGGGCTTTCCGCTCGAGGAGGTCGCGGCCCTGCTCGACGACCCGGATACGGACCCGCGCGCGCACCTGCGCCGCCAGCACGACCTGCTGACCGCCCGGATCGAGACGTTGCAGAGGATGGCCGCGGCCGTGGAGCACGCCATGGAGGCACGCAGCATGGGCATCAGCCTGACGCCGGAGGAGAAGTTCGAGGTCTTCGGGGACAACGACCCCGAGCAGTACGCGGAAGAGGTGGAGGCCCGCTGGGGCGGCACGGAGGCCTACGCCGAGTCGCAGCGCCGGGCCGCCTCCTACACGAAGGAGGACTGGAAGCGGCTGCGGGCCGAGAGCGACGAGTGGAGCCGGCGGTACGTCGCCCTGATGGCCGACGCCGAGCCGCCGGCCGCTGAGCGGGCCATGGACCTCGCGGAGGAGCACCGGCGGCACATGAACACCTGGTTCTACGAGTGCGGATACGAGATGCACGAGTGCCTGGGCGACATGTACGTCCGCGACGAACGCTTCAAGGTCTTCTACGACGCCATGCGCCCCGGCATGGCCGAACACCTGCGTGACGCCATCCGGGCGAACGCGGCCCGGCACCGGGCGTGACGCACGCACAGCCGGCGTTCCGGGACTGACGAGTGGCCGCCAAAAACACGCCGAACAAAGGAGAATGATTAACTTGTGCCGCTTCGCATACGGCTTCCCATAGTGCGCCGGTCGCCCACCCAGCGGTCAATTAACCCATAACTTTACATCGTGCGTGGCATGTTAGCTTTGGGCGTCTTGACGACGGGAATCGTGCAGCAGGGCCTTCCTTCCGGTGCGTGCGCATTCGCCGTGACCGTCGGCAAAACGGGGGGAGCGCTCATGGCGGTTCACGTGAAGAACGCGGGTCCGGGAGTCGGGGCCACGAACGGCGCGGGGTCGGTCGCGAGTGTCGCCGGGAGGCACACCGGGCTGCTGCTCACAGGCGTCCTCCTGGGCCTGCTGGGGGTCGGCGCCTCGCTCGCCCAGCCCTGGGCCATCGGGGAACTGATCCAGGCGGCGGGCGAGGACGCCCCGATGACCGGCCCCATCGCACAGCTCGTCGGGCTCTTCTGCGCGGGTGCCCTTTTCTCCTCGCTCCAGGCCTACGCCATCGGGCGAGCCGGGGAGAATATCGTCTTCGACGTCCGGCAACTCTTGGTCGGGCGGCTACTGCGCGCCGATCTCACCGCATTCGGGAAAGAATCCCAAGGCGATATTTTCACCCGCGCGGTCACCGATACCTCACTTGTGAAGATCGCCCTTTCGCAGAGCCTCGCCCAGCTGATCGTCAGCGGCGCCACGGTCATAGGCGGCATCGTGCTGATGTTCCTCATCGACCTGTGGCTGATGGTCATCACCATGTGCTGCCTGGGAGCCGCCAGCATCATCTCCATCGCGCTCGCCCGGAAGCTGCGCAAGGTAGCCCTGCAGAACCGGGACGACACCGGCGCGTTCGCCAGCGACATCCAGCGCGTGCTCTCCGCTCTGCCCACGGTGAAGGCGTCCCGCGCCGAGTCTCGTGAGGCCGCCCGCATCGGCACGCTGGCCGACAGGACACGGCGTTCGGGCATCCGGGTCAACGGCTACAACGCCCTTCTGGTGCCGTCCATGAACGTCGGCACGCAGGGTGCCTTGGCCGTCGTCGTGGGCGTCGGGATGTCCTGGGTGGCCCGCGACGAGATGGACATGGCCAGTCTGACCACCTTCATCATGTATCTGTTCCAACTGGTCTCGCCGCTGGTGATGTTCTTCATGGGGGTGGGCCAGTTCGTCCAGGGCCGAGCCGCCATACACAGGGTGGACGAGCTCGCCCGCCTGCCCCAGGAAGGCAACGGCACAGCCGGTGCGGCGGGCCCCGCCCCCCTCGAAGCGCTGGTCCCGCACCGGCCGGCGGTCGAATTCCACGACGTGCGCTTCTCCTACCGGCGAGGCAAGCAGGCGGAGAAGACGCAGGTTCTCGACGGCGTCTCGTTCAGCGTGCCGGCGCGTGGGCTGACAGCGGTGGTCGGGCCCTCGGGCGCGGGCAAGACCACCGCCTTCCAGCTGATCGAACGCTTCTACCCGGTGGACGGGGGCCGCATTCTGCTCGGCGGGCAGGACATCGAGTCCCTGCCCCTCGACACGGTCCGCGGGCTGGTGGGCTACGTACAGCAGGACAGCGCGGCCATGCGCGGCACCATCCGGGAGAATCTGACGTACGCCAATCCCCACGCCGGTGAGGACGCCATCCGGGAGGCGGTGGAGATGGCCGGTCTCACTTCGGTGATCGCGCGTCTCCCGCACGGCCTCGACACGGAACTCGGTGACCAGGGCAGCGGATTGTCCGGCGGTCAGCGCCAGCGCCTGTGCATCGCGCGTACGCTGTTGCAGCAGCCCGCGATCATGCTGCTGGACGAAGCCACCTCCAACCTGGACTCCGACTCGGAGCGGGACTTCCGCGACGTGTTGCGTCGGGTCTCCCGGCGGTGCGCGGTCATCGCCATCGCCCATCGGATCTCCACGGTGATCGACGCTGACAAGATCCTGGTGATGGAGGCGGGCGGAGTCCGGGCCACCGGCGTGCACCACGACCTGATGGAGCGCGACGAGCTCTACCGGCGCCTGGCCGGCTCGCAACTGCACGCGAGCCCGGCTTCGTGACCGCGCTGACCGCGCCGGAACAGAGGGCACCGTGGGCGCCCCCGCCCTCCTTCGCAGCCGGCCGGCCGCCGTATGCCGGACTCGGCGAGCAGACGTTGCGGCTTCGACCCGGCAGGAGTGAGGAACAGTGGTGAGTACCTCCGATGTGGCCATCGTGGGAACCGGGCCCAACGGCCTCGCGGCGGGCGTGGTCCTGGCCCGCGCCGGTCTGCGCGTGGAGCTCCACGAGGCGGCCGAGACCATCGGGGGCGGTCTGCGCACCGCAGCGCTCTTCGACTCCGGCGTGGTGCACGACATCTGCTCCGCCGTCCACCCCATGGCCGCGGCCTCTCCGTTCTTCCGCGCGTTCGACCTCGGAGCCCGCGGGGTGGAGCTGCTACAGCCCGAGATCAGTTACGCCCATCCGCTGGACGGGGGACGTGCAGCCCTGGCCTATCGCTCACTGGCGCAGACCTGCGAGCACCTGGGCGCCGACGGCCCCGCCTGGCGTCGGTTGATGGGCCCGCTGCTCGAGCGCAGCGAAGCAGTCGTCGACCTCATCCTTTCCGGGCAGCGCGCTCTGCCGCGGGACCCTGTGGCGGCCCTGCTGCTGGCGAACCGGGTAGCGGTCCACGGCAGCGGGCTCGGCGCGGCGCGCTTCCGGGGCGAGGAAGCATCCGCCCTGCTCACCGGCGTCGCCGCGCACGCGGTCGGCAAACTGCCGAGCCTGGCGTCCGCGGCGGTGGCCATGCTGCTGGGGCATCTGGCGCACGGGACGGGGTGGCCGCTGCCGCGCGGTGGCAGCGGTCGTATCGCACAGGCGCTGGCCGAGGACATCACGGCGCACGGCGGCGTCTTCCACACCGGACACCACGTGGCGGACCTGGCCGAACTGAGCGGTGCACGTGCGGTGTTGCTCGACACCAGCCCCAAAGGCCTGCTGGCCCTCGCGGGCCGCCGGCTGCCCCGTGCCTACGCGCGCCGTGTGGAGCGGTTCCGCTACGGACCGGGCGCCGCCAAGGTTGACTTCCTGGTCTCCGAGCCGATCCCCTGGAGCGACCCGGCCGTGGGCCGCGCCACCACGGTGCATCTGGGTGGCACGCATGCCGAGATGGTGCGGCAGGAGACGGCGACCGCCCGCAGAGTGCGCACCAGGGAGCCGTTCGTCCTCGTGGTGGACCCTGCGGCGGTCGACCCCGGGCGGGCCCTGCCCGGAAAGCGCCCCGTATGGGCGTACGCGCATGTGCCGAACGGCGACCCCACCGACCCCTACGACCTGGTCCGGGCACGTATCGAGCGCCATGCCCCCGGTTTCGGGGAGACCGTCGTCTCACACCGTTCCGTCTCCGCCGCCGCGTACGAGGCCTACAACCCCAACTACGTCGGCGGAGACATAGGTTCGGGGGCGATGACGCTCTACCAGAGCATCGCGCGGCCCGTACCGCGCTTCGACCCCTACCGCACACCGCTGCCCGGCGTCTACCTGTGCTCCTCGGCCACCCCGCCGGGTCCCAGCGTGCACGGCATGTCCGGCTACCTGGCCGCGCTCTCCGCACTCCGGCACAGTTTCGGGATACGTGACATACCCGACCTGGCGCCCGGTCCGGCCGCGGTCGCGTGCGGACGTCCCGGCTAATACGGTGTGCCCTGTCTGGGTTGCCGTCAACTCTCGCTATGCGGTGGCAATGTGAGGATGTAAACGCCAGGTATCCATGCGACAGTCCATATCGCCTTTGGTACGGTGTAGACAACGAGGTCTCCCCACAGACACCGTTGAGGCGTTACCGCGCTGCTGTCTGACCAACCACGCGGGCGGTTGTGGACTTTCCACGATCGATGTAGTCGGCATCTGACATCTTGCCCGTCTTCAGCTCCTCGGCTTCACGACGCTCCCATCGGTATGGCAGTGGGGACAGCACGAGGGGGAACAACGGTGGAAACCGGCGTTGACGACATAGGCTATGGCAGGCAGTTCGAAGGCTGGTACGACCGGCTGATCCCGGACGACAGGGTGACCGCGGAGGCCGTGAAGGGGCTGAACGCCCGTCACCCTGATCCTAAGGCCGGCACTCTCGAATTCGGTGTCGGAACCGGGCGGATAGCCATTCCGCTCTCCCGGAACGTCGGCCATGTGACCGGCGTGGACTCCTCTCCGGAGATGCTGGACGCGCTGCGCGTCAAGCTGAAGGACGGCGGGGATGTCACCCCGGTGCACGGGGACATACGCAGTTACACCTCGGAATCCCGTTATGGGTTGGTGTACTGCGTGTGTGCGACCTTGTCCTGCCTGATCACTCCCGAGGACCAGCGGCGGGCCGTTCAGTGCGCGGCCGACCTGCTGGTACCCGGTGGCCGGCTGGTGATCGAGACGCACAACAAGCCGGCGATCGTGCAACTGCACGAGGGCCGGACCCGCACCACGTACTTCGTCCCCTACCCGGAGCCGGGGACGGGTGTACAGACCCACTCCACCCTGCTCGACGGCGGCCTGTGGCAGTGCTCGCACATCCTGTACCAGGCTGACGGCACCACCAGGGTGGGCAATGAACTCACCCGGCTGACCACACCGGAGGACGTCGACGGCTACGCCCGCGCGGCCGGGCTGGAACCGGAGACCCGTATGTCGCGATGGGACGGCACCCCTTACAGCACAGGGGCGCCCCTGTTCATGTGCTCCTACGTCAAGCCATGAGCGCAGTCCACGCAGCCGCGGTTGGTCATAGGGGGAGTTGTCCGTGGGGCGTCCGCCAGCACTTCCGGTAGACAAAAAACTCGGCCTGGTGGTCAGAGTGATGAGCGGTGAACTGACAGCGGCGGAAGCCGCGCGGGAAGCAGGGGTGTCCGAGCAGTCGGTGTCGAACTGGCGTCGGCAGTTTATTGAGGGCGGTCGTAACGGCCTGGCCGGCGAAGGCGGCAAAGACACCGGGGAAGCGTCCCGGATGGCCGAGCTGGCCAAAGAGAACGCCATGCTGAAGGCGACGATCGGCGAACTCTACATGGAGTTGAGGAAGTACGGCCGGAGCGCCGGCGTACGTCCGCCGCAACCCCGTGGAAGAGCCCGTTCGGGAAGGGTGGTCAATTAACTCGTTAAATGAGCACGACATCACATGTTAGCTTTCCGGAGGACAGTCACTTCATGTCACGGGGGAGGGAATGTGGCATCTTTGGAGCGCCAGTTTGCCGTCGGCATCTCCGTACTGGCCAGCGCCAGTCTTCTGACTGGCGCAGTCACGCGAAGCACCGGTAAACGCGAGCGTGCGCGCCGCTACCTGCTGCACGAGAGGCCGGACGGAAGCCTCGTCGAGATGGACGTCCATATCCCTGCGCAGGCACAGCGCGCCGTTCTGTTCGACAACGGTATGGGTGCGCCCCAGGAATACTGGGACTGGGTCTGCGCCGCGCTTCCCGCGGACATGGGGTATGTACGCTTCAATCGTCCCGGCTACGGGCTCAGCACGCCGGACACCCGCTACGGCCTGGAGTCGCACTTCGAGCTGTTGCAGGAGCTGCGCGACACGTACATCGCCGACCTTCCGGTCGTCCTGGCAGGCCACTCCCTGGGCGGGTACCTCGTCGCGGCCTACGCGTCGCTGCATCCGGACGCGGTGAGGGGCGTGACCCACGTGGTCATGATCGACGCCACCGAGGTGGTCAGCCTGCGCCACGCCCGCCGCACCGACGTCGACCGTTGGTCCCACCAGCGGATGCTGATGGAACAGGTGTTCGCCGCCACCGGTCTCTCGGTCTTCCGCCCCGCTATGAACGTGAACCAGCAGTACCGTCCGGAGATCAACCGGAGTTACCGGGCGTTCCTGGCGACCCCCCGTACATGGGCCACGGCCCATCGGGAGTACCGGGACGCGATGACGTATCCGGAACTGACGCATTTGGACTGCCCACTCACCGTCGTCACGGCGGAGAACAACATCGGCGACAACACCCTGCACGCCGGGATCCAGGCCAGGCTGGCAGTCATCTCCGGGCGGGCTCGGCACCACTTCGTCGACGGCTCCGATCACGAGTCCCTGCTCGCCGTGCGGCAGCACGCCGAAGAGGTGGCGGAGCGGATCGCCGGCGAACCGCCCTCCGAGCCGCTCGGACCGTCGTGGCGGCCGTCCACCACGGGACGCCGGGTCGCCACGAGTACGGCGGCACGAGAGAAGGAGCCGGCGTGATCGTGAAGGTGAACACCGAACGCGTGAAGGTAGCCGCCGTCACGGCGTCGCTCGCCGCATGGCTGGTCGCGACGGCCGCGGCGCAGATCCCCGAGCAGCGCTTCGACGGGCTCCTGCGCCGTGGGAAGGTGCGCATACCGACCCCGAACTGGCGCTTCTTCGGACCGAACCCCGGGGTCAAGGACAACCACCTTCTCTACCGTGACATCACGGACGGCAAACCCGGCGAGTGGACGGAGGTTCCGATCGTCCATGACCGGCCGTGGTACGCGTTGGCCTGGAACGCACGCAACCGGAGCCCGAAGGCCCTGTTCGACGCGACCCAGCACACCCTTGCCCAGGCGGTCGCCTTCGGATCGGAAGTGCTCCCCGTGACGACGGCGTCCGGGTACCGGTTGCTGGCCCGCTACATCCAGCTTCACCTGCCGCATGCCGAAGGCGCCTCGCACAGCCAGTTCATGCTGCTGCACTCGTACCCCACCGATCCGGAAGACCGGCACATCGAGCCTGTCTTCGTCTCCATGGAGTTCCCGCTGGAGGGGGACGTCACCCCTGCCAACGCTCCATCCGCGCTGGCCGCATAGCGAGTCGATCAGCCCTCTCGACTGGAAGCTGCGAGCTCACCCGGCGCCCCTGTGCCGAGTGAGTCCGCGCCCTCCCGCCGAACGGCTGGAGAACTCGCTCTGAGAAGTTCTGAGAGAAAGAGGACACCTGTGTCTATCGTGGCTGACTTCGCCAACACCGAGCTGGCCGACGTGAACCCGGGCCGTATCGGCAACGACGCGACCCCCACCATGCTGACTCCGCTGGCCACCCTCGCGACCCCCGAGGGTGTCGCGGTGACCTCCGCGACCGCGTACGCGCTGCACGAGGTCACGAAGGACATCCAGCGCTGAACAGCAGGCCGGCAGGCGATGCCGACCGGCATCGTTAGCACGCTCTGAAAGACGCGGCGGCACGGTACGCCCGATACGCGTACCGTGCCGCCGCTTTCCGTATCCACCGTACTCGCATCACACCTTCGGGAGCACCCATCCATGTTCCTCAGCGCTCCACCCGAGGTCACGGCACGCCGAGTGGCTTCGCTGGGTACGCTGGTCTCCGCACTGGAAATGCTGAGCCAGACCCGTAAGTTCGAAGAAGGCGAAATGCTGAGCGGCCAGGTGGCGAACATGCGCCCCGAGTTCGCCAAGCGCTTTCCCCGGCTGACGCGTGCCCTCGAGTCCAAGAAGGCAGCGGTCGCCCTGTACGGGATACAGGCGGGGGCTTCCGCCGCCACGCTGATCTGGGGCCACAAACGCACGGTGCGCACGGCGGGCAGCGCCGTTCTGGCGGTGACCGGCGCGGCCGGGCGGCTGCGCTCCCCGTTCGGCGGGGACGGCGCCGACCAGCTCCAGCAAGTGGTCAACATCGTCTTCGCCACGACCGGCACCTTCAAGGACAACGAGAAGGCCCGCGACGTGGCCATGCGCGCGCTGGCCCTGGAGACGACCATCTCCTACGTCGCGTCCGGCGTGGTCAAGCTCGTGTCCCCGGTGTGGCTAAGTGGCGAGGCGTTCAGCGGAGTCATCCGTACGCACAACTACGGGGACCAGCGCATCTACCGGCTCGTGCACCGGTACCCGATGGTGGGAAAGCTCGTGACCTGGGGCACGATCGCCGCGGAGGTCGGCTTCCCGCTGGTCTTCGTGCTGCCCAAGCCGGCGGCGAAGGTGTTCCTCGGCTCGATGACGCTGTTCCATCTGGGAATCGGACAGTTCATGGGTCTCAACCGCTTCGTGCTGGCCTTCGGAGCCACTCATCCGGCGCTTCTCTACGTTTTCGACCAGAACGGCAAGCGCGCGGAGCTGACCGGGAGGACCCCTGCGGCCGGCGCCCCCGCGGTGGCGTCCGCCGCGTAGCACGCGCACGGCACGACGGGTGACGTCGAAGGCGTACGAGCGGGCGGGGCGAGCCGGATTCTCACCGGAGCCAGCCGGTGGGGCTCCGGCCGCCACCGGGGAGATTCCGGTCACCCCGGCTGCTCGGGTGCCGGGAGCGGACGTGAGGCCGAACACGTCGCCGAGACCTGCTGGACACGGCGGCCCGGTACGTCGTTCCTGGTGACGGCCAGCACGTACGCCCGGTCGGCCCGGCCGCCCCCGTGATCGTCGACACCGGTGCAACAGCTTCAGGCCGGGCGGCGGCCCGCGCATCCTGAGGTGGCCCGTGGAACCTGGGCAGGACACCGCTCGTTGATAGCTTTGGACGGGCGCTACCTGCCGCCGTACCTCGCCATCCCCTCAGGAGCCCGGAACCGTGATGACGCTTGCCCTCGGCCCGAGCTGGCTGGACCCGAACCACCTCCTCTCCACGTTCGGCATCTGGGGTCTGCTGCTCGTCGTCTTCGCCGAGTCCGGCCTGCTCATCGGCTTCTTCCTGCCGGGTGACTCCCTGCTGTTCACCTGCGGCCTGCTGATCACGTCCGGCGGGCTCGACTTCCCGCTGTGGGCCGCCATCGGCCTCATCTGCCTCGCCGCGATCCTCGGCGACCAGGTGGGCTACATGTTCGGCAAGAAGGTCGGCCCGTCCCTGTTCAACCGCCCGGACTCCCGCCTGTTCAAGCGGGAGAACGTCGTCAAGGCGCACGAGTTCTTCGAGAAGTACGGCCCCAAGTCCCTGGTACTGGCCCGCTTCGTGCCCGTCGTGCGGACGTTCACGCCGATCATCGCGGGCGTCAGCGGCATGCGCTACCGCTCGTTCCTGACCTTCAACGTCATCGGCGGCCTCCTGTGGGGCGCGGGTGTCACCCTGCTCGGCTCCTGGCTGGGCAACATCGGTGTCGTCAAGAACAACATCGAGGCCATCCTCATCCTGATCGTCCTGGTCTCGGTGGTCCCGATCGCGATCGAGTTCCTCCGCGCGCGCGGGAAGAGCAGGAAGGCGGCCGGCGCGACCGAGCCGGAGGCCCCGCGGCAGCCCGCGTACCAGCAGCAGTACCAGCAGCCGCAGTACCAGCAGCCGCCGGTCATGGACGACGCGACGACCCGCCTGCGCCGCATCGACGCGGAACAGCCTTACGAACAGTCGTACCAGCAGCAGCCGTACCAGCAGGAGCAGCCCTACCAGCAGCCCCAGCAGCACTGGAACCAGGGCGGCTACGACCACCAGCACCACGATCAGCAGCAGTACCCGCAGCAGCAGTACCCGCAGAACCCGCACCACGAGGACCAGTACGGCCAGAACCAGTACGACCCGAACCAGTACGACCCGAACCAGTACCCCTACGACCCCCGCCAGCAGTAGCGGGCGGGCGGGCGGGCGCCGGGCGCTCAGAAGCCTCTGGTGCGCTTCGCGGCCCGGCGCTTGCCGGCGGAGCCGACGCGCAGGAACAGCCGCGAGATCTCCGACCCGAGGTTGACTCCGATGGCGATGGCCATCGCCAGTGACGCGGCCTTGGCCAGCGACACCAGCCCCTTGTCGACGTTGTTCTGCGCCATGGACAGCAACCCGAAGTAGGTCGCCGAACCGGGCAGCAGCGGCCCGATCGCCGCGGTCGTGTACGGCAGCGCCGAGGCGAACCGGTACCGGGACAGCAGCTGCCCGAACAGCCCGACGAGTCCCGCCGCCACGGCCGTGGAGGCCACCGGCGAGATGCCGCCCGCGTAGTGCATCGCGCCGTACACCGACCAGGCGACGCCCCCGTTCAGGGTCACCCAGAGCACGGTGGACCGTTCCTGCTGGAGCAGCACCGCGAAGGTCAGCGACAGCAGCATGGAGGCCGTGATCTGGATCAGCGGACGCTCGGAGATGCCCAGCGCCGCGTCCGGGTTCAGCTCACCGCCGACCTTCACGCCGAAGTACAGGACCACCAGGACGCCGACGACGATGCCGACGAAGAAGTACATGACCTCCAGCAGGCGCGCCGACGCCGTGATGTAGAAGCCCGTCAGCCCGTCCTGCACGCCCGCCACCAGCGCCCGCCCGGGCAGCAGCGCGAACAGCCCACCGGTGATCACAGCGGACGCCTTCACGTCCACGTGCGCCAGCGTCAGCGCCACCCCTATGGCCGCGGGCGGCATCGCGGCCACCGTGAACTGGTAGAACTCGGGCAGCCCGCGCCCCGCGCACAGCCACGCCAGCCGGTCGCCGAGCATCGCGCCGACGGCCGCCGCGAGGAACACGATCGGGTCACCGCCGACCAGGATGGAGGCCGCGCCGGCCAGCAGTCCGCTCGCGAGGGTCAGCGCCCAGCCGGGGTACGGGTGCCGGTTGCGGCGGATCTCCGCCAGGCGCCGGTAGGCCTCCTCCAGGGAGACGTGGGTCTCCTGGTCCGTCAGGTCGTCCACGAGCCGGAAGACGGCAGCCAGACGCGTGTAGTCGGTGCCCCGCCGCCGTACCGTCCGGGAGGCCGTCACGGGGTCCTCCACCAGGGACGGCTGGTGCGAGATCGACAGCAGGGTGAAGGTGACGTTCGGCTCGCACCGGTCCAGGCCGTAGGAGCGGCACACCGCGAACATCGCGGCCTCCACGTCCTCCGCGCCCTCACCGCCGGCGAGCAGCAGCTCCCCGATACGCAGGGTCAGGTCCAGCACGCGCGGGACGGCCGGGCCCTCCTCCTCCACGCGCTGCACCGGCTCCGGTGCCGGCCGCTCGGTCACCGGCATGCGCAGCATGGTGCGCATGCGGTCCTGCCAGGGCGCGTCCTTGACCAGGCTGACCAGCGGCACCCCGGCGGCCGGCGTGAACGCGGCCGGCGGGCTCTTCGCGTCGTAGGTGCTGGGCGTGCTGAACGCGGACCTCTCCGGTTCGGCACTGGGCGGATGCGGCGTGTGGAGCCCGTCGGGCACCGCGAACTCGGACGTCGTCTCGGCCTCGCCACCGCCCCTGGGAACGTCGAGACCCCGGGGAACGGCGAACTCGGACGTGATCTCCGGGTCGTACCTCGCCTCGTCGGACCGCGGTTTCCGGTCCTCCGTCTCCGTCACCTCGAACCGCTCCCTGAACGACACATTCCGTAAGCCTCAGTATGCGCACACGTACCCGGACGGGCCGCACACCTGCCTGCATGCGAAACGGGCCGCACGCGTGCGCGTGCGGCCCGTTCAGCGGAGTACGGGCTCAGTGGCCGCCCTGCTCCTTGAACCGCTTGTACGACCGCTCGATCTCGATCTCGGCGTCCGTACGGCCGACCCAGTTCGCGCCCTCGACCGACTTGCCGGGCTCCAGGTCCTTGTACACCTCGAAGAAGTGCTGGATCTCCAGGCGGTCGAACTCCGACACGTGGTGGATGTCGCGCAGGTGCTCCACACGCGGGTCGGTGGCGGGAACGCACAGCAGCTTGTCATCGCCGCCGGCCTCGTCCGTCATCCGGAACATGCCGATCGCGCGGCACCGGATGAGGCAACCCGGGAAGGTCGGCTCGTCCAGGATGACCAGCGCGTCCAGCGGGTCGCCGTCCTCGCCGAGGGTGTTCTCGACGAAGCCGTAGTCGGTCGGATAGGCGGTCGAGGTGAAGAGGCGACGGTCCAGGCGGATCCGACCGGTCTCGTGGTCCACCTCGTACTTGTTCCGCGAACCCTTCGGGATCTCGATCGTGACGTCGAACTCCACCGGTGGCTCCTCCATGATCAGCACATAGTTCTGGTGGTTAAGTGTCCCTCACGCAGGTGTGTGATCGCGAAAGGGGCTGGTGGTCGTGCCAGTACTGAGGCCTTGGCGGGCCGCGAGACCGCAGGTGGCGCGGATCGCGAACGCCGTACGACCGCGTCTGGCGCGCGCCGCGACGGCAGCCGGGCCGCGGATCGCGCGGCTGACGAAGGCCGTGCGGGTCACACCTGCGCACCTCTCCCGTCCGCGGACCGTCAGGACCTGGCAGTACAGCGCGGGCGCCGCCACCGCCGGCCTGGTGCTGGCCGCCGGCGTGGTGACCGTCGCCGGTCCCTGGGACGCCAACGGTCAGCGTACGGCCGAGGGGGACCGCGCCGCCGCACTGGAGGGATCAGGTGGCGCAGATCACGGCCGTTCCGGTACGGCCGCGGGGGCGCCCCGGCCCGCGCCGAGCGCCGCGCCCGTCCTGACGGGCCTGGGCGGCACCGGGGGCGCCGTCGGCACCCGGAAGGCCCCCTCGGGCGGCAGAACCCTCCCCGACGTCCTCGAACCGCTCCTGGAGGCCCCCGCGCTCGGTGACGACCGCGCGGGGGCCGTCGTCGACGTCGCGACCGGTACCCGCCTCTACGGCAGCGGCGCTGGCAAGGCCCTCACCCCCGCCTCCACCACCAAGATCGCCACCGCCGTCGCCGCCCTCTCCGCCCTCGGCCCCGACCACCGCCTGACCACCCGCGCCGCCCTCGAACCCGACACCCGGGAACTCATCCTGGTCGGCGGCGGCGACCCCACCCTGACCGCGCACCCGCAAGCCGGGGGGGAATGGGCCGGTCTGCGCACCCTGGCGGCGGACACCGCGAAGGCCCTGGACCGGCGCGGCATCCACGAGATCACCCTCTCCTACGACACGACCCTCTACGCCGGCCCCGCCCTGCACCCCATCGGCGTCAACGACAACCTCGCCCCGGTCAGCGCCCTGGCCGTGGACGAGGGCCGCGCGGACGGCTCCGCCAACGGGCCGGCGCCCCGCGTGAGCGATCCGGCGGCGGACGCGGCGGCGAAGTTCGCGGGCTTCCTGAAGGACGCCGGCATCACCACCACGCCCCCCGGCCCGTCCAAGGCCAGCACGCGCGCGCAGACCCTCGCCACCGTCTCCTCGCCCCCGCTGTCCGCCCTGGTCGAGCGCATGCTCACCAACAGCGACAACGACATCGCCGAGGCCCTGGCCCGCCAGACCGCCCTCGCCGGCGGCGACCCCGCGAGCTTCGCCGGCGGCGCCCGGGCGATCGCCACCCAGCTGCGCAAGCTCGGCCTGCCCATGTCCCGGGCCGCCTTCCACGACGGCAGTGGCCTCGACCGCGCCGACCGGCTGACGGCGGACCTCCTCACCGCGCTCCTGGTCAAGGCGGGCGATCCGGCCCGGCCCGGCCTCCGCCCCGTCCTCACCGGCCTTCCCGTCGCCGGCTTCACCGGCACCCTGAGCGCCCGTTACGCCGACGGCGCGGCCGGGGTCGTACGCGCCAAGACCGGCACGCTGACCGGCGTGAACACCCTCGCCGGCACGGTGGTCGACCAGGACGGCCGCCTCCTCGCGTTCGCCTTCCTGGCCTCGCGCACGACCGACCCGGCCCAGGCCCAGTCGGCCCTGGACGCCGCGGCGACGGCACTCGCGGGCTGCGGCTGCCGGTAGGGCCGGTGCCCCGGGTGGGCGGGGCCCGGGTGGCGGGGGCCCGGCACGCGCGTCCGGGGCGTCGCCGACTCGGCACGCGCGCGTGGGCCGGCCGTACGGTCCCCGCCGCGGCCCGCCGCCCGCCCGTGACCCCGCCGGCGTCCACGGCCTGCCCCAACGGGGGCCGCTCACGTACCGTTGACGCATGACTGGCTTCGGTGGCACCGCATCTCCCGGGATGGTCGACTGGAACCTCGCGGTGGCGACCGCGACACGGCTCGTACGACCGGGCCCCGACGTCAGCCGTGACGAGGCCCGGTCCGTCGTCGCGGAACTGCGCCGGCACGCGAAGGTCTCGGAGGAGCACGTCCGGGGCTTCACCCGGATGGGCACCGAGGAGATCCACGACACCCCCGTCCTCGTCGTGGACCGCCCCGGCTGGGTCCGCGCCAACGTCGCCGGCTTCCGGGAGATCCTCAAACCGCTCCTGGAGAAGATGCAGGAACGGCGTGGCGGCAACCCGGGCAGCGCCGTCCTCGGCGCCGTCGGCGGCAAGGTCACCGGCGTGGAGCTCGGCATGCTCCTGTCGTTCCTGTCCTCCCGCGTCCTCGGCCAGTACGAGACCTTCGCCCCCGCCGCCCACGACCTCCCGGCCGGCGCGAACGGCGGCGGCCGGCTGCTGCTCGTCGCGCCCAACATCGTCCACGTGGAACGCGAACTCGACGTGGAACCGCACGACTTCCGGCTGTGGGTGTGCCTGCACGAGGAGACCCACCGCACGCAGTTCACCGCCGTGCCCTGGCTCCGCGACCACCTGGAGGGCGAAATCCAGTCGTTCTTGGCCGAGACCGACGTGGACCCGATGACCTTCCTGGAGCGCATCCGGGAAGCCGCGCAGTCCCTGGCCGGCGGCCGTCCCGAGGCCGAGGAGGAGGACGGCGGACGCTCCTTCGTGGAGCTGGTGCAGACCCCCGCCCAGCGGGAGATCCTCGGCCGCCTGACCGCCGTGATGTCCTTGCTGGAGGGCCACGCCGACCACGTCATGGACGGTGTCGGACCCAGCGTCGTACCGACGGTCTCGGAGATCCGCGAGAAGTTCCAGCAGCGCCGGGCGAAGGGCGCCTCCCGGCTGGACCTCGCCCTGCGCAAGCTGCTGGGTCTGGATGCCAAACTCAAGCAGTACCGGGACGGCGAACGGTTCGTGCGGGCGGTCGTCGACCAGGTCGGCGTCGACGGCTTCAACCGCGTGTGGACCTCGCCCAACACCCTGCCCACCAAGGCGGAGATCGCCCAGCCGGCCGACTGGGTCACCCGGGTGCACCGCAAGGCCGAGTCGTGATCCGTATCCGGGTGTCGTGACACGAATCCGGCCGACGGCAGGCGAACGCCCCCTCAATCACCCGTCCGAGGGACCGTGAGCCATGCGTAGGCGTGCAATGCTCGGGGAACGGCCCGCTTCTGTCACCATCTACACACTCTGTGTGACTGGTTCGGGCTCACCCCCCGGAAAACTTCATGAAGGGAACCGGACATGGGTCCCCATCCTGCGGTCGCGGCGATACGCCTGGCGGTTCGCCGCGTCCTCCACGACATCCTGAACGACCACCAGACCTCCGGCGCGCATCCGGGCCGGCAGGCCCCCGGCGAGCGCGGGCGGCCCGGCCGGGCGGCCGAGCGGCCCTCCTCCCCGCTCGTCCTCGTCGCGTGCTCCGGCGGCGCCGACTCCATGGCCCTCGCCTCCGCCCTCGCCTTCGAGGCCCCCAGACTCGGCATCCGCGCCGGCGGGGTCACCGTCGACCACGGCCTCCAGCCCGGTTCGGGACTGCGCGCCGACGAGGTCGCCCTGCGGCTGCGCGAACTGGGCCTCGGCCCGGTCGACTCCGTCGCCGTGACCGTCGGCCGTGAGGGCGGACCCGAGGCCGCCGCCCGCGACGCCCGCTACGCCGCCCTCGACGCCGCCGCCGAACGCCACGGCGCCACCGCCGTCCTGCTCGGCCACACCCGCGACGACCAGGCCGAGACCGTCCTGCTGGGTCTCGCCCGCGGCTCCGGCATCCGCTCCCTGTCCGGCATGGCCGCGGTCTCGGGGGCCGGCGGCCGTTACCGGCGGCCCTTCCTGCACCTCGACCGGCAGACCGCCCGCAAGGCCTGCATGGTCCAGTCCCTCCCCGTCTGGGACGACCCGCACAACGCCGACCCGGCCTACACCCGCTCCCGGCTCCGGCACGAGGGCCTGCCCGCGCTGGAGAAGGCCCTCGGCAAGGGCGTCGTGGAGGCGCTCGCCCGCACCGCCCAGCTGTCCCGCGACGACGCCGACGCCCTGGACGCCTGGGCCGGCCAGGCCGAGGCCGCCGTGCGGGACGCGGCGGGTCTGCTGGAGTGCGCCAAGCTGTACGCCCTCCCGCCCGCCGTGCGCCGCCGGATCCTGCGCCGCGCGGCCATCGAGGCCGGCGCCCCGGCCGGTTCGCTGTTCGCCCGCCACATCGAGGAAGTCGACCGTCTGATCACCGGCTGGCGCGGCCAGGGGGCCATCAATCTCCCGGGCAAAGTCGTCGCCCAGCGCCAGGGTGGCAGACTGGTGATTCGGCAAGGCTGAATCCGGCCCCTCCCGGAGCGATCCTCCGGCGGGCCGGGCAGCCGGTGGCCGTGCATGCGGCCGTAAGTGCGGGACGACCGAAAGTGATGCGGGTGGACGCGAAAGACATGGGTGCCGACCTTCAGCAGGTGCTCATCACCAAGGAAGAGATCGACGCCAAGCTGGCCGAGCTGGCCGCGAAGATCGACGCGGAGTACGCGGGCAAGGACCTGCTGCTCGTGGGCGTCCTCAAGGGCGCGGTGATGGTCATGGCCGACCTCGCCCGGGCGCTGTCCACCCCCGTCACCATGGACTGGATGGCCGTGTCCTCCTACGGCGCGGGCACCCAGTCCTCCGGTGTCGTGCGCATCCTCAAGGACCTCGACACCGACATCAAGGGCCGGCACGTCCTGATCGTCGAGGACATCATCGACTCCGGGCTGACCCTGTCCTGGCTGATCAACAACCTCGGCTCCCGCGAGCCCGCCTCCCTGAAGGTGTGCACGCTGCTGCGCAAGCCGGACGCCGCGAAGGTCGCCATCGACGTGGAGTGGGCCGGATTCGACATCCCGAACGAGTTCGTCGTCGGCTACGGCCTCGACTACGCCGAGAAGTACCGCAACCTGCCGTTCGTCGGGACGCTCGCGCCCCACGTCTACGGCGGCTGAGCCAGTCGGCCCAAGACGGGCGCGATGATCGGGAACCCCAGCGGGTCCTGTGCCGTTGAAGCTTGCAGAGACGGGTTTTCCCGGCCGTCGAAACGGCTCCGTGCGGCTTCGGGCAACAATGCTGGGGTACCGTCAGAAGAACTGTCTTATCAAACTCACTATGGCAGGAGGGACGGGGCGGCACCGCTCCGTATGGATGGACGTGAAGCGATACTTCCGTGGGCCGGTCATGTGGATCGTGCTGGCCGTCCTTGCCGTGGTCGTGTTGATGCAGGTCGTCGGCTCGTCCGGCGGCTACAAGACGGTGGACACCGGCCAGGTCGTGGCGGCGATCAACGCGAACAAGGTCGAGTCGGCCAAGCTCACCACCGGTGACGAGCAGAGCATCAAGGTCACCCTCAAGGACGGTTACAAGGTCCAGGGCAGCTCGAAGATCCAGGCGAGCTACATCGGCGACCAGGGCGTGGCCATCGCCGGCACGCTCCAGACCAAGTACCAGGACAAGCAGATCACGGACGGCTACACCGTCTCGCCGTCCAAGCAGAACCCGTTCGTCGGGATCCTGATCTCCTTCATGCTCCCCCTGGTCCTCATCGCGATCATCTTCCTGTTCCTGATGAATCAGATGCAGGGTGGCGGCTCGCGGGTCATGAACTTCGGCAAGTCCAAGGCGAAACTCGTCACCAAGGACACCCCGAAGACGACCTTCTCCGACGTCGCCGGCTGTGACGAGGCCGTCGAGGAACTCCAGGAGATCAAGGAGTTCCTCCAGGAGCCGGCCAAGTTCCAGGCCGTCGGCGCCAAGATCCCCAAGGGCGTGCTGCTGTACGGCCGCCCGGGTACCGGCAAGACCCTGCTCGCGCGCGCCGTCGCCGGCGAGGCGGGCGTCCCCTTCTACTCGATCTCCGGTTCCGACTTCGTCGAGATGTTCGTCGGTGTCGGTGCCTCCCGCGTCCGTGACCTGTTCGAGCAGGCCAAGGCGAACGCCCCGGCGATCGTCTTCGTCGACGAGATCGACGCGGTCGGCCGTCACCGCGGCGCCGGCCTCGGCGGCGGTCACGACGAGCGCGAGCAGACCCTGAACCAGCTGCTCGTCGAGATGGACGGCTTCGACGTCAAGGGCGGCGTCATCCTGATCGCCGCCACCAACCGTCCGGACATCCTCGACCCGGCTCTTCTGCGCCCCGGTCGCTTCGACCGCCAGATCGCGGTCGACCCGCCGGACCTTCAGGGCCGTCTGGAGATCCTCAAGGTCCACCAGAAGGGCAAGCCGGTCGCGCCCGACGTCGACCTGGCCGCGGTCGCCCGCCGTACGCCGGGCATGACCGGTGCCGACCTCGCCAACGTGCTGAACGAGGCCGCGCTGCTCACCGCCCGCGGTGACCAGAAGCTGGTCGACAACGCGGCGCTGGACGAGGCCATCGACCGCGTGGTCGCGGGTCCGCAGAAGCGGACCCGGATCATGTCGGACAAGGAGAAGAAGATCACCGCGTACCACGAGGGCGGACACGCCCTGGTCGCGGCGGCCTCGCCGAACTCCGACCCGGTCCACAAGATCACGATCCTGTCCCGCGGCCGTGCCCTGGGCTACACGATGGTCCTGCCGGACGAGGACAGGTACTCGACCACCCGCAACGAGATGCTCGACCAGCTCGCCTACATGCTGGGCGGCCGGGCGGCCGAGGAACTGGTCTTCCACGATCCGACCACCGGCGCCGCGAACGACATCGAGAAGGCCACCAACCTGGCCCGCGCGATGGTCACGCAGTACGGCATGACGGAGCGGCTCGGCGCGATCAAGTTCGGCGGCGACAACAGCGAGCCGTTCCTCGGCCGTGAGATGGCGCACCAGCGCGACTACTCGGAAGAGGTCGCCGCGCTCGTCGACGAAGAGGTCAAGAAGCTCATCGAGACCGCGCACAACGAGGCCTGGGAGATCCTGGTCGAGAACCGCGACGTGCTCGACAACCTCGTTCTCCGGCTGCTGGAGAAGGAGACCCTGGGCAAGGAGGAGATCGCCGAGATCTTCGCCACCATCGTCAAGCGCCCGCCGCGGCCCGCCTGGACCGGCTCCTCCCGCCGCACCCCGTCCACCCGCCCGCCGGTGCTCTCCCCCAGGGAGCTGGCACTGACGAACGGTGCGAACGGCGCGACGGCGTCGATCAGCACGGTCAAGTCCTCCGCCACGGAGTCCGCCCCGGTCACGGAGCAGACCCCGGAGGACCGCTCCGAGAGCTGATCGTTTCCGGTCGGCAGGCCCGGAATGCATGCCGCGCCCCCCAGGTTCTAGCCTGGGGGGCGCGGCATTTCCGCATGTCCGCAGAGAGAACGCGTGCCCGACGCGCGTGCAAGGCACAGGAACGAGGAACCCAGATGACCGACCCGGTGACACTGGACGGCCAGGGGCCCATCGGTGAGTTCGACGAGAAGCGCGCCGAGAACGCCGTACGGGAGCTGCTGATCGCGGTCGGTGAGGACCCTGATCGCGAGGGACTGCGGGAGACGCCGGCGCGGGTGGCGCGGGCGTACAAGGAGATCTTCGCCGGTCTGTGGCAGCAGCCCGAGGACGTCCTGACCACGACCTTCGACCTCGGGCACGACGAGATGGTCCTGGTGAAGGACATAGAGGTGTACTCGACGTGCGAGCACCACCTGGTGCCGTTCCGGGGTGTCGCCCACGTCGGCTACATCCCGTCCGAGGCCGGCAAGATCACGGGCCTGTCGAAGCTGGCCCGGCTGGTGGACGTCTACGCCCGCCGGCCGCAGGTGCAGGAACGGCTCACCACGCAGATCGCCGACTCCCTGATGAGCATCCTGGAGCCGCGGGGCGTCATCGTGGTCATCCAGTGCGAGCACATGTGCATGTCCATGCGTGGCATCCGCAAGCCGGGCGCGAAGACCATAACGTCCGCCGTGCGCGGCCAGCTGCGGGACGCCGCGACCCGGAACGAGGCGATGAGCCTCATCATGGCGCGCTGAACACGCCGGTGGGCGGGGCCCGGCGTCAGGCCGCCGGCTCCGCTCCCGGGGGGTTCTGGTCGTCGTCCTCGGGGAGCCTGCAGACCCGCTCCAGGAACAGGGCCGCCGCTATCACGCCGAGGCCCGCCAGGAGCGAGAAACCGGCGTAGAGCGCCTGGTCGCGGCGGGCCGGGATGTCCAGCAGCTCCAGCAGGAAGACGCCCGTGCCGCTGTACATCCCGGCGATGAGTGCGGCCACCAGGGCGCTGGCCTGGCCGAAGACGACCGCCCGGGCCGCCATCAGCGGGTCGACGCCCTTGGCGCCGGGCCGGCGCTCGCGCTGGGCCCTGAGGCGGGCGCGCAGCGAGAGCGCCGTGGAGAGCAGCGCCACCGCGATCAGCGCGAGCACGACGGGGGCGGCCAGGGGGACGCTGGGCAGGGTCCCGATCGAGTTCCAGAGGCGGGCGCCCGCCCAGGACAGGATCGCGGCCACGGCGAACACGCCGACCAGCACCCTGATACGCAGCTCTCTCACGGTGTCCCTTCAGTTCCCCCGGACCGTCCCGGTGTGTGGTCGTGGTGGGTCTCGGTCCTGACCCGTCTCGACCTTAACGACTACTCGGGCAGGCGGAGTTCCAGGTCCCCCCGCGGTTGCACACCCTCACGGGTGACGGCGGACAGCAGTTCGGCCACCGTGCCGCGGCCGGTGAGCCGCGCCTGCGGGTCCACGTCGTGCCAGGGCGCGAGCACGAAGGCGCGCTCGTGGGCGCGCGGGTGGGGCAGGGTGAGGTGCGGGTCGTCGGAGGTGACGTCCGCGTAGGCCACGATGTCGACGTCCAGCGTGCGCGGGCCCCAGCGCTCGTCCCGCACGCGGTGGAAGGCCTCCTCGACGGCGTGCGCCCGCTCCAGCAGGGAGTCCGGGGGCAGGGTCGTCTTCAGGACCACGACCGCGTTGAAGTACGACGGCTGGCTGCCGGGAGCCACCCCCCACGGCTCCGTCTCGTACACCGGGGAGACCGCCTTCACCCGGACGCCCGGGGTGTCCTCCAGGGCGTCGACGGCACCCTGGAGGGTCTCCAGGCGGTTGCCGAGGTTGGAGCCGATGGAGACGACGGCCCACTGCGGGTTGTGCAGGGTCGTGTCGGCGGCGTCCACCTTCTCGACGACCGAGGCGGGCACCGGCTGGACGGTGGGGTCGCTCTGACCCTGGCGGAAAGGTCGGGTCATGCTCGGCTCCGGGTGATGGTGACGGTCACGTCGTCGAAGGGGACGGTGATCGGTGCGTCGGGCTTGTGGACGCAGACCTCGACCTCCCGGACGCCCTCGTGCTCCAGGCAGGTCCGGGCGATCCGCTCGGCGAGTGTCTCGATGAGGTTCACCGGCTCGCCCTCGACCACGGCCACGACCTCCTCGGCGACGATGCCGTAGTGCACGGTCTTCGTCAGGTCGTCGTCGGCCGCCGCCGGCCGGGTGTCCAGGCCGAGGACGAGGTCCACGATGAAGGTCTGACCCTCCTCGCGTTCCCTGGGGAACACACCGTGGTGCCCGCGGGCCTTCAGGCCGCGCAGCGCGACACGATCCACGCGAATCACTCCTGCAATCGTCGGGAACGGCCGGTCGGTACCGCGTGCGGGCGGTACACCGGCCTTGGACGAATCTACCTGCGGGCACCGACAGAGCCGGGCCGCGGCGACGTGGGGCCGGGCCGCGGCGCGGAGGGTTCACCGGATGTTTCCCCCGGGGAACCGGCCGTGCCGGCGGCTGGTAGCCGCTCATACCCCCGGCGGGTGATTCCAATCACTCACCGTCCCCAACCCGCTCTGCTGCGTGCCGAGGGTCGCCGGCCCCCGTCCGCTCAGGCGAGCGGCTCGTCGCCCGGATCCACGCCGTTCACGCTCTCCTCGTCGTCCTCGTCGTCGGTCTCGGCCAGGACGGGGGAGGCATGGTGGGACCAGAGCTTCCAGCCGGCGGGTGTGCGCCGGAACACGTTCGTGGCGACCACGAGCTGCCCGACCAGCGGCCCGAGTTCCGCGCCCTCCTCCGGGGCGGGTCCACCGCTGAGGATGTTCTCCGTGCAGGACACGAGCGCGGTGTCACCGGTGACGGAGACGTGCACGTCGGTGAGGAAGAACTGGATGTAGTCGGTGTTCGCCATGATCAGGGCGTACGACCTGAGGACCTCGCCGCGGCCGGTGAGCACGGGCCAGCCGGGGTGCACGCAGGAGACGACGCCGGTGTCCGCGGGATCGTGGTACGTCTCGTCCACGCCCAGGTCGACGGGGGCGAGCCAGAGCGCGGAGACCTCTTCGAAGTCGCCGCGTTCCAGCGCCTCGTAGAAGGCGGTGTTGGCGGCCTCGACCTGCTCGACATCGGTATGGGGGGCGCTCACCGGTCTCCTTCCGCCCCGCGCTCGCCTGCGGCGCCCGGCGCGTGCGCTGTCCCCGGTGGCGCCCCGCGCTCACCCTCGGAGCCCGGCGCCGTCCCCGCCGTACGCGCTCCCTCCACGGCCCGTGCCACCCGTACGGCGTCCGCGGTGGCGCGTACCTCGTGCACGCGCACCGCCCACGCGCCGGCCTGGGCGGCGAGCGCGGACACGGCGGCCGTGGCGGCGTCGCGCTCCCGGGCCGGCGGGGGCGCGCCCCCGGGTCCGGCGAGGACCCGGCCGAGGAACCGCTTGCGGGAGGCGGCGACCAGCAGGGGGTGGCCGAGCGCGCGCAGGCGGTCGAGGTGGGCGAGGAGGGCCAGGTCGTGACCGGCCTCCTTGGAGAAGCCGAGGCCGGGGTCGACGACGATGCGGTCGGGGGCGACGCCGCCCGCCAGCACGGCCTCCACGCGCGCGTGCAGCTCGTCCACGACTTCGGTGACGACGTCGTCGTACACGCCCCCGGCGTTGCCGCCCCGGAGGAAGCCGCGCCAGTGCATGACGACGAACGGGGCGCCCGCTTCGGCGACCACCGGGATCATCGCGGGATCGGCCAGGCCGCCGCTGACGTCGTTGACGAGGACGGCGCCGGCCGCCAGTGACTGTGCGGCGACAGAGGCGCGCATGGTGTCCACGGAGACGGCGACGCCCTCGGAGGCGAGGCCGCGCACCACGGGGATGACCCGCCGCAGTTCCTCCGCCTCGTCCACGCGCGTGGCCCCGGGCCGGGTGGACTCGCCGCCGACGTCGACCAGGTCCGCGCCCTCGGCCACCAGACCGAGGCCGTGTTTGACGGCGGCGGTCGTGTCGAACCAGCGGCCGCCGTCGGAGAAGGAGTCGGGGGTCACGTTCACGACCCCCATGACCGCGCACCGGTCCCATGCCGGAAGGCCGGCCACTCGGCCGCGCCCGCTGAGGTTGTTCATACGTTCAGCGTAGGCCCAGCAGGGTGCCGAGAACGCGCGGCGGCCCGGGCGGAAGCCCTCCTGCCGGAGGGGGTGGGCCTTCCGCCCGGGCCGGTCCCGGCGCCGCACTCCGTCCGGCCCGGCTCAGGCCGCCCGGACATCCCGTTCGCCCATCGCGTGGGCGCAGGGGCGCTGGGCGGCCGTCCTGCGCCGGCGCAGGAAGCGCGGCAGCGGCAGGGCGAGGTTGACGAAACCCTCCGCCTGCATGGCGGCGAAGCCGATGCGGGGCAGGTCGCCGGAGGCCCGGTAGACGACGAACCGGGGCTCCCAGCGCGGCTGGAACTTGGCGTTGAACTTGTACAGCGACTCGATCTGGAACCAGCGCGAGAGGAACACCAGCAGCCCGCGCCAGGCGCGCAGCACCGGACCGGCGCCGATCTTCTCGCCGCGCGCGAGGGCGGAGCGGAACATCGCGAAGTTCAGCGAGACCCGGGTGATGCCGAGCTTCGGGGCGGCCTGGAGGGCGGCGACGATCAGCAGTTCGTTCATGCCCGGGTCGGCGCTGCGGTCACGGCGCATCAGGTCCAGCGAGACGCCGTCCCCGCCCCAGGGCACGAAGTGCAGGATCGCCTTCAGGTCGCCGTACTCGCCCGGTGCGTCGTCGGCCTTGTGCGCGGTGGCGATCAGGCAGTCGCCGTCGGACGGGTCGCCGATGCGGCCGAGCGCCATGGAGAAGCCGCGCTCGGTGTCGGTGCCCCGCCAGTCCTCCGCGGCCCGGCGGATCCGCTCCAGCTCGGCGTCGCCGACGTCACGGATGCGCCGTACCCGCGTTTCGTAGCCGGCCCGCTCGATGCGCTTGACCATCTGACGCACGTTGCGCATCGCACGTCCGGCGAGCGAGAAATCCGCCACGTCCACCACCGCCTCGTCGCCCAGTTCCAGGGCGTCCAGGCCGGTCTCGCGGGTCCACACCTCGCCGCCCGTCTCCGAGCAGCCCATCACGGCGGGGGTCCAGGAGTGGGCCCTGGCCTCGTCCATGAAGCGCTCGATGGCGCCCGGCCAGGCCTCGACGTCACCGATGGGGTCGCCGCTGGCGAGCATGACGCCGGACACGACCCGGTAGGTGACCGCGGCCTTGCCGCTCGGCGAGAACACGACGGCCTTGTCGCGGCGCAGCGCGAAGTGGCCGAGGGAGTCGCGCCGGCCGTGCTTCTCCAGCAGCGCGCGCAGCCTGCCCTCGTCCTCCTCGGTGAGGCGCGCGGCCGGGTGTTCGGGGCGGAAGGCCAGGTAGATGGTGGTGACGGCGGTGATCCAGCCGAGCGCGCCGAGGGAGAAGGCGACGGTCCAGGACGTGTTGTCCTGGTACTCGACCGGGCCCTCGAAGCCGAACAGGCCGTAGATGACGTGCGTCAGCCGGTCGGCCAGGCTCGGGTCGCCGATCGTCCGGTCCGGGTGGACGCTGACGATGACCAGTCCGAGAACGAGGGAACCGGCGCTCATGAGCACGAAGTTGGCGAGCGCTCGCCACCGGCTGCGCGGATCGGGGAGGGCGGAGAACTGGCCCCGGTGGCGCAGCAGCGGCACCAGCAGCACGAACGCGATGAGCATGCCGACGACCGAGTGCCGGTACGCGAACTGCGCCACCGCGCCCGCCGGCAGCAGCGCGACCGCCGCGCGCCACGCCCGGCGCTTGCGCCGCTTGAGCCCGTGCGCGAGCAGCAGCAGCAGCACGCCCGCGCTCAGCGAGAGCGCCGCCGCGAACGGCCCGAACGAGCCCGGCAGCACCTCGGCGAGGGCGTGCATACGGCTGTGACGGAAGCGCGGGAACACACCCGCGGCAATGTCCAGGACGCCCACGAGCGCGGCGGCCCTGCCGACCAGAGCGGGGACGGCCTCGGGGCGCGGGCCGCGCAGCACTCGCCGCGCCCGGCTTGATCGGCTCGGAACCTGGCCCGACATTTCCCCATCTATCCTGACAGACATCGCATCCCGTAGTTCTGCGAGAGACCTTGAACCCGGGCCCGATCGGGCATCCGGCGACATTGCGCCCTCTAGGACGGTGTCTCGGCAAGAGAGGTTCACTCCTCACCGGAAAGTCCGGTCAAAGGCCAAGGAAAGCCCCGGGCAAGCCTTCGCGACGAGTGTGGGCAGGATACGGGCGGAAAGCGCAGGCAGGAAACAGCTCATGGGTCTCACGAGCAACAAAGTGCTGGTGCTGGCGATCGTGATCGCCGCCGGGCTGTTCGTCGGCACGGTGTGGCTGTGGCCGCGCCTCGCCCGCCGGAGCTGGCGGGCAGTCGGCGGACGGGTCGGCCTGCTGCTGGCCACCCAGCTGGCGCTCTTCGCGTCCGTCGGGCTCGCCACCAACCAGGCCTTCGGCTTCTACGCCAGCTGGGCGGACCTGTTCGGCAAGGAGACCGAGCAGGGGATCGTCATCGACCACTCGGCCAACGGCAGCACCGGCGGCCCCCTCCAGGTGGTCTCCACCTCCGACGTGCCCGGGGTGCGCGCCGCGCGGCCCGAGACCGGCGGACAGGTGCAGAAGGTCGACATCATCGGCCGTAAGACCCACATCGCCACCCCGGCGTACGTGTACCTGCCGCCGGAGTACTTCCAGCCGCAGTACCGCACGCGGACGTTCCCGGCCGCCGTGGTGCTGACCGGCTACCCCGGCACCGCGCGGTCGCTGGTGGACAGGCTGAACTACCCGCGCACGGCGCAGCAGCTGTCCAAGGACGGGCGGATGCAGCCGATGATCCTGATCATGCTGCGGCCCACCGTGGCACCGCCGCGGGACACCGAGTGCGTGGACATCCCGGGCGGGCCGCAAGCGGAAACGTTTTTCGCGAAGGATCTGCCGGACGCCGTCCTCACGCACTACCGGGCCGGCAGGCGCCCGGGCAGCTGGGGCGTCATCGGTGACTCCACGGGCGGCTACTGCGCGCTCAAGCTCGCCATGCACCACCCCGGCGTGTACGCGGCCGCCGTCGGCCTCTCGCCGTACTACAGGGCGCCGATCGACCCCACGACGGGTGACCTCTTCCGCGGCGACGCGAAACTGCGCAACCGGGCCGACCTGTCGTGGTTCATCCAGCACGAGTCCGCGCCGGACACGTCGCTGCTCGTGACCAGCAGCAGGGTCGGAGAGCACAACTACAACGCCACGATGAAGTTCATCGCGCGCGTGCAGGCCACGAACCTGACCCGGATCTCGTCGATCATCCTCGACAGCGGCGGGCACAACTTCAACACCTGGCGGCGCGAGATCCCGCCGTCGCTCCAGTGGCTCAGCGGGCGGCTCACCGACCGCTGAGCCCGTGGCCCCCTGACGCCCCGTGAAGCGCGCTGTACGGCTGTGTTTTTACGGGGCGGGGGCCCATGATTCGCCTACGGGCGGTAAGTTTCTGGCCATGCCACGTGGACGCCACCGCCATTCCCCGCCTCTGCACCGGCTGTTGCCTCCCTCGGCGC
The DNA here is from genome assembly GCF_040613095.1 of Streptomyces sp. NPDC006309. NCBI lineage: Bacteria > Bacillati > Actinomycetota > Actinomycetes > Kitasatosporales > Streptomycetaceae > Streptomyces > Streptomyces sp. NPDC006309. Next base: position 1,835 of record NZ_JBEXRO010000011.1, on the reverse strand, counting down.
TCGCCGGTGTGTCCGTCATCTGCGCGCTGGGCCCCTGGGTGTTCGCCGAGGCGCCGGTGGTGCGCGCGCTGGCCGCCGTGGCCGCCGCAACCGCGGTCGCCGGCGCGGTCGTGATGCGCCGCTGGGACACCCAGGCGGGCAAGCAGGTCGCCGAGCTCACGCGCGCGCGTGCCGGTGACGAATGGCGTTACGAGGAACGGGTCGCCGAACTGGAGACCGACCTCGAGGAGTCCCGCGAACTGCGGGTGAAGCTGGAGCAGCGGCTCAGGGCCAAGCGCGCCGAACTGGCGGGCCTGCGCAACGAGCACGCGGCCCTCCTGCGCCGGTACGCCACGGCGGAGACCGAGCGCGCGAGCGCCCTGGAGGGACGCCGGCTGCTGGAGATCGAGGCGGTCGTGCCCGGGCCGGCGCCCTCGTCCTCACCCGCCCTGCCGCCCGGCCGGAGCGCCCGGCCGGAGGCGGACGCGGATGCCGCGGACGGGTCCGGGAGCGCGGCGGCCTCCGCGGGCGGGGCGGCGCGGTACCCGGTGTTCTCCGCCGAGGGCGCGCGGCTGTACCGGCGGGCCCTGACGGCGCTGGCCCGGTTCGACCGGGAGGCACCGGGCGGGCCGGACGCCGAGCCCGACCCGGAGCCCGAGCCGGAGGCCGCGGCCGCGCCCGAGGCCGACGCGGAGGGTGAGGCCGGGACCGTGGGCGACGCGCCGCGGGCTCCCGGGGGCGAGGTGACTCCCGTGGGTGAACCGGCGGAAGCCGTCGCCGAAGGAGAGGACACCGCGGCAGCCCTGACGGACGCCACCGACACCGACACCGACGCCGACGCGGACGCCGACGCCGTGCCGGCGGCCGAGGCCGCGCATCCCGCGGCGCGGCCGCCCGCCGGGCACTTCACGGTGCCCACCGCCGTGGCCGTCGCCCCGGCCGCGCCCGCGCGGCGCCCGGCGGTCGAGGGCGGCTTCGACTTCTTCGGCACCCAGAAGGACGCGCCGAAGGCCGCGCTGGACGCCGTGCAGAACGAGGACCTGGCCGATGTCGTCGGCCAGGAGGCGCTCGCCGTGCACAAGGCCGAGGCCGAGTCCGGGTTCAAGCCCGCCGACGCGCGGTCCCGGGCTGTCGGCCAGGTCATCGACCTGACGGCGCACGACGAGACCGAGCAGATCGACGTCCAGAGGCTGCGCGGCGCGGCCTCCTGAGCCTCCGTCAGCCGTACGGACGCATCAGGGCACCAGGCGCACCCGGCGAACGGGCCCGGCCCTCCCGCGAGGAGGAGCCGGGCCCGATGCCGTCGTCCGGCGGAGCCGGCCGTCAGCCGCCGACCGCGGGCCCGCCGTCAGCCGGTGGTCATCCAGCGGTCCGGCAGGGCGTCCCGGCGGCCCGTGCGGGACCTCTCCGCCTGTTCCGCCAGGAGCCGCGCGGCCTCCTCGGCGCCCCGCAGCCGGGCCGTGACGGTCTTGTCGGCCCCCGTGTCCACGTGGATGTCCGCGAGCCCCCAGCGGCGCTCCCAGGGGCCCTGGGTGAGCCGTACGCTCTGCACCTTGGCGTGCGGGACCAGCGAGAGCCGGCGGCGCAGCAGGCCGCTCCGGGCGGCGAACACCGTGCCGGTGACCGCGAGCCGGTGTCCGCGCCACCAGAGCGGGAGGCACCACCGCGCCCGGCGCGGCACCCGCGCCGGATCCCGTGGCACCGTCACACCGGGCAGCACGCGCGCGATGACGGACTCGGCTACCTCGCGCGGGGCGACGGGTATCAGCACCGAGTTGGCGGAACCGGCCACGTCCAGTTCCACCCGCACCCAGCCCGGCCGGCGCCACAGCAGCGGCTCCACGATCCGCACGGTC
>NZ_JBEXRO010000010.1:224577-229467 GCF_040613095.1 Streptomyces sp. NPDC006309 | reverse complement strand
TCGGATCGTCGACAAACCGCTTCTGACTACGGACCGCGGCGACGACTTCTTCGACCAGTTCACCGACCGGTACAACGCTTTGCTCGCTGAGCAGGAGGCTGGCATCTGCGCCTTCCACGTGCTCGTCGCCGAGGAAGGCTCGGTGCTCGGCAGGTTCAACCTGGTCGACATCGAAGACCACACTGCGGAACTTGGCTACCGGGTCGCGCAGCACGTCGCCGGTCGAGGCGTGGCGACCGCAACCGTCCGGGAGCTGTGCCAACTGGCGGCGGCCCAGTACCGGTTGCGCACACTGCGGGCGGCCACCGTCCGCCAGAATGCCGCGTCCCAAAAGGTACTGACCAAAGCCGGGTTCGTCCCCGTCGGACCCGCCGACCCGGCCCGCCTCGGCGGTGAGCCAGGCACCTGGTATCAGCGCGACCTGGTGCACACGATCTTGCCGGGGGACCGGCTGCGGGAAGGCCGCGGCCACCGCTGATCATCGGTGTGTGAAGACTAACGATCATGCGGTGGCCGCTGGGCACAGCGTAGACCCTGCCCGCTGGCAGGAGGCATTCGAGGCCGTGATGTCCCGGATAGCGAGCCGGTTCGCGCGGGTCGAACCCCGACGTCGGGTGCGGGACTTGGGGCGAGGGCTGCTGTCGGACCTGCCGCGCAAGAACTGCTGGACGATCGCGGAGTGGGCCGGGGAGACCAGTCCGGACGGTATGCAGCACCTGCTCGTCCGGGCCAAGTGGGATGCCGACACCGTACGCGATGACGTGCGCGAATACGTGCTGGAACATCTGCACGACGAGGACGCGGTGCTGATCGTCGATGAGACCGGGGACGTGAAGAAGGGCACGCACACCGTGGGTGTCCAGCGCCAGTACACCGGCACCGCAGGGAGGATCGAAAACGCTCAGGTCGCCGTCTACCTCGTCTATGCAGGCCGCCGCGGACACGCGGCAGTGGACCGCGAGCTGTACATCCCGCGCTCGTGGACGTGCGACCCGGACCGCTGCCGGACAGCGGGACTGGGCGAGGGCACCGTCTTCGCGACCAAGCCGGAGCTGGCCGCCCGCATGATCGGCCGCTTCCTTGACGCCGGACACCGCGTGAGCTGGGTCGCAGGCGACGAGGTCTACGGCGGCAACCCGAAGCTGCGATCCGCGCTGGAACATCGCCAGGTCGGCTACGTGCTCGCCGTCGCCTGCTCCCACGAAGCGGTCACCGACGCCGGGAAGTTCCGCGCAGACGCACTGGCCGCGAAGGTGCCCAAGCGAGCCTGGCAGAAGCTGTCAGCAGGGGTCGGCGCCAAGGGCCACTGCTTCTACGACTGGGCCGTCATCGACCTGGCCAACCCCGCCCCGGCAGCGTTCAGTTGCTGATCCGCCGCGACCGCACCACCGGTGAACTCGCCTACTACCGCTGCTGGTCGCCGACTCCGGTGCCTTTGGCCAGGCTGGTGCGGGTCGCCGGGGCGAGATGGCGGGTGGAGGAGACCCTCCAGTCCGGAAAGGGCCTGGCCGGACTGGACGAGCACCAACTCCGCCGCTTCACCTCGTGGTCGCGCTGGGTCACCCTGGCCATGCTCGCCCACGCCTTCCTCGCCGTCGTACGCGCTGACGAACACGCTCGTCATCCCACCCCGGACGGGCTGATACCGCTCACCTGCAACGAGATCCAGCGACTGTTCACCACGCTCGTCGTCCGGCCTGTGCACGACGCGGCCCACCGGCTCCGCTGGTCCGCCTGGCGACGCCGCCATCAGGCCCGAGCCCGGGCCAGCCACTACCGCCGACAAGCCGCGAATCAGGAATGAAGATCACGATCTACGGTTGGAGTACTAGCGGCCTGTGTCCGGGTAGGACTGTCCGGCCCAACCCACGATGCAGGCCCGGCGAGCTGTTTATCTACGTCAAGTTTTTTGCAGTAAAAGCCCGTTACATAAAAGCCCCGGCCGGGCCCGGCCGGGGCAGACGGCGTAGAACAGCGGGCCGACGACCTGTGCCGCAGCCGGTCACCGCGTGACGGCGGGGGGCGCGGTGTCGTTGGACGGTGAGACCCCGCGCCGGGCCCAAGCAGCAACCTGGGCCGCGCTCATGAGTGCTTTCGAGCAGAGGCCGTTTCGATCCGTAGCTGTTCGGTGCCGGGATGCGATGCTGCGTTACCGGCTCGAACGGTTGGGATTGTCGATGCGCGAACAAGACGTCGTGTCTGTTTCCGTAGCGGTGCTGGCACCGATTGTGACCGCGGTGGCTGGCGTGGTGAGCATTGTGTTGCAGGACCGGCACCAGCGCCGGTCACGGGCGGGCCGTCGCCGCCTCGCCTTCGAGGACGCGAATCGGCAAGTGGCCTTCGCCGTCGAATGGTGGAAGGCGAGGCAACTACTCCCTTCCACGCCGGAAACGCTCCAAGGCGCGACCGCACTGGCGCACGGCTGGCTGGACGAGGCTTCCGAGCGGGTGAACACAGCCGAGCGAGCCAGCACCGACGAGGAGCCGCATGTCTCGGTCAGCAGGCTTCTACTGCTCTACCGCTTCCCGCGCCGGTCCGCGAAGGCGATCCGCATCGGCTTCTTCGTGGCATTGTGGGCCCTGCTCTCTCAGAGCAAGGCCTATATCGACGACGCCCTGTCGGACAAGCCGGCCTTCGCTATGGACGGGGCGTTCCTGGTCGGGTTCGGGTTGCTTACCCTGGTGCTGCGGTTCTGGGCCGCCTCAGCGGACTCCGCAACTGAAGCCAGCGCCCGAACCGGTGAGGAGCAACGCACTGGCCCGGGCGGTCTCACATGACGTTGTCCATGGCGTGCAGATCCGAGAACGTCTCGTGAAACAGTGGCCATCGCGCGAAACGGGACAGCGGTGCCAAGGCCGCCGGAAGGTTCTCTCTGGCCGGTACCCGCGCCGACTGCTCCGGCGGACTGAGAGGTGCCGACGCCACCCCGGGCGCCCTAGGAACTGATCGCCCGGACCGCCGTCCATCCAAGACCTCATTGGTCAAGCATTCTCACGGGCCCAGGGGGATCCGGGGTCACCTCTTCTCCGGCCTCGCCTATGAGGTCAGGCGGGGGCGGGGGCGGGGGCTCAGGCGGATCTGGCGGATCTGGCGGATCTGGCGGGGGCGGGGGCGGGGGCTCAGGCTCTGGATGTTTAGGCGCATGCCCCTCACCCAATTGCTCGCTTTCCGCGGGAACGGCGGGGCCAGGGCCAGGTCGGATCCCCCCTCAGGACTTCCACTGGGGCCGCTACTCAAGGAGATGTCCACTTCTGGGGCATCGCTGCTGAGCATGTAATGACCCGTCTTAAATTGCCCGGACGGGATGGGCTGCGTGCTCCGCAGTAGCACAAAGAATGAGCCGGGTCGCAGACCCTGCCAAGTCACCACGCGCGTCGAGCCGTCCGCTTTTATAACCTGCGGTGGTCGGGCGCTGTTCTGGATGCTAACTTCGATGTCGCCCGCGGGACGTGGTGAGGCCGACAGAGTGATTCTTAGGTTCACCAGTTGAGAACCTCTTAAACTTACCCCTTGCGTCATGCCGTCAACATTAAACCTGAAATCATGTGACGTAATTTCCTTGAAATCACCCATCATGGCTCCCCATGGGAGCTTTGAATTTAGCGCTGATCGGCGCTGCACCCCAAAGAAAGCGATTCCCTGACCGATGCTGTGAGCGCTATAGCTCGCGAATAATGATACCAGGATCCGCACTCACGGCACTTCGGGAGTGAATGTGGCTCATCGTAGAAGAAGGTGTAGTCGGGGTCTGAGCCGGCGGACTGAGGGTGCCGGCTATCGTCTGCGGGCCCGGCGGTCGCCCCGGGCGCATCCTGAATGTGTGATGAGGTGAGCGAAGCAGCGGTGTAGCGCGCGCGGAGCCGACCTCCATGCGCGCCCCGGGCGGCGAGAAGTGACCGTCCCTGGCCTGCCCCGCTGGATGGGAGGACCCTGGAGTTATGGCCAGGAGCAACATCCAGCGGCATTGAGCTGCCCGAGGGCACCAGGCGGTCGCGCCGGCTCTGCGGGGCCGGTCTGCCCTACGAGGGCCTGGCAGGTGGCGTGGCCCACTGGGCGGCGATCCACGCCGCCGGGGAGGCATACCGGGCTCTGATCGAGGCCTGAGGCACTTGACCCCGGTTCCGCTGCCCGGAGTGCGAGGCCACCTGGTACGCCAGCGACAGCCCTCTGACGGTGCCGCCCCCCGCAACACGTCAATCCCCCACGCTCTCCAGTGAAGATGCGTACTGCGATTCCCGGTGCGAGAGTGAAGTGGAGCGCTGACTCAACCTCCCCGAAGCGAACATCACGCCCGCATCAAACCGGCTCAAACTCCCGGTAGCGGGCGGAGGGTGTTCAACCGAAGGCGATCTTTTATGGAAGCGCAGCCACATCCTGACGAGTCGGTTACTGTAAATCCCGATGGCAGTGTGACGACTCGTACCACCACTCCAAACCGGGACGGGAGCGTGACATTCAAAACCGTTACCGAGACACGTTCCCCCGGGGGATTGGAGGACCCTAGCTTTCCCACACACACCGAAACCACTATTATTCGCGTTGCAGCGGACGGTTCACGCAGCACAGTACTTCAGGAAGTCAAGGACAGTATTATTGACCCAGAGACTCAGATCCAGTCGTTCAGCTCGGATAAGACCCTTTTTGATGATCAAGGCCAGAGGATCGAGGAGCGCACTCGCTCCTCAGTGAACCCAGATGGTAGCCGCAACACCACCAAAGATGTGGTTCACCAGGACGGGTCCAGCGTCATCACAAGCGAGACTGTTGAGCCGTCTGGGAAAGGCCAGCTGACGACCACGACGGTCGACGCCAACGGAGTGGAGAAAACCCTTCCAACTCTCGTCCAGGAGAGCCCCGGTGACGACGGACGCAGCGAGGGCGACGGACCGG
>NZ_JBEXRO010000010.1:0-224479 GCF_040613095.1 Streptomyces sp. NPDC006309 | reverse complement strand
GGGAGGCGACGGACCGGGAGGCGACGGACCGGGAGGCGACGGACCGGGAGGCGACGGACCGGGAGGCGACGGACCGGGAGGCGACGGACCGGGAGGCGACGGACCGGGAGCACCAGGCGGCGGCGACTTCTCCCCCGGCGAGCATCTGCAGTAAGTAGGATCACGTCTGTAGTTGCGGGAATCGCCTTCATACCGGCGAGGGCGGCCATGACGATGTCGCCGATTCGGCTCCGCCTGAGGCGATGTGTTGCAGGGCGCGCCAGCGCTCCGGCAGCCGGAGGGCCGCTCCGAACAGGCCCTGCATGCTGGCACACGCACCACAAACCACGTGATCAGAGGCGTCCGCGCCCTCGGAGAATGCGCTGCCGCCGAGCTCAAGCAGCCGCTCCTCGGCGACACAAAGAACGTGATGGCCGGTGTGTTCTCCGCGGCGACCGTGCAGTAGAGCTGCCGAGCGCCCTGTTCCCAGGCGAAATCCAGGGCGGTACGGAGGAGTACGGTCCCGAGACCGTCGCGCCGGCGATGGCTCGGAATCAGAATCAGCGGGCTGATCTTGACAGTTCCCTGCCGTTTGACCGCGAGGTGCAGGACACCCAATCGCTGCGCTCGCGGAGAGCCGTCCGACCAGAGGACGAAAGTTCGCTGCGCCACTGAGAAATGGCCGTAGCTGTCGGTTCCCGCGGCGAGATGAGCGTCGAGGACCCTGTCCGCGTGCGCCTCGTGATCCCCGTCGTAGAAAGGGTCGAGACTTGACGCGAAAATGCTTCTCAAGAATTCCCGGTCGTCTTCGGTCGCGAGCGCTACGACGGGACCAGACGGACAGGGTGAGGCTTCGTCGCTGAATGCATTACTGGTGAGGATTGTCATCGAACATCAACCTTGTTTGGTCGGGCAATGTAAGACGCATTCGGGTGATCTCCGGGACGCGTGAGCGGCGCGTCAGGCGGGTCGTTCGCCCTGTTCGCGGCGGGGGTCCTGCTGTCACTGGAAGAGTCGGCCGTAGGCGGAGGCCTTCATGACGGGTCCTCCGTCACCAGTTCGAAGGCGTCCAGGACCCCGTTCATCCGGTCCTCCACGATCTGACGGGACGGGCCGACGATCTGCACGTAACCGGCGGAGGCGTGGGAGGCCCGCTGATCCGGCAGGTCGTCGCCGCTCGCCACGTTCATCCGGCCGCGCGAGGAGGCCGGTCCGCCGCCGGAGCCGCCGCGCAAGCAGGAGATCCGGATGCGTCTGCACGGCGGGCGTACCGGGGTGCGGGCCGTCACCTGTACGCAGTTGGAGCTGACCGGGCTGATGAAGCCCTTCTCCCTGGAGATCTTCTACGGCGAGCGGGTGGCGGTGCTCGGCTCCAACGGGTCGGGCAAGTCGCACTTCCTGCGGCTGCTGGCCGGGGAGGACGTGGCGCACACGGGCACGGTGAAGCTGGGCGCACGTGTGGTACCGGGGCATTTCGCCCAGACCCATGCGCATCCCGAACTGATCGGGCGCACCCTGGTGGACATCTTGTGGACCGAGCACACCCGGGACCGGGGCGCGGCCATGTCGGCGCTCCGCCGCTACGAACTGGACCGGCAGGGCGACCAGGCCTTCGACCGGCTCTCCGGCGGGCAGCAGGCGCGCTTCCAGATCCTGCTGCTGGAACTGCAGGGAACCACCGCCCTCCTGCTGGACGAGCCGACCGACAACCTGGACCTGGAGTCGGCGGAGGCATTGCAGGAGGGGCTGGAGGCGTACGAGGGGACGGTCCTGGCGGTCACCCACGACCGCTGGTTCGCCCGATCCTTCGACCGCTTCCTGGTGTTCGGCAGCGACGGCCGGGTACGGGAGACGCCGGAGCCGGTGTGGGACGAGCGCCGCGTGGAGCGAGCACGCTGACGGAGCGCGATGCGGCGCTGTTCAGTCGATGCGGAACTCGTTGCCCTCGATGTCCAGCATCGGGAGGCAGACTCGTTCTCCCCGTAAGCGTACAGCGTCTGCACGTGGGTCGCACCGAGCGCGACCAGTCGCGCGCACTCGGCTTCGAGCGCGGCGAGGCGCTCGTCCCCCACGAGCCCGGTGCCAACCCGGACATCGAGATGCACCCGGTTCTTGACGACCTTCCCCTCCGGGACGCGCTGGAAGTACAGGCGCGGGCCCACGCCCGAGGGATCACTGCAGGCGGACCATGCGTCCCGCTTCTCAGCAGGCAGGGTGCGGTCGTGCTCCTCCCAGGTGGTGAACCCCTTGGGTGGCGGCGGCATGACGTAGCCCAGCCCTTCGCACCAGAAGCGGGCGAGGCGCCCGGGTTCTGCGCAGTCAAAGGTGACTTGGAACGTCCTGATCTCTGGCATCGGCGCACCGTACCGCGTACCACGGGGACCCTGCCGCTCGTTGTCCCGGGCGGATCCGTCCGCCACGGCTGAGCGGGGCCGGCGCCGCCGGTTTCCGTGAAGGGGCCGCCCCGGGTTCGTCCGGGGCGGCCCCTTCTCTTGGAGAGAGGCTGGCAGAAATACAAGGTCCACGAGACGACCGAGGCGGTCGTCGGCGCGGTCACCGGCTCCCTCTCGCCCGCATGTCCCGGTGACCGTGATCAAGGCCACGGACTCGCACGTCACCTGAAGTTTCGCGCGCTGAGGCAGGGAATACGCACAGGAGCGCCACATCGGCCCCACACGGTCTTTCGAAGGCGCCGTTAGCGTTACATGCTCGATCCCTCGTGCAAAACCGTCAGGAAGAAGCGGATGGACTACTGCTCCTCGTGCCGTCGGCACCTCAATGGAGCCCTGGTGTGCCCGGGTTGCGGCGCTTACGCCCCGGACATAGCGCCGTTGACCTCAGGCGGCCGCACCGTCCCGGCCCCGGCCGCCATAGCGCTCTGGCCGGAGGCGGCGGCGACAGCGGGAGCCGACGCGTACGGCGCCTGCGACGACGCCGGCAGTGTTTTCGAGGACGTCGGCGGTGATGTCGAGGGCGCCGCCAGTGAGGCCGAGGGGCCCTCACCCTCACCGCAGGGGCGGGCTGGCCGGCGCCGACAGCGGGCCCGCTGGAAGAAGAACCAGCGTCGAGCCGTGGTCGCGACCGCCGTCGCGCTCGTCGGCGGCGGTCTGACCGTGGCCTCGATGGAGGGCAGTTCCGGCCATCGCGCCCAGGCGTCGACTGCCGACAACCTCTCGAGCATGGGGACCGATGAGCAGTCGGTGGATCAGACCGCCGAGCTCCCGCCGGCCGGCACGGGCAAGCACCGCAAGCCATCCTCCACGAACTCCCGGTCCTCCACGACCGGCACCTCGCAGCGGCGTTCCGAGGCCGTCGCGACCCACACGGACTCGGCGAGGGCGCGGCAGCCGGTGGCCGCTGCCTCACAGACGAGGTCGGGGGCTGCCGCACAGCCGGCCGCGTCCGTACCATCCGCCGACACCCGTTCCGCGCACACGACGACTGCCGGCACCGATACGTCGGCGGCCCAGTCGTCCGAGCCGACGGCCACCGGCGGCACGAGGTCGGGAACCCCTCCAACTTCAAGCGGGTCGGGAACTTCAGGCACGTCAAGCACGTCGGATGCGTCGTCTCCAGGATCTTCGGGGACGTCCCAGTCGAACTCCGCACCGGCGGCGACCTCCCCGTCGGGGATCTGTGTGCTCGGGCTGATCTGCGTGAGCTGATCCCCCTCCCAGGTCAACTGGTCACTTCCGCACGAACTGGCCCGGACAGTGAGCGGGCGTCGTCCCGCGCACTGTCCAGCCCCAACGACTCCCAGCGGACGGTGGCGCAAGGCTCCCACCCGGCGATGGTCTGCCAGAAGGCCTCGCCAAGGGAGCCGAGGCTCGGACGTCCGCGGCGACTTTCTCGAGCTACCCCCGCGGGCGGGACAACGGAACAGGTGCCGTGTATGCGAACTGAGCTGCCGAGCTACCGCGGTCTGAGGGGGAACCCGTCCACCAACCTGGTGTTTTCGACGTAGAACGAGTGGGTTCGGCCCAGCTGGCCGTACGCGGCCCTCGGTCGCAACCGCATACCGCATGCTCGCCGAGGACGCCGACGGCATGGCCTGAACATCACACACAGCTACTTTGCAGGTCTGTCCGAGATAGGAGTCCGGGGCCGCCCTGGCGGTGTTCGCCGGCGCTGTCGTGACGACTCTTGTGCGTCCGGACTCACGCGGTGCCGTCGGCCTTCGTGCGTTGTCATGCGCCGACGAGACCACGGAAAGCGGAGAGCAGATCAGTGAGAGGATTGCGAGGGTGACGGCAAGAACCAGTGACATCGAAAAGGCAGCCGATGTGCTGCGCGCCGGAGGCCTGGTGGCCTTCCCGACCGAAACCGTCTACGGCCTGGGCGCCAACGCCGAGGATCCCGCCGCGGTCGCGCGTATCTTCCAGGTCAAGGGGCGCCCGCCCTCCCACCCCCTGATCGTCCACATCGGCGGTGCGGAGCAGCTGGGCGACTGGGTCGAGGACGTGCCCGCGACCGCGCGCCTGCTGGCCGAACGCTTCTGGCCGGGGCCGCTGACGCTGGTCCTGCGGCGCGGTCGCCGGGTGCCCCTGGAGGCGACGGGCGGCCTTGAGACGGTGGCCGTGCGCGTGCCCGACCACCCCGTCGCACTCGCGCTGCTGTCGGCCTTCGGCGGCGGTGTGACGGCCCCGTCCGCCAACCGCTTTGGCTCGGTCAGCCCCACCACGGCGGACCACGTCCGTGCCGAGCTCGGCGATGCCGTCGACTTGGTACTGGACGGCGGGCCCTGCGAGGTCGGCATCGAATCGACCATCGTCGACGTCACGGGCGATGCCCCGAGCATCCTTCGGCCCGGCGGGGTGACGCGCGAGGACCTCGAAGCGGCGCTGGGGTATCCGCTTGCGATCCCTACGGCGAGCCGGGTCCGGGTTCCGGGCCAGCATCCGTCCCACTACGCGCCGCGGGCGCGGGTCGTCCTCGTCGAGCCCGAGAAGGTCGTCGTCGAAGCGGAACTCGCGCAGGAGCTGGGGCACCAGGTCGGCGTCTGTCTTCCTGCCACCTTCGCCGACGCTCCGGTGAAGGCGCACGCGGTGGTGGCGGTCCCCGGTTCGATGGCCGCCTACGCGCGCGGGCTGTACGGGTTCCTGCGCGAGCTCGACCAGCAAGGGTGCGGCCTCATCGTCGCGTCCTTGCCGGTCGAGGAGGGGCTGGGACTCGCGATCGCCAACCGGCTCCGCCGCGCCGCCGGACCCCGGCCCTCCGCCACTGGCAACGCCCCTCGACAGTGATCACGATTCCCCACCCGTGGCACCCCTTGCAGTCCGCGGCATGGGTCAGGTCGGCGCGAGGTACGGGACAGGCAGCGGTGACCGGCTCCGTAGTGGGCCATGCGCGGCCTGACGCGGCTGTGCGACAGCCAGCGGAGCTCCGGTCACGATGCGGAGTCGGCGGTGACGTCGAGGCCGCGGGTGGTGACCAGGTGGGCGCTGCCGTCGGACAGCCGGTAGGACAGGCCCACCACGGCGGTCTGTCCGGTCTTCACCTGGTCGGCGAGCACCCGGGAGCGCTCCAGCAGCAGGTCGACGGTGTGCCGGGTGTGCTCGGCGATGATGTTGCTGTCCTGGGTGAGGCCGGCGGAGCGGGCGGCCAGCACGCTGGGCGTGACCCGCTCGATGACATCCCGTACGTACCCGGGCGCGGCCACCCCGTCCTCCACGGCGGCGCGGGTGGCCGCGACCGCACCGCATGAGTCGTGGCCGAGGACCACTACCAAAGGGCAGTTCAGCACGCTCGCCCCGTACTCGATGCTGCCCAGTACCTCCGGCCCGGTGACGTGGCCCGCGGTGCGGACGACGAACAGGTCACCGAGCCCTTGGTCGAAGATGATCTCTGCGGCCAGGCGGGAGTCGGAGCAGCCGAACAGCACCGCGAAGGGGTTCTGGGCCTGTGCGGTCTCGGAGCGGCGTGCGGCGTCCTGGTTGGGGTGCTCCGGTGTTCCTGAGACGAACCGCTGGTTGCCGGCCAGCAGCATCTCAAAGGCTTGCGCGGGAGTCAGTATCGGGGTGTCAGTCATGGCCGCAGACTACGACCAGGCCCAGGTCACCGCGCCAGGAGGGGTGAGCCCCGACGCTGCCCGCCGGCAGTCCCAGACGCCGGGCGAGGGCGGCCTCAGCCCGGACCCTCAACGCGCGGCGGAGCCACTCACCCCGGTGCAGCTGTACGCGCTGCCCGTTGATCCGCTCCACAGCGGGACCTCCTCGCTGATCAGCCCCTGGCCGACCAACGACCACCGCCCATCGAGGGTGCGATCCCCGCCACCCGAACGTACGACACACTTCCGGCGTACTCCGGCTGACCTTTCAGGGCTTCAAGATCATCCGTTGGCCCATTTGTTTCACAGCTGTGCCGTAGCGGGCAGGAACCGCACCAGCGAAGATGCCCACCGTGACCACGGACCAGAAGCTCGCTCCCCTCCGCTCGACACACTCAACACCCGTGGTGTTCGGCGCGGGAGCGGCCATCGGCGTGCTGGGCGGGATGATCGGGCTCGGCGGCGCGGAGTTCCGCCTGCCGCTGCTGATCAGCCTTTTCGGGTTTGCCGCGCTCTCAGCCGTCATCTTGAACAAGGCGATGAGCCTGGTCGTGGTCTTGGAGGCGGCTGCGAGATCGGCTCGCTCGCCAGCGAACTCGCCGACAGCGATCAGTCGGCGCGGGCCAGCCTCGTCTCTGCCTTCGAGCGGTGGGAAGGCCCCATCAGGTCGGGACTCGCACGCATGCAGGCACGCGGCGAGCTGAGCGAGCGCGCCGATACCGCCGCGCATTCGTCACTACGCCACGGCGGCTTGGTCCGACACGAACGTCTTTTGCCCGTGGCGTTCCCGATGCTCTTGTGGCCCGAATCACCCGCGCGTCGGTAGCGACGTCGCGCGGGCGCGCGAAGCATTGACGCGGCAGCCCAGAGGCGGCATCCCCCGAACGGTCGGGATCGGAAACCCATCCGTGCACCCTGACTGCGACGTATTACTGGAGGACAGGCCGCTGAACCGGCGGCTTCTCAACCAGCCGAGGGAAGGAGGCGAGCCCGTGATGACGGATGAGGAGTTCGAGAAGCTGATTGCGCAAGCCCGTCAGGAAGCGGAGCGAACCAGGCTGCCCTCATCCCAGGCGGAGGACACGCCGTACGCGATGCTCGCCCGGCACGCCGAGTTCGGAGCCTGCGCGCATTGAAGGTCCCGCGGGCGGTGAAAACCTCACATGAGGTGTGGCCCATGCGGGTGACAGGGGTCCGCCGGAGCAATCCGTGCAGGTCCGGCAGACGGATCAGCATACGAGGGCCGCGAACGGCGCGGCCCAGGGCTGTCGCAAGCAGCGGCAGCTCAACGTATCTGTCTGTGAGGTAGTTCCATGCTTCGTGCGATCAAAAGCGTCTCTCTGCTGGTCGCTGTCGGCGGCGCCGTACTGGGCGGCTCCGTTGTGGCGGCAGCCGACAGCGGAGCGCAAGCGGTCGCAGCGCACTCACCCGGTGTGCTGTCCGGCAACGTTGTGCAGGTTCCCGTCCATGTGCCGGTCAACGTCTGTGGCAACACGGTCAATGTGATCGGGCTGCTCAACCCGGCATTCGGGAACGCGTGCGTCAACGGCTCCCAGCACGCAGGTGTCCGGAAGTAGTCGTTCAGCCGCCGTCCGCCTCCGGGCGGGCGGCGGCCATTGCGTGGCACGTGCGGGACGGTCGTGCGGTTTGGCGACCAATCCGCCCGGCTGCCGGTGACAGATTCTCTTCGTGTGCTCTCACGGCCGGCTGTGGCATTGACGACCCAGGTCACCAGGCCCTTGAGGACCCAGCGGAGGGAGGGGCATGCCGGACTCGGATCGCCCGGAGAACCCCCAGATCCGGGCCGATGGCACGAGAGAGGTCTGGCACACAGCCGAGTGCCCTGAGCTGGCTGTGCGCCGCATCCTCACAGACGACAGGATGTGCCGCGCGGCAGAAGCCCGGGTGCAGGGGCTGGAGGCTTTCTCCGCAGCCGTGCAGCGCCTGCATACGGCAGTGATCAGCTTCGGCGGCGATCCCGCTGCCCGTACCGTTCGTCACCGCCATGTTGGAGTTCGTCGAGGGCCAGGCGCAGAACACCGGCCGACCGGTCCCTGTGACCCGGTGGGCGGAGATTTTGGACGAGTCCTTTGCCGGTTCCTCGGCGTGATCGCTCCGAGTCCGTGCCGGGTCGGCGCACCTCGCGTCTTCTCAGGCAGGAAGCGACATCAGTACCAGCGGTGAGGACGTCGGCTTGAAGAGCCGCGCGGCCGTCATGGCCAGGATCCGTTGTCCGACACGAGCGAGAACCCCGGCGGGGGTTCTCGCTCCGTGGCGCTCGAGGTCGAGCTGGCCTTTGAGGGTGTCGTTCACCGACTCGATGAGCTGGCGGATGGGCTTGAGCAGGTGTTCGCCGGTCCGGGGCTTGAGGTTGCGATAGCTCGGCCGCAGCAGGGTCAGGCCGTGCTCGGCCTCTGGTGATCGTCTCCGACTCGCCGGGACTCATAAAGGCCATCTGAGCAAGGCGTTCGCCAAGGTGACCGAGGCAAACTCCTGACCCCACGGTCGCGCCGACAGCCCCGCCAGAGCATGACGCTCGCAGGGCTGTGCGCTGTCCATTCTGGCGGCAGTTCGGCTCGCGCTCTACTGTGCCTGCTGGGAGGCTGTTACCTCAAAGGCAGTCTGAGAGCGGCTTTGGGGACACCGTTCAGCAAACCGTGTACTCGCCGCGCCCTGGGCCGCGCGGGCTCACAGTCCGCGTGGAGGCTGTGTGAAAAAAATGATCATGGCGGGCAGCCAGCGGTTAACCTCGCCAAATGAAACTTTTGTTTGGACGAAGAAGCCGCCTCGCCCAGCTGACACTCGGGGCGACCGTAGCCGCCTCCTTCCTGCTCCCCGTCCAGCCCGCCCAGGCCGCCTCCGGCCTGGACCCGTTCGCCGCGAACTTCACCCTCACGCGCGTGGACGGGGACAAGACCAGCCTCATCAACTCGGCCGAGACCTCCGGAGTCACCAAGGCGTCCGTCACCGACGTCCTGGGCACCCGTACGGGACGCCCGGGCCTCTGCCACGCCACCGGCCTCAACGCCGCCCTCAAGCCCGACGGCTACTGCTGGGACGACGAGGACGACAGGTCCAACTACGCCGATGATGCCGGCGGTTGGATGCCACAGGGCTTCGCCGGCTCGCATGCTGCCACCCCTGACGGGCTCTACCAGGGGCGTTCTCTGACCGCCACCTCCTGGTACCACGGCACATACGTCAGCGGCCGCACTCCGTCGACCATCGAGGACTATGCGAGGGTCTCGATCGCGGAGTCGGCCGGCGGCCAGGTCAAGTACGGCCACATCGCGCTCGTGGAACCGATCAGTGGCAACTTCAAGTCGCTCCAGTACCCCTCGCACTCGGACGGCGTCGCCTGGTACGGCAACCGGCTGTTCGTCGCCAACGGCGCGGAACTGCAGGTCTTCGATCTGACGCGTATATGGCGCATGACCGACACCACGAGTGCCTCCACCGGTCTGGCCGCGGGCAAGGCCTCCGCCCGCTACCACCTCTGGGCCATGCCGCTCGTCGCGCGTTACAGCACCGTCAGCACCGCCCAGGTCGACAAGCTCTCCACGGCGTACGTCAACAACAGCCCCCGCGCCTGCGGCCCGTCCGTCGGAAGCGAGCTGTGCCTGAGCAGCCTGAGCATCGACAGCTCCGGTGCGACGCCGGTCCTGGTCTCGGCGGAGAACCGGAACGGCGCGGGTGCGCGCATCGTCCGCTGGCCCCTGTCGGCCCTCGGGACCGGTCTGCCCACCAAGGTGGCCTCGGAGACCACGGGCTACACCTCTCCCGTGTGGGGAATCCAGGGCACGGCCACCGACGGCACCAGCTACTACATGAGCGGTACCTGCCCGACGTACTGGCCGGGCGGCACCGAGCTCTACTCCTGCATCCACGTGGCCAGGCCCGGTGAGGCGCCGCACGTCCTGACCCAGGCGCCCCAGCTGACCCAGGGCCTGTCGTGGGACCCCCATGCCAAACGGCTCTGGGGTGCCAACGAGGCACTGGTGGACTCCAGCGGACCGCGCCGGGTCGTCTTCAACGTCGACCCCGAAGCCGGTAAGCCCGTGGACGGCTGGAGCTGGCTCACCAACTTCCACCAGGCGGGTTCGGTCTGCGCGACGCCGCAGGGCAACGCCACCGCCAACGGCACCCCGATCACCGTATGGACCTGCACCGGGTCCGACAGCCAGCGGTGGAAGTACGAGAACGGTCTGATCGTCCACAAGGCGAGCGGCAAGTGCATGACGCCCGAGGCCAACGGCGCGAACACCAACGGCACGCTGCTGACCCTGTGGACCTGCAACCCCGCCAGCGACGTCCAGCGGTTCTCCCCGGCGGCGGACGGCGTCGCCGTCAACGCCTACGGCAAGGCCATCACGCCCAAGGGCAACTCCCTGGGCAACGGCGTCTGGCTGACCCTGTGGACCCAGGGCAGCCCCACGCCCGACGTCCAGGACTGGGCGGTCAAGGGCTTCTAGGTGTATTGATCACGAGCGTGTCTCCGTCTTCTGTCCACAGGCTGGCGGGCCGACCCTGCTGGGGACGTCGCCGTGATCGGCACAGCGACCGTACGTCAGGAGCTGCCTGTGTCCCCCACCGTTCCCTCGCTGCCCCCGCACCTGATCCAGCTCGGCTTCGACTACATCCTGGCGGTGGAGGCCGGAGACGGCGTCCAGGCCGCGCGGCTCGCGCCCGAGGTGGAACAATTGCCGGGACTGCTGCCGGGTATCGCGGAACGGATCGTCTTCCCCGTGACCGCGTTGTCCGACGACACCGATCCCTGCGCCTCCTGGACGAGGTCGGCGTCATCTACTCGATGGCGATCAGGGAGTTGGCCAGGTCCTCGCCGACGCACCGACGGACGTCGTCCGGGCTCTGCAGGCGCTGCGCGATGAGCAAGTGGAGCGGGCCCGTGCACTGGTGGAGACCGTGGTGGCTCTGCACCGCTGACCGCGCCACCGAGCGGGTGGGTGCGCACCGGTGCGGTGGTGCGCACCCACCCGGTGCGCACCGAGTCCATCTGGTGCGCACCACGATGCGCACCACCGTCCATCCGGTGTGCATCCACTCGGTGGGCGGTGCGCACCGGTGCGGCCGGCAGCGCGGGAGTGGTGCGCATCGGGTGGGGACGATGCGGTGGCGTGGGCTGGTTGAAGGCGGCGCGTTTCTCCTTGACCTGAGCTGAGGTCAAGGACAAACGCGGGGGCGCGCACCAGGTTGGCTTCGTTCACTTTTAGGGGCAGCGTTTGTCGACCGGTTCCGGAGTCAGTTGTTGATCAGCGGGCTCGTGTATGCCGAGCGGAAATGACGGCATGGTCGAACGCGGGCCGTCAGCCGTCCGTACAGGGTGCTGTCAGACGGCGCACTGTGGTCAGCCGTGTCATCACGCTGTGTAAGCCATACCTCGGGCGTAGAAGGTGCTCACCCGATAGGCGTATGGAGCTCGTTCTAGCAGTTGACGCCGCGCTGCTGCGGTCGATGCGATGGTCAGGGCATGGTCGGTGCGACAGGGACGACGAACTGGAGCCGTTGTACGGGGTGTCGAAATCGGCAAAGCCGACCTCACACACCCGACCCCCTCCATATGGTCGGCCGCGGCACCGGCAGCGGGCTGACGTGACCGCGACGGACGGGCGCGCTATGCGCTCCCGCTGAGGCAGGCACCCTGGGCGGTGCCCGCCTCCTGCTCGAGGTGCCTAGAGTTTGATAGCCGGTGTGCGGTAAACCTTGCCGTTGCTCATCTGCCAGCCAGTGGCGTGATCACGGAAGCCCTTCGGGCACTGGTACGACTTCGAGAAGGTGTCATAGCCGGGAATCGTGCCGTCCTTGAGGACCTTCGCGTCCTGACCGCCGGAGCCGGCGCACGTGACACCGAACTGGCCCTTGGCGGACCTGGAGGTCGTATTCGAGAACTTGACCGTGACCTTGGCGCCACTGTGGCTGATGCACCGCTTGGTCAGCTTGCCACTGCAATGCCAGCTGGTGGCGGCGTCCGCCGACGGGGAGGCCAGCCCGACGAGCGAGATCGTGGTCAGCGCCGCGAGGGCGAGATGGGCAACTTTCTTCATGCGCGCTACTCCTGGAGAGCTGGTCAGATGATTGCGCCAACCCGGAAGCGCAGAACATGCCGTCCCCCGATCGGCTGTGCCAGCTCATCAGGGCGACCGACGGGCCGTCAAGAGCGCTTCGTCCCATAAGAGGCCAGTTGGGCGCTCCCTCAATGGATCTCCCCGAACCTTCCACATCGGCGCAGGGTGGCGGCACCGCTCCCTCTGCCCCTGGCATGCTGCTGCCTGCCCGATCGCCAAACGCGACCAGTGGCCACTGCGCAGCTACCGCATGCACCGGGCCTAAAGCCGACCTGACCACCGACCAGGACACCAGACTGGATCCGCCAGTACGGCATCACTGTCCGGGAGCGGTCCTCGTCCGCCCGGACGGCTTCGTCGCCTGGCGCAGCAACACTGGTCCCAGGGCGGATCCCTGGGGGTACTTGACGCTGGTCTTCACGGCTCTGCCGGCACCGACGGAGACGTCCACCTGGATGCCGGAGGCATTGACGAGCGTGGCCTTGCCGACGGTGAAGCTCTCGCCCCACTTGAGCTTGCTCGACTTGAGGCCCATGGAATGCTTGATCTCGAAGCTGGCAGAGCCGACAGGCCTGCCGTTGAGGAGCAGATTCACGCGGGCGGCGACGTCGAGGCACATACTGGTGCGGGTGATGGTGATGTAACCGATCCGGCAACTCGCCCCGGAGGCGTTGACCTGGCGGTCTTGACGGAGCCCAGCTGCGCTACGCGCAGGGTGCGCTTCACCGGTGTCGGCTCGGCCGCGGCCTCACCCGCCATGCTCCCGGCCAGTACACAGCCTGCGAATGCACCTGCTAACAGCCGCTTTGTTGCCTGGTTCAAGGAAACGGTCCCCCGTCCCTGCCGCTATTCACGGCTGCACCGTGTTGCAAACCGCTGCGGCGGCAGGCATCGACACCCTACTGTGACCCTTCTCGGTAAGCACCCACAGCAGGTGTCCCGACTCCAGTCGCGTCTCCACCCGAACCAGGCCGAGTCCCTCAACGCGTTCAGAGGTGTCCCTGGTGATCCGGTCATGCCGGTCCGTGGGGCGCAACATCCGCCAGAGCTGATCAGCGGTGGCCCACTGGAAGATCCCCAGAGCCCTCAGCACTTCCTTCCGTCGCACTCCGGTCGGCTTCCAGACCTGTGTCGACCTAGGAGGGTTGTCGAACGCGTCGCGGGACCTTGACTTCCGGGGCTGACCTGCGGATACGCGCCGGGCGGGCGAAGTGGCCGTGGAGGGGGGATGGAGGGGCCCGTGGAGGGTGCCTACGAGGCCACGGCCCGGCGGTGCATCCAGGCTCTGAAGGAGTCGGACGAGCGCCTTCGTTTGCGCCCCGAAGAGCTGATGCTCTGGGACTGGCAGGTGACCTACTTCGAGGCCGAGAAGGGCAACGAGAACGGCGGCGGCACGGTTCTGCTCGGGGTTGCCTGGTACGACCGGGCGTTTTTCGACGACCGGCGCGACGCCTGGTTCGGCGTGATGCACCAGCGCATCCACAAGGACCTGGGCATCCCGATGGACGACATCACCGTTGAGCACTGGGCGGTGCTGGACGCCTGACCGGTGACGGCCGCGCCCCCGCCCCTCCCTGGCCGGAGGGGCGGGGCGCGGCGTGCGTCGGCTAGTCGCGGGCAAGCTCCTTGCCCGCGACCGGCGCCAGCGGGCTGCGGTGGCGGCCCAGCCGCCAGGCCGCCATCGAACCCGCACCGGCGACGAGCACCAGACTGAGACCGGCGAGAGGGAAGGCGGATACCGGATCAGCTCCGGCAAGGCCGGGGACGAACAGCATGGACACCGTCCCCGCCGTGCGGATCACCGTCAGATCCACGCTCATCAGCCGCAGCCGCGCGGCCGGAGGGAAGGCAGACAGGTGCGTCGACAGAGCCACCTGAAGAAACGGGTTCACCGCGCCGAGCAGCACCGACACCGCCAGCAGCACAGGAAGACTGCCGGCGAGCGCGACAGAGGCGAGGATTAGCCCCGAGACGGCCCAGGTGGCGCAGTAGAACACCGGCAGACTGCCCGGCATCCGGACGTTGCCCGCAACGGTGTTGGCGGCCAGCGACCCCGCCCCCGTGGCGGCCAGCACCGCCCCGTACGCCGCCGCTCCAGCATGCAGGTGCGCGGCCAGGAACGCGGGCAGCACCAAGGCGACGGAATGGGCGAAGATCCCGGCCCCGTGCACGCCGATGGCCGCCGCAGTCTCCGGCCGGGTCCGCAGCAGAACCCGCGCCCGCGGCCGGATCTTCCCCTCCTGGGCCTTCGTCGGAACGGCGGCCACGCGTGCCCCGGACAGGACAGCCAGCGCCACCCCCGACACCACGAACGTTGCGGCGTCCAGCCAGAACAGTCCCTGACGGGGCACCACCGCAAGCAGGACCCCGGCCACCCCCGGACCAGCGATGCGGGCAATCCGGCCGGTCAGATCCATCAGCCCGTTCACGGCCTGCACGTCATCAGGCTCGACCAGTTCGGGCACGAGCGCACCAAGATTCGGATCGAACAACGCGCCGCCCACGCCGAGCAGCACCGCACAGGCCAACATCCCCGCCAGACCGAAGGTGTCCCACACCAGGGGGAGCACGCCTACCAGGACGGCCCGCACGACATCCACGACGGCAAGACGCCCCAGCGCCGCGAAGCGGGCAACCAGGCTCCGTCCGAGCGTGCCAAGCACGATGTACGGCACGGATTCCGCGACCGCGCCCCATCCCATAGCCGCCGCGCCGGACTGCTTCCACGCAAGCCACATGATCGCCATCGCATAAAGGCGGTCACCGAAGACGGAACACGTCTGCGCGCCCCACAGGAGCATGACCGGCCCGCGCCGCAACAGCCGCACGTAACTCAAGATCAATCCTGGCCCAGGAAACACGAAACCCGGCAGTCACACCGGCCGCCGGGACGTTCGCCAACCCTACGGCAACTCCAAGATCAGCTGCCGCGGAGGAACCAAAAGGAGTCAGTCATGCCCCGGCCCGGGCCCGGGAACCAGCCCTCTTGCCCGCCACAAGCCGTGAAAGCCCTCTGCGGGCCGGTCATGTTGACGCCGGTCACAACCGGCGCGGATCGGCTGTATGGAAGGCCACCGGCCCAGACGCAACGGCCGCGGTCAAAGCCGGATACGGCGACGACGCCCCCACCACCGCCTGGAGTTCCGCAGGCCCTGACCCCAGCACGACGATGTCCCCGCCAACAACCGGCGGGGGCGTCATTGCGCGACCGCGCCGGTTCGCAGGTAGGTCTAGGAGGTAAGGCGGCGAGCACCCACGATGAGGCGATCGATGTGCCCACCGCATCCGATGCTCCGTCACCCTCTTTACGCTCAGCGGGTGGAAGAGGCGGGAGTGGCGGCCACTCCCGTGCGGTGTACCGGTGCGGTCGGCGGAAGTGCGGTTCATCAGGCGCACCGGCGCGCCTGATGAACCGCACCATCACCGCACCGCGCGCCGGATGTCCTGCACTCCCCCACCGGATGGAGCGCACCGAGTGGTGTCCACCCGATGCGCTCCAGCGTGGTCTCCACTCTCCGGGTGGACTCACTCCCACCCATCCAGCGGTCCACGCACATGGCGCGCGGTGGAGTCCACCGGCTCCACGCGGGCGCGGACCTTGCGGTGGGAGGCGTTGTGTTCCTCCTTCCAGGCCGGGAGCTCGGCCTGGCGTTTCTCGCGGCGGTGCGGGATGACCAGGCCAGTGCCCCGATAGCCGCCGTCCGCGATGACCGTGGTCTTGCCAACCGCGTCTTTCGCGCCGGACAGCTCCCACGCCTTGCAGTCGTTGCGGTTGCCGGGCAGCGGCCGGCCGACAGCGACGACGAGCCGGGTCTCGGCGTCGATGACGACCTGGTGGTTGGTGGAGTACCAATAGTTCTTCAACTGCTCGGCGATGGTGTGGTCGCGGGTGGAAACCAGGGTGCCGTCCACGATCAGCACAGTGTCCTTGCGGAACCGCTTGCGCTGCTGGAGCGCGAGCGCAGGGCCGAGATGGTCGATGATGCGGTCCGCGGCCGACTTCGACACCCCGAACAGCGGAGCCAGCTGGCGCAGGGTCAGGTTGGTCCGCCAGTACACCGCGGCCAGCAGGACCCGGTCTTCCAGCGGCAGGCTCCACGGCCGGCCCCTGCGGACCGGGTCCGCACCCTCGCGTCGCAGAGCGGTGATCAGCTTGCCGACCTGTCGCGGGCTCAGCCCGGTGAACGGGGCTGTTCAGGACGACTCTGACGCCGTGATCACACCAGACACGGCAAGATCATCTCTCCCCGGACCAGCAGTTACGGGAGAGCCCTTAGGTCGCCTTGCGGAATCCGATGACCGTTAACGGCATCAATGAACACATCAGCGTTCTCAACGCCCATCATCCATACTGGTCGCCACCCATAACCCTTGACTTTCTGGGCAAGGAGTACCGCGCCTTGCACAGTGTGACCGGTGTATTTGCGCGCTAGTTTCGATGCCTCGTTCTTTGAAACGGTGCTCTCGGGTAGCTTGGGGTCCTTTACGGCGCGAGCGCAGAAGTTCAGGATGCGGCCGCCTGAGGTCACCATCACGTTCAGCCGGGCCGATGGAGCCGGGGCCGAACTTCTTCCGGATGCGGTCCGCGGCGGCCGCCTGACCTATGAGCCCCGGGCGACGGCGCCACCGTCGCGTCCCTGGTCCACCTCGAGGCGCTGCTCGCCTCCCACACCGGCGCCCTGAGCCGGCTGAAGACGTGCAGGAACCCGGCCTGCGGCGAGGCGTTCTACGACCGGTCACGCAACGGCACCCGCGTCTGGCACGACATGAAGACCTGCGGCAACGCCCTGAATCTCCGCGCCTCCCGCGCCCGCCGACAGCACTCCCCCGAGCCGGAGCCCCACGCAGCCGGGTGAGGTGGGAGTACGGGCCGACCGCCGAGGCGGCCTGGCGAAGGCCGTGGCCGGCGTCCACGCCGCCTACCGGCCCATCCTCCCGCCGCCCGGCACCCGGCCGGCCGGACGCACCAGCTGACCCGGCCATGCCGGTACTTCATGACCTGTCGCTCTTCCGGGCTCATCCGGACGGGAGGTCAGGGCCTGCCGCTGCGACGGACCGGACGATCACGCCCTCTGCTGGAACGGATCCGTGTTCCTCGCACCGGTCCGAGCCGACCTCGGTGCAGGCCGGACCAGGTCCTCGCCGAGCGGTCGTGGTGAGTGGCGTCCGAAAGCCATCAAGGCAGGCGGTGAGGGTAAGGGGTAGTGACCGAGACCGCTCGCAAGGAACGCAGGTGCCCCGCCATGTCCCAGACACAGGACGTCGTCGAGCTCATCCTTCAGGACCACCGTCGCATGGAGGACCTGTTCCGCTTGATGCGCAGCGTCGAAGCCGACCGCGCCGCCGCACTCGAGGAGTTTGCCGACCTTCTGATCGCCCATGCGCTGGCCGAGGAGGCCAAGGTCTACCCCGCCCTGAAGAGGTACAAGAACATCGACGACGAAGAGGTCGAGCACGGCGAGCACGAGCACGACGAGGGCAACCAGGCCCTTCTGGCCCTCCTGGAGGTGGAGGAAGTCGGGTCCGACGAGTGGGACTCCAAGCTGGAGGAACTGGTGGAGGCCGTCACCCACCACGCCGACGAGGAGGAACGCACCATCCTCAACGGTGCGCGCGAGAACGTGGCCATGGAGCGGCGTGAGGAGCTGGGAGCGGCGTTCCTGGAGGAGCGCGAGCGTCAGCTGAAGGCCGGCTGCGGCTCAGTCGACAACGTGCGCCGCATCGTCGAGTCCTGACCGCATCCCAGCAAGACCCGGGAACCGATGTCCCCGGCGACCACCGCGCAGACCTGGGTCCAGGCTCCCAGCGGGGCGCCGCGGCGACGGCGAAGCGGCGACCGGGGCGCGGCCGCCTGCCGCCTGCGGGGTCGCGGTGAGTGGCGGGTGGCCGTGCCCAGCGGTGAAGGTGGAGGTGACCGTCGGGCACTGGGAGAAGCCCGTGACCGGCGCCCCTTTCGGGCCTCGGGTCCGGCGCCCTTCTCGCGATCGGGCCCGCACACAGGGACGCCGGCACGGTCGGGCGACTCGAAACCCGGGATCGGGGAACCGGAACTGGTGCCCTGACCCACGAGAGGAAGCCGGGTGCCCGGACGCCCGGCTTTCTCACCGGAAGAAGGACCACGATGGCGCACGAAGAGGACGACGGGCAGGACCTGCCGGACACCCCGGGTGTGCGCAGCGACGGCGACGGCGTCACACGCCGCCGTCCGCTGCGCGAGCGGCACGTCGAGGAGACGGTCGAGGTCGCGGTGCCGGTCCGCACGGCCTACAACCAGTGGACGCAGTTCAAGACCTTCCCGCGCTTCTCGGCCGTAGTGCGCGACGTCGAGCAGCTCAGGCCCACCGTCACCGCGTGGACCATCGGCTACGGCCCCCTGCGCCACCGTTTCTCGGTCGAGATCGTGGAACAGGACCCCGACGCCTACCTGGCCTGGCGCGGCCTGGAGCAGCACCCCACCCACCAGGGCGAGATCGAATTCAGGCCGACGGAGTCCGGCGGCACCGCGATCACGGTCCGCATGCTCCTCCAGCCGCACGGGGCCGCGAAGGTCCTCACCCGCTCCTCCAGGGTCACGGAGCTGACCGCCCGGCTGGTGCGGGGGGAACTGGTGAACTTCAAGCACTTCATCGAAGGGCTCGGTCAGGAGGGCGGCGCCTGGCGCGGCACGATCCGCAACGGCCGTGTTCAGCACGACACCCCGGAACCGCCCAGGAGCCGTGTCGCCCAGTGGCCCGTCGGCTGACCCGCGAACCGCACACGGCAAGAGAAAGGCCAAGCGATGCAGAACCCGCCCGGTGAGGAGCCGGAGACCTCCCTCTCCGTGACACCGCCGAAGAAGTGGGCGGCCGGGGTCCCCGCCGTCGTGCACGCGCTGGAGTACTCCCTGGAGCAGACCTCCCCGCGGAAGACCGGGGTCGACCTGCTCACCATGAACCAGGTGGGCGGGATCGACTGCCCCGGCTGCGCGTGGGCGGACCCCGCCCCGGGCCGGCGCCATCGCAACGAGTACTGCGAGAACGGCGCCAAGCACATCAATGACGAAGCCACGACGCGCCGGATCACCGCCGACTTCTTCCGCGAGCACAGCGTGTCCGATCTGGCCGCCCGTTCCGACATGTGGCTCAACCAGCAGGGCCGGCTCACCGAGCCGATGATCAAACGGCCCGGATCGGACCACTACGAGCCCATCGGCTGGAACGATGCCCTGGGCGTCCTCGCGCAGGAACTCCGGGGGCTGGACTCGCCCGACGAGGCGGTCTTCTACACCTCCGGCCGGGCCAGTAACGAAGCCGCCTTCGTCTTCCAGCTCTTCGCCCGCGCCTTCGGCACCAACAACCTGCCCGACTGCAGCAACATGTGTCACGAGTCCAGCGGCTTCGCCCTGAACGAGACGCTCGGCGTCGGCAAGGGCACCGTCAGTCTCGACGACCTCCACCACGCGGACCTGATCTTCCTGGTGGGGCAGAACCCGGGCAGCAATCACCCGCGGCAGCTCTCGGCGCTGGAGGAGGCCAAGCGCAACGGCGGCCGCATCGTGGCGGTGAACCCGTTGCCGGAGGCGGGGCTGCGACGCTTCAAGAACCCGCAGAAGCCGAGCGGGGTCGTGGGGCGGGGCACCCAGATCGCCGACCGCTTCCTGCACATCAAGCCCGGCGGGGATCTCGCCCTGTTCCAGGCACTGAACCGGCTGCTGCTGGAGGCGGAGGACGCGCGTCCCGGCACCGTCCTGGACCACGACTTCATCAGCGCCCACACCTCCGGTTTCGAGGAGTTCGCCCGGCACGCCCGCACCACCGACTGGGACGACGTGCGCGCGGCGACGGGACTGACCCGTGAGGAGATCGAGAAGGTCCGCGACGAGGTCCTGCGCAGCGAACGCGTCATCGTGTGCTGGGCGATGGGCATCACCCAGCACAAGCACGGCGTGCCCACCATCCGGGAGATCGTCAACTTCCTGATGCTGCGCGGCAACCTGGGGCGTGCCGGCACGGGCGCCTGCCCGGTGCGCGGCCACAGCAATGTCCAGGGCGACCGCACCATGGGTATCTGGGAACAGATGCCGGACACCTTCCTGGACGCCCTGGAGAAGGAGTTCGGCTTCGACCCGCCGCGCCCGCACGGCCTGGACTCGGTGAAGTCGATCAAGGCGATGCTGGAGGGCCGCGTCAAGGTCTTCCTCGCTCTGGCCGGGAACTTCGTGCGCGCAGCGCCCGACAGCGAGGTCACCGAGAAGGCGATGCGTTCGTGCCGGCTGACCGCCCACATCTCCACCAAGCTCAACCGCTCGCACACCGTCTGCGGCGACACGGCCCTGATCCTGCCGACGCTGGGGCGCACCGAGCGTGATGTCCAGGCCGACGGCGAGCAGTTCGTCACCGTCGAGAACTCCATGAGCGAAGTGCACACCTCCCAGGGCCGGCTCGAACCGGCCTCGCGCATGCTGCTGAGCGAGGTCGCCATCCTGTGTCGGCTCGCCCGGCTGAGCCTCGACGGCGAGAAGGACATCCCCTGGGACAGGTTCGAGGGCGACTACAACACCATCCGCGACAGCATCTCCCGGATCGTGCCGGGCTTCCACGACTTCAACGCCCGGGTGACCCGTCCGGGAGGCTTCCAGCTGCCCAACCCGGTCAACGAGGGCGTGTTCAGGACCGAGACCGGCAAGGCCCGGTTCACCTGCAACCAGCGGGTGGTCCCCCTGGCCCCCGAGGGACACCTGCTGCTCCAGACCCTGCGCTCGCACGACCAGTGGAACACCGTTCCGTACACCGACAACGACCGCTACCGCGGCATCCACGGCAGCCGCCTCGTCGTCCTCGTCAACCCGGCCGATCTGTCCGAACTCGGCCTCGCCCAGGGTGATCGGGTGGACCTGGTGAGCGTCTGGGACGACGGCACCGAGCGCCGGGCCGAGAACTTCGAGGTCGTGTCCTACCCCGCGGCCAAGGGTTCGGCCGCCGCCTACTATCCGGAGACGAACGTCCTGGTGCCGCTCGACAGCGTCGCCGACATGAGTAACCAGCCCACGTCGAAGGGCATCGTCGTCCGCCTCGAACCCACGGGAGACCGATCCCGGCCGGCACCCGTCTGACCGGGACCGACGACGCCGTACCCCGGCGGGGCCCACACACGGAAGCGGTGACGTGCCGGCGGCCGGAGTCAGGGGCGTTCGTACAGCTGGAGCAGGCCGCCCGCACAGAAGCATCCGGCGCCGAGGAGAGTGCCCCAGTCGGCGGTGTCGGCGTTGACCAGGCTGCCGGTGGTGGGGCGGGTGTAGGCGGCGAGTGCCGAGATCATGAAGAGGACGGAGCCGAGCTGGTTCACGCCGGCGATCCACCAGCCGAGGCTGCGGCGGCGCAGGCAGGGCCGTCCGCGGTGGCAGATCTCGACGAAGGCGAGGTGGCCGGAGATCAGGAACAGCAGGCAGCCGATCACGTCCGGTGCCCAGATGAGCCGGTTGGTCTGCTGGACGCTCAGCCCCTGTAGGAAGGAGTCCAGCAGGTCGACGGCGAACACCAGCGTTCCGGCGAAGAGGACGAAGGTGCTCAGCCAGTCGACCCGCGCCGGCTCGTAGCTCCACCAGCGCCAGTCGCGGGTGACCAGGCGGCCTTCGCCGCCGGGTTCGTGGCGGGGAGCGTTGACGACCTGCAACAGGCAGACGTAGCCGCCGGTGTTGAAGAACAGGCCGCCGGCGAAGTAGACCGAGGCGCAGGTGGTGGCGTCGCCGGAGCCGAACTGGGCGACAGCGGCACCGGCCGCGAAGAGCGCGCCGCCGAGGACGAAGGCGGTTGCGGCGATGGCGTTGAGCCGGCGCAGCCGGCCGAGCGTGAGGTCGTCGGCGCTGATGTTCCGGCCGGCCGGTGCTCCGGCCGGCCGGACTGCGAGGACGCCGCGGCGCCGGGCGGGCCGCGACTCCCACACGGCGGTGCCCCCGCCGGGCGGCTGCCAGGTGAGCCTGGTGGTGAAGGGCCCGGCGCCCTCGGCGCGCGGCTCGGCAGATGTCATGCGGGCGACATGGCGGCGTTGCCGTCCTCTTCCCCGGGGCTGATCAGGGAAGACGGAGCACCGTCCGGGGTGCTTCGATCTGCGGTGCGGCCGGGGCAGCCTCGTGAGTCGCTCATGGCATTTCCTGGTTCGTCGGGCCGATGGGGCAGCCGACTTCGCGCACCCCTTCAAACATGCATCGACTGTGCCAGAGCAAACCGCACATAACGGCTGTTTCATGTGCGTCGGTCCGTGCGCGTCCACTGCTCTTGCCCGCCCGTGCGGTGGTGGGCGGTTCGTTCACGGCAGCAGGCGCTGTTCCTTCGCGACGGCTACGGCGCCCGCGCGGTTGTCCACCCCGAGTTTGTCGTAGATCCGGCGCAGGTGGGTCTTGACCGTGGCCTCGCCGATGAACAGGGCCCGGGCGATGATCGCGGTTGCCCAGGCCGCGGGCGAGCTGAGCCAGGATGTCGCGTTCGCGGCCGGTGAGGGAGACCCGCGGAGTGCGCAGGCCGGCCATGACCCGGATGGCGACGGGCGCAGAGAGCGCCGGACGGCCCTGGGCGGCGGAGTGGATCGCGCCGAAGAGCTCCTCCGGGCGTTCGGCCTCGAGCAGGTAGCCGGTCGCGCCGGCCTCGGTGGCACGGGTGATGTCGGCCTCCGTGTCGTAGGTGGTCAGCACCAGGACGTGGCCGTGGACGTGGTCCTGGTACGCCTCCTCGAGCGTGGCGGCCTGCCAGCCACGTTCACGGAAGCCCGTTTCGGTGAACCGCAGCAGCGTGCCGTTCCCGGCGGGAACGAGTTCGAAGGTCACCAGCAGCGAGTTGCCGGGACCAGCGGTCTCCCCGTCGTCGGCGACCCACCGGAAGGCGAACCGCCGCGGCGGGTCGGCCTCCACCACGGTCAGCACTTCGACCTCGGCCTGCGGGCCGTGCCCGAAGCGCACCGTGCCGGTGCTCCCCGGTGTCGACGTCGCGAGTTCGGCCTCGTCCGGCCACCACTCCCGCAGGTGCTCCGGCCTGCTGATCACGTCGTACACCACCTCGGGCGTCGCCTCGATGCTGATCTCCCGCGAGATGCTGCCGTATGCCATGACACCGGCCTCTCCTCGTGCAACCTTTGGTTGCATATGGCTCTAGGACGGGTGCACGAAATGAGCAACCTTTCGTTGCGCGTGGCCCGCCGCCCCCGGCCGGCGCGCAGCAGGGCGTGGCTCAGTTGGCGATGCCCACGGTCTGCCCGATCGAGTCGGGCTCGTCGAGGATGCGCAGCATGTGGTGGGCGACATCGGCGCGCGCGGCCTTGGTGCCGCCCCGGATGTTGCGCCCGTACGCCGTCCGGTAGTCACCGGTGAGGGGCTTGTCGGTCAGCTGCGGCGGGCGCGAGATGGTCCAGTCCAGACCGCTGGCGCGGACGATGTCCTCCGTCAGGGCGAGGTCGGCGTAGTGCGCGCTGAACAGGGTGCGCGCGAAGCGGCTGCCCAGGTGGCGCATGAAGAACCCGTCGCCCGGGTCGTGCTTCGGCGGGTTCGGCCGCCCCGGCGACGGCACGGTGCCGATGGGTGCGGCGCTGACGACCACGAGGCGCCGCACACCGGTCGCCTGCATCGCGGCCACGACAGCTGCCGTGCCCCGTGAGGTGATGCCCGCCTGCGACCTCGGCTTGCGCGGTCCGAGTCCGGAGAGGACGGCGTCCTGCCCCGCGACGGCCGACGCGAGCACTTGCGGGTCTGCCGAGGCCAGGTCGGTGGTGACCACACGCACCTCACCTCCTCGCCGGGGCAGTTTCGCGGGGTCGCGCACGACGGCGGTGACATCGTGCCCGCCGTCGACGGCCTGCTCCAGGAGATGGCGGCCGATCCCGCCGGTCGCCGCGAAGATCGTGAGTTTCACTTGTTGTTCCTCTTCCCAGTTGTCGGTCGTCGGTTCCGGACGAGGGCAGCCCGGCTGCGGACCCGACGGAGCACTGCCGGGTCACGGCTGTACGGGAGTTGCCGACGGCCTGGCTACTTGCTTGCCGGTCCCCCACCGGGACGCGACCGTCCGGGCGGCTCGGGCACGTCTTCCCGGCCGCTCGGCGTGAGGTGCCGGAGCTTCTCGGGATTGGTCACGAAGTAGATGCCGCAGACCTGCCGGCTGTCCGGGGCCAGGTCGACGACCAGGACGGCGAAGAGGGAGTCGCCGTGGAACAGCAGGGCCGAGGGGTCGCCGTTGACCCGCTGGTACCGGATGTCCAGGGCGCTGGGGGCGCGGCTGGTGCCCTTGGCCAGCAGCCGGGCGACCTTGTCCCGGCCCTGCACCGGTCGCAGGCCCGCGGCCGGGGCCTTGCCCCCGCCGTCGGCCCACAACGTCACGTCCGGGGCGAGGAGTTCCAGCAGCATCCGCAGGTCGCCGCCGGACACGGCTGCCGCGAACCTCTCGGTGACCTGTTGGCGCAGGTGCGGGTCGGCCCGGTAGCGGGGGCGCCGGGCCTGGACGTGCCGGCTTGCCCGGTGGGCGAGTTGGCGGACCGCGCTCGGACTGCGGCCGAGAATGGCGGCGGTCTCGGGATGGGCGTAGCCGAACACCTCGTGCAGCACGAACACCGCGCGCTCCAGCGGAGTGAGGGTCTCCAGGACGACCAGCAGCGCCATGGACACCGACTCCGCGAGTTCGGCCGCGTCCGCGGCGTCACCGGCGTCCCCGTGCACGGGGACGCCGGTGCGGGGCGTGACCAGCGGTTCGGGCAGCCACGGGCCGACGTACGTCTCACGGCTGCGACTGATGGCGGCATGGCGGGCCAGCGCCTTGTTCACCGCGATCCGCACCAGGTAGGCGCGCGGGTGGCCGATCCGGTCCGCGTCGCGTGTCCGGCTCCTCGCTGCCCACGACACCCACGTGTCCTGGAGCACGTCCTCGGTGTCGGCGACACTGCCGAGCATGTTGTAGACGATGGAGAACAACAGCTCCCGGTGCTCGACGAACGTCCGGGTGACTGTGTCCTCACCGTCTTCACCGTCCTCACCGTCTTCGCGGGCGCCGTCGGCCGACGTGGGGTCGGACATCGTGGGACCTCCTGCCGTGTGTGCCTCCTTGGAGCCGCGGGAGCCCCGGGGTGTGACATCCCGCGGCCAGTATGTGACCCACGCCACGTCCGGCGACAGCGGAGACCCGCCGAGGACGCGCATGGTCCGGCGTCACCGGCGCCCCGGTGCGGAGGTTTCCGGGGAGACTCGAACACAATGTGACGTGGGACACATTCGCTTGCCGGGTGTCACGCTCCCGCTCCGCTCCTGCTCTCAGGTTCGACCGCCCGCGAGGGCATGGAGGGAACCGAGATGCGGATGTCGTCCATGCGGCGGCGTGCCTGGAGGAGCCCGGTCCGACGACCGGCACGGCCACCCGCCTGCTGCGCCGGCCCGCTCCCGGGGAGGGCGGCGCACGCCCGTCGGTCCGGCCACGTCCGCCCGGTTGTCACCGCCGCCTGTCATCACCGCCGCCCGCCGTCAGGAACCAGGGAACTACCAGGAAGCAGGAAAAGACCATGGAACGGATCGAGCTGACCGCGGGGCCGATCGAGTACGAGGACACCGGCGGCGACGGCCCCGTCCTGGTCCTGCTGCACGGGATGATGATGGACGCCACGCTGTGGGACACGACGGTTGCCGATCTCGCCGCGGACCACCGGTGCCTGGTACCGACGTTGCCCCTCGGCGCGCACCGGCACCCCATGCGTCCGGACGCCGACCTGTCGCTCCCCGGTGTGGCGCGGCTGGTCACGGAGTTCATCGACCGCCTCGGCCTCGGCGGCGCCACTGTCGTGGGTAACGACACCGGCGGGGCGCTCGTGCAGCTGCTCATGTGCGACAGTGCCGAGCGGATCGGTCGCGCGGTGCTCGTGTCCTGCGAGGCGTTCGACAACTTCCCGCCCGGGCTGACCGGCAGGACACTGATGGCCACCGGCAAGCTGCCGCCCCCGCTGTTCGGGCTGTTCATGCAGCAGATGCGGCTGCGGGTGCTGCGCCGGCTGCCGATCGCGTTCGGCCGGCTGACCAAGCGCGGGGACGCCGCCACCGCCCGGTGGACGGCACCGGTCAGGCAGCGTCCCGCCATTCGCCGCGACACCGTACGGATGCTGCGGGCGGCGGCGGCCGACACCCGCTTCCTGCTGTCGGCGGCCGAACACCTGCCGGACTTCCAAAACCCCGCACTCGTGGTCTGGGCGAGCGAGGACCGCGTGATGCCGCCCGCGCACGGCCACCGCCTCGTGGAACTCCTCCCGGATGCGCGACTGGTCCAGGTGGAGGACAGCTACACCCTCGTCCCGCTGGACCGGCCGGTGGAACTCGCCCGCGTCCTCCGCGAGTTCACCCACGCACCCGCAACGTCCGGCACCTTCGGGTCCGGCTGAGCCGATCCCGTGCCCGGGGCTGTCGGCCCCGCGCACATCGGACTCATCCTGGATCAAGTCCGCCAAAAGCCGACGCCAGCCTCGAAACCCTGGCACGCAAGACCGGCACCGACCTCCAGCACATCGTTGGTGTCCCGGCCGACGCTGATTCCCCGACCGTCGCTTCATCCCCCGCTACGCCGGAGCATGCGGCGCCGGCTTTCGAGTCCTTCTACGCGAGAGCGGCGACCAGGGCCAGGCCACGGCCGCCCTCCGCCTCCTCGCCCCAGGGCCGCAAGATCGGCTTTGGAGGTGTCGGGGCGTCTGGCCAGCGCCTCGACGACCGGGACCGACGCGGTGGGCGCGCATCGCACCCTCAGGAACCACAGCACCCCGCCCAACGCGGTCGGGTCGACCCCGCAGAGCACCCGCACCGCCCCGGCCGACCGCAACCGGGCGTACCGACGGGCGATGGTGCGATCCGCCGACCCGGGTCGGACGGGAGGGGGCGGAGTTGACGGGTACGGCGATGGCGGTGCCGGTGGCCGCACCGCGCAAGCGGCGGCGATGCACCGGAGGTTCCTCCTGCGATGGCGCTGGGGTGGTCTTGCGTCGAGGCGCGAACCCTAGGGCCGTGGCGGTGCGGCCGGTCACGCTCTCCAAGGCCTTGCGTTGGCGTGCTTGGGGCCAGTCGTTCTCACGTGATAGCCACCGGAAAACCGTGCGTTCCGATGTGGTGCCGGACCTGCCGGTGAGGTCCCTGATGGCATCGTTCACCGCTTTTGCCAACTGAGCGGCGGAGATGGCACCACCACGTCACCCTCGTCACCTGCGCCCAGACCTTCCTCACACTGCGGCGGCTCGACCCGAAAACCCGAATGCCGGCCTGCCCCTCTACCAGGTCCTCGACCCACTCCCATCCCTCGGAGTCGCACACCGGCGGCTCTCCGGTGGAATCGACGCAGGACGTCGCACGGGGCGCCCCCGACCCCACCGCGACCAGCCCGCGGTGGCGCCTGGTCAACGGGCTGGGTGACGGTAACGGACACGTCCGGGCACCGGCTCAGTCCATCCGTGAACGCCACCTGCTCCACGGTGGGGGCGGAGGACCTTCCGGAGGTGGAGTTACCGGTGCAGCAGGCGTGTATCGGCGAGGGCGTGCAGATCGGTGAGGGGACCGTCATGGTCGCCGACGACTTCGTACTCGCTGACGGTGCGGTGGCCGGCCCGGGCTGCGACCTGCGGTCCGCCCGCCTTGAGATGGGGCCGGGCGCGCAGGTGGGTGCGGGCAGCAGAGTGCTGGTGGCGGACGAGGTGACGCTGGGCGCCTGGGTGGTGGACGCGGGCGTGGACGTGGTGTGCCGGCAGTGGTCGGTGGGTGAGGGCAGCTACATCGGCCGGCGGCTGCGCATCGGCGCCGGGACGGCGGTGGAAGAGCGGTCGGTGGTGCGGGTCGGGCACCGGTGCCCTCGGCAACGACGTGGGAGTCAGCGCCGAGGTGGCGATCTTCACGCAGGGCCATCACGCCGGGCATGTAGAGACCGTCCAAGTCGGCCGGGGTCAGGGCGCGGACGTCGCGGACCTGGAAGCCGTCCGGGTGGGGGCGCGGCGAGGTGACCGACAGGTCATCGACCGCGGTGACGGCGTGCCCGGCGCGGCGCAGCGTCTCGGTGAGGGCGCAGCCGACGAAGCCGGCGGCTCCGGTGATCAGCAGTCGCACAGCATGGTTCCCCAAGGCTGTTGCGCGTGATGCCCTAACGAACTTGTTCGTAACGAACATGTTCGTCTAGAGTGGTGGCATGCCCCCCACATCACGCTCCCGCCGCGAACGCCCCGCCAAGCCGCCCCTGACCAGGGAGGGCATCGTCGCCACCGCCGTCGCGATCTTGCGCACGGAGGGGCTACGCAAGGTGACGATGCGGCGGCTAGCGCAGGAACTGGACACCGGCCCCGCCTCGCTGTACGTCTACGTCCGCGACACCAACGAGCTGCATGCGGCTGTCCTGGACGAACTCCTCGGCACGGTCGGCCTCACGCCGGCCGAAGACGGCTGGCGGAAGCGGCTGGAGAGGGTGCTCACCGCCTACACCAGGATGTTGCTGGAACACCCGTCCCTGGCCCGCTCAGCGTTGATCGCGCGGCCCAGCGGACCGAACTATCTGCGTCTCATCGAGATTCTGCTCGAACTGCTCGAGGCTGGCGGGGTGCCGCGCGCCCAGGCGGCGTGGGGCGTGGATCTGCTGCTGCAACACGCCACGGCAACCGCTGCCGAGCACGCCGGCGAGGAGCCCCTGGGCGACTGGCAGGTACTGGCCCAGGCTCTGCGCGACGCACCCGCCACCACCCACCCGCACATCGCCGCCGACCCCGGCGCGCTGCTCTCCGGCACCCCCGAGGCCCGCCTGTCGTGGGCCTTCCAGACCCTGATCAACGGCATCGAGCAGACCGCCGTGCCGACCGAAGGCCAGGAGGCCCTATGACCATCGTCCCCCTTCCTCACCACCCCGTCGCCGTCGTCGGTGCCGGCCTTGGCGGACTCACCCTCGCCCGTGTACTGCACGTGCACGGCATCAAGGCCGCACTGTTCGACTTGGACGTCTCACCGGAGGCCCGGACACAGGGCGGCATGCTCGACATCCACGACAACTCTGGCCAGGAGGCGTTGCGGGCCGCCGGTCTGCACGAGGAGTTCCTGACGCGCGTTCATGCCGGCGGACAAGCGGTACGGGTCCTCGACCAGGACGGCATCGTCCGGTTCGCGGCGGCCGACGACGGCACTCACGTGCGGCCCGAGATAGAGCGGGGCGAGCTGCGCGAGCTGCTGCTGGACTCACTGCCTGCGGGGAGGGTTCGCTGGGGCGCCAAGGTCACGGACGCGCAACCGCTGGGCGGCGGCCGGCACCGGGTGACGCTCGCGGACGGCACTGCGTTCACCACGGACCTCCTGGTCGGCGCGGACGGCGCATGGTCACGCGTCCGGTCGCTCCTCTCCTCCGCCCGACCGGCTTACACGGGTGTGTCGTTCGTCGAAGCGGACTTGCTGGAAGCGGATCTGCGGCACCCGACGAGCGCGGAGGTGGTCGGCGGCGGCATGCTGTTCGCGCTCGGCGCGGGCCATGGCTTCCTCGCGCATCGCGAGACCGACGGCAGCCTGCACATCTACGCGGCTGTCGAGGCACCGGAGGACTGGCTGGACGGCATCGACTTCACCAATACCGAAGCGGCGAAGACGGTCGTACTGAAGGAGTTTGACGGCTGGGCCGAGAGCCTACGGGCGTTGATCGCCGATGCGGACGGGGCACTTGTACCCCGCCTGATCCACGCCCTGCCGCCCGGTCACCGATGGGGCCGCATCCCCGGCGTCACGCTCCTCGGCGACGCCGCCCATCTGATGTCCCCGTTCGCGGGCGAGGGCGCCAACCTGGCGCTGCTCGATGGCGCCGAACTGGGCCTGGCTGTGGCCGCGCACCCCGGGGACACCGAGGCCGCCCTGGCCGCCTACGAAGCGAAAATGTTCCCACGCGCCCAGGCCTCCGCAACGCGGTCCGCTGTCAACCAGTCCTCGCTGTTCCGCGCGGATGCCCCACAGGGGCTGCTCGACATATTCGCCAGTACACCACACTGACCGGTTGAGCTTCTTGCCGACCTCGAGACCCCGCAAGGCGCGGGCCACGGTGGCGTCCCCTTCACCGGCTGCGAGTCCACGACCGCCGCGGTCGGCTCCGGGCTGCGGCCCTCAGCTCCGCAGACGGCCTCGCGCAGTTCAGGTCGTGCAGCTCGGCCCGCCACTCCCGCACCCCGCCCAGCGGGCGAAGAAGGCGTAGGGTCCTTCGGTTTGGACCAGCGGGCGGACAGAGGAAGATGGCCCGCGATGTGGAGTCCGGCCAGGTAGACGGCGGCGGCCTTTTCGTAGCGGGTGGCGATACCTCGCCACTGCTTGAGGCGGTTGATGCACCGCTCGACGGTGTTGCGCTGCTTGTAGGTCTCCCGGTCGAACGCCGCTGGCCTGCCGCCTCGGCTGCCCCGGCGGAGCCGGTGGCTGCGCTGGTCCGCCGGGACGGGCATCGCGATCGCTTTCCCCGCCAACGTTGTCAGCAGTATTGGTCTATACCTTGACTGGTACACACCAACTCGTCGAATATGGCTCCCACACCCCGCCCAAGGCGCCCGGACGGCATGGCCGCCCCCTGGGACAGCGTGCGCAAGGCACTGCCTCGCCTCCGGTGCAGCCTGGCCCGGCAAAGGAGTTGCTCAATGTCGAAGCGCCGCCTGTCCGCACTCATGGCCGCGATCGTGATCGGAGCCACCGCTCCGGCGCTGCTGCCGGCCACCGGCGCCTCTGCCGCGTCCTGCTCCAGCTACCCGAGCTGGACGGCCGGCAAGGCTTACGTCACCGGCGACATCGTCCGCTACACCGACGGCAAGACGTACATCGCCGAACACGACAATCCGGGTTACGACCCCACCATCAGCACCTGGTACTGGGACCCGTACGCCTGCGACGCCGGCCCGACCGACCCCTCCGGCAGCTTCGTCGTGAGCGAGGCGCAGTTCAACCAGATGTTCCCCAACCGGAACCCCTTCTACACCTACAGCGGTCTCAAGGCCGCGCTCAGCGCCTACCCGGGCTTCGCGAACACCGGCAGCGACACCACCAAGAAGCAAGAGGCTGCGGCCTTCCTCGCCAACGTCAGTCACGAGACCGGCGGCTTGGTCTACGTGGTGGAGCAGAATACCGCCAACTACCCACACTACTGCGACTGGAGCCAGCCGTACGGCTGCCCGGCCGGCCAGTCCGCCTACTACGGCCGCGGGCCCATCCAGCTCAGCTGGAACTTCAACTACAAGGCCGCGGGCGACGCACTCGGCATCGACCTGCTCCACAACCCGAACCTGGTGCAGACCGACGCTTCGGTCGCCTGGAAGACGGGGCTCTGGTACTGGAACACCCAGACCGGACCGGGCTCGATGACTCCGCACAACGCGATGGTCAACGGTGCCGGATTCGGCCAGACCATCCGCAGCATCAACGGCTCCCTGGAGTGCGACGGCAAGAACCCCGCGCAGGTGCAGAGCCGCGTGGACGCCTACCAGCGGTTCGTGCAGATCCTGGGCACCTCCGCGGGCGCCAACCTCTACTGCTGAAGCGCGGCCCGCGCCCCGGGCGGGCCCGGCGGCCCGCCCGGGGCGCGGAGCGGCGGGCATGCCCGCAGCGGTGCCCGACGCGACGATCGTGAGCGCGCTGTTGGAGTGCTGGGGGTTGCCGGCGCGGATGCGTGCGCGCTCGTCGAGGGCTGGGGTCAGGTGGCGGCGGTGGCTTTGTCGAGCGAGGCGAGGGCTGCGGCGGCCTCGGCCTGGCGGGGGCTCCTCAACGCGGTCAGGGCGTGATGGGCGTCGAGCAGCGTCTGCCGGGCCTCCCGGTGACCCGTGGCGGTGAGCACCTGGCCCAGGTCGAGCCGCGCCGCCTCCGCCCAGGCCGGCATCTGCGCGTCCTCGAAGGCGGCCAGGGCCTGCCGCAGAGGCGGTTCGGCCTCGTGCCACCGTTCCAGGGCCGCCAGGTCGTTGCCGATCTGCTGCTGGGCGACCGCGTGGTACAACGCGATCAGCTCCTGCGTCCGGCCTGGTACCCCCACGCGGCAGATCCGCTCGCTGCGGCGGTGGATGTCCAGGGCTTCTGCCGCCCGGCCGGCCTGCCGCAGCAGGGTACCGAGGGAGTTGAGTATCGTCAGCTCGGCCAGCCGGGACTGCGGGGTGTCCTGCTGGGCGAGGCGCCGGGCCGCCTCGTGCAGGCGCGCGTGGGCTTCCTGCGTCCGCCCCAGCCGGTGGAGCGCGCCGGCGCTGTAGCCGAGTGCCCAGCCCTCCTGGAGCCCGTCCCCGCACTCGCGGGCCGCCACGAGCGCGGCTTCGGCGCTCTCCAGGGCACTATGAGGGTCGTGGAGGCATAGGTTGTAGGCCCAGGCGAGACAGTTGAGGTGGACCGCCTCCTCCCGTCTGCTGCCCAGGGCGCGGGCGGAGTCGGCGGAGCGCTGGAACACCTCCACCCACTGCTCCCAGTGCTGGTTGCGGTCGGAGAACCAGTGCATCGCCTCCGCCGTGTCCAGGACCTGCCGGTGCCGGCCGGCGTCATGGGCCCGGCGCAGGGCGGCCAGCCATTGGGCCTGCTCGGCCTCCAGCCACGCCCGCGCCTCTTCCTGACCGGCGGGCGCTCCCTCCGGGTCCGGGTCGCCGTGCGGCGCGGTCCCGTCACGGTGGACGTCGAAGTGCAGGGCGGCGGCGGTGGCCCGGCGCAGCATCCAGTTCGCGGCCCGGTCGAGGGCGGCGTCGCGGGCCTCGGGGCCGTCCTCGGCCGTGACCTGCTCGGCCGCGTACAGCTTGAGGAGGTCGTGGAAGCGGTAGCGCTCCGTGGCGGGCTCGCTGTGAAGAAGTCCGGCGTCGGTCAGCTCCTCCGCACAGGCGAGAGCCTCGTCGCAGGACAGACCGGCCAGGAGCGCGCCGGTCTCGGGGCTGAAGTCCGCTCCGGCG
The DNA here is from genome assembly GCF_040613095.1 of Streptomyces sp. NPDC006309. Taxonomy (NCBI): domain Bacteria; kingdom Bacillati; phylum Actinomycetota; class Actinomycetes; order Kitasatosporales; family Streptomycetaceae; genus Streptomyces; species Streptomyces sp. NPDC006309. The sequence continues at coordinate 191,497 of NZ_JBEXRO010000010.1, read as the reverse complement.
GCCAGCGCGGCGCGACGCAGGAAAATCCGCGCCTGGGGGCGCAGTTGCCGGTACGACAGCGCGAAGGCCGCGCGCACCCGCAGGCTTCCGGCCTGAAGGCCGTCCAGCCGCCGGCCCTCGGCGGTGAGGCGGGCAACGAGCTTGCCCAGCCGTTCGTGGGGCCGGCTCAGGAGCCGCTGGCCGGCGATCCGGACGGCCAGCGGCAGGTGCCCGCACAGGTCGGAGAGGTCGCGTGCGGCCTGTGCCTCCGCCTGCACCCGTTCCGGGCCGATGATGCGGGTCAGGAGTTCCACCGCCTCCTCGCGCCGCAGCAGGGCCAGATCGGCGCGGTGGACGGATTCCAGGCCCGCCAGGGCATGGCGGCTGGTGACCATGGTCAGTGACGCGCCGGTGCCGGGCAGCAGCGGGATGACCTGGGACTCGTCCGCGGCGTTGTCCAGCAGCAGGAGCAGCCGTCGCCCGCCGGACAGGGACCGCCACAGACCGGCACGGTCGTCGGTGCCGGAAGGTATCGCCGCCTCCGCGACGCCCACCGCGCCCAGCAGTCGGGCCAGCGCCTCCCTGGGGGTGGTCGGCTCGGGATCCATGCCGTGCAGGTGCAGGGCGAACTGCCCGTCCGGGAAGTGCGGGGCGAGACGGTGCGCGGCGTGCACCGCGAACGCGGTCTTGCCCAGCCCGGGCTGCCCGGTGACCACGGTGACCACCGGCCTGCCCCGCTCGGCGTCCCGCGCCAGGTCCACCAACCGGGCCAGGGCTGGGCCGCGGGCGGTGAAGTCCTCGATGTCGCGCGGCAGGGCCAGGGTACCGGCGGCGGCCGGGCCGGTGGCCGTCCCGGGCCGCGGGCGGCCGAGGGCAGCGGCCCCCTCCAGGGCCGCGGCCTCGTCGTCGTCCAGCCTCAGTGCCTCGGACAGAGCCTGGACGGTACGGCGCTGCGGCCCCCGGGTACGCCCGCGTTCCATGTCCGCAAGCGCCCTGACACTCACCCCGGCCGTATGGGACAGCGCCTCCTGGCTGAGCCCGGCACGAGCCCGCAGGCCGCGCAGTCGTTGCCCGAAGTCCCCTGTGGAGGACGTGCCGTGCCGCACCGTCGATGCCCCCGATCATCCGGCTCGTCCGGATGCGAGCTCCGGCAGAAGTATGGCCGATCTTGGTTCTGCCGGGAGAACCGCCTGGGCGACGCAGACCGGAAGTGATCGACTGACGGCAGACGCGGACACCCCGGGCACACCCTGCTGTCCGGCCACCGGCCGGACCGGGGCAACTCACAACCGCGGCACATGACCAGGACTCTTTTTCGACCGGCGGCGCCGGGCGACGGCTCCGCACCACTCACGGGGGGACTCTCCTTGAACACCATCAACTCCTTGCGGCACCGTTCCACGCTGCTCGCCGTCGCGGGCACGGTTCTCGCCCTGTCCCTCACCGCCTGCCAGGGCGACACGGACGGTACGTCGGCGTCCGCGGCGACCTCCTCGGCCGCCGCTTCGGCGACCTCCTCGGCGACGGGGGCGGGGAACGGCAAGGACAACAGCGCCTCCGGCTCGCCGGGTTCGGCGGACTCGGCCGGTTCCACCGGTTCGACGGGCTCCACCGGCGCCGGCGGCTCCGCGGGGGCGACCGGCTCGTCCGGCGAGCACGCCTCCGCCTCCACCCCGGTCTGCACGGCACGGGACATCACTGTCACCGCCGCCCGGCAGGACGGCCCGCCCTACACCCACCTCGTCCTCACCGCGAAGAACACCTCCCGCCGCTCCTGCCGGCTGGCGGGCTTCCCGCACGTGCAGTTCCTGGAGAGCCACAAGCAGGACGTGCCGGCCGTTGCCAAGAGCAAGCCGGCCACGCCGGTCGTGATCACGCCGGGCGCCCCGGCCTACGCCCTGGTGAAGCTGTCGGACGGCGGTGTCGACGAGGACGCGGAGCCGGTGACGGCGTTCTCCATCACCCTGGAGGGCGACTCCACGGTCATCGCCGTCACCGCGCCCGGCAGCGGCGGCATCGCCGTCGACCCGGCGAAGGCCCTCACCGGCTACTGGACCCCAGAACTGCGCAACGGCGCGGACGACTTCTGAGCCCCGCCGTACGGCATGACGGCCCCGCGCGGGCCGTCAGCCATCGGCGCTGATCTCTGCTGCGGCCAACTCCCCCTGTAGCGGACCTCCTGCTCGGCTTCCTCTGCCGAGCCCGGCCCCAGCTGCGTGGCGTCGTGGGTGGTGATGCCGTGCTGGGACAGGGCGCCGCGGTTGGTGACCCGCAGGCGACGCGCCGTGGCTCCCCGACGGATCGTCTCCCGGTCCGCCGCGGGGCGGCCCGCCGGTCGCCCTGAGGCTGTTGATCGAACGCTGGTGCGACGGTCAGGGCGGGTGCGGCAGCAGGCGGGCCGGCCGGGCCGGCTGCGCCATCGCGCTGGGCGTGCCTTCGGGCGCGCGAGGCACTGGCCCTCTGCACGGACTCGTTCAGCGCAGGCTGAACACCTGATGCGGCTGTTCGGATTCGGGGCCTGCACAAGCGGAGTGCAGAGCGCCACCCGTTGCCTGGTCGGCGGCAACAGCACGGTAGTCCGGCGGGTGGACGGAGACGGACATCAGGCGCCGGTGCCCGGGGGGCCGTGACAGGCGAGGCAGGGATGAGTTCGTCGGTCCCGCTCGGTGCGGCTGGCCCCCCGGTCGGTCCGCAGGGCGGCGTGTCCTTCCGGCCCCTTCAATAGCCGCGCGGACCGTCAGCGACACCGAATTGACGGGAGTGACCTACAGGTCGTTGCAACCGCTACAAAGTCCCCGCTGCACTCGTTCAACGCAGAGGGGGGATTCCTTTGCGCGCACGTCTTGTTGCCCCGGCCATCGCTGTCGCTCTCACCGGTGTTCTGTTCAGCGCACCGACCGTGTCCGCGGCCACGCTGCCGTCCACGAACACCGCTCACCACTGCGTCCACCACACCACCGGGCTGTGTAGCTGGACGCACCACCAAAAGCCCAAGGACAAGTACGAGACCGCCAAGCGCAAGGATGCGTCCCTGTCCTACTCGCGGCACTCGCAAGGGACGTGTTCCCACCACCACGGCGTCCGCTACGTTCAAGTAGACCCGCCCCCGATGGTGGCCGCCTTCCACCTCCGGCTCACCGCGCCGGTGCCAGCGACGCACTGTGTCGTTCCGCCCCTGGGTTTGCCGGCACCGTCAGGGGTCATGCGCACAGCAGTACCTCAGACCGGCAACCGAGGAAGGTGAGCGACATGGCCGCCAGCGAGAAGGCCAGGGCCAAGGCCGAACAGGCAGTGGGCAAGGCCGCTCAGGCAGCCGGACATGCCGTGGGCAATCACAAGCTGATTGCCAAAGGCCACGCGGCCGAGGCCGCGGGTAACGCCCGCGAGGCCAAAGAGGCGCTGAAGGACACCGGCCGGCGCTGACGAACGTGGGGGGTGACCGGTAACCGGCCACCCCGCACGCATGTCCTCCCTCTTTCCGTGAAGACCGCAGCCGCACCGACCGTGACCATGCGGTCTGGATCCCCGGCCCGCTCCCGCCGCCCGCAGTAGGGATCAGCGGGGCCGTCAACCGGTGCCAGGCCCTGCTGGAGCGGTCCCCGTCCCGACCTCACCATGCAGCCGGTAGCGGCCGGCCCATCGTCCGGCGGTGTGTGGCTGACTTGGAAGCGCTCCGCAGCTCGCCGCAGCGGCCAGTCGTCGTCCACAACACACCGGGCCGGCCGCAGTCTGCCGGTCGGGGTCAACGGGGCAGCGGTAGAGCAGGGCCGGGAGCAGCCGGGCGACGGTGGACTTGCCCACGGCCACCGAGCCGGCCACGCCTATGACGAACGGGGTGCCGGACTGGGAGCCCTTCTCACCGAGGAACGTGTTCAAGGCCCCTCTCGGGCCGCCCGTGGCGCCGACGTAGAGGTTGAGGAGCCGGGAGAGCGGGAGGTGGATGTTCCGCACCTCGTCCAGGTCCATGACGTCGCCCAGACCGTGCAGCTTCTCCACCTCCTCGGCGGTGAGCGCCAGGGGCGTCTTGTCGCGCAGCGCGAGTGAGGTCGACGTAGGGATTCGCCTCCGGCCTGTGCCGGTGGGCGCTCCGGGGCATCGGGGAGACCGGTGAAACCACAGTTCATCGTGAACGGACTCCGAACGGGGCGGCGGGATGGGGCACGTCAGGTGAGCCTCGCGCACGGCTCGGAGAACCGGACGGCGTTCGTCCCCAGCGACGGTCCTGGGGACGAACGCCGTCCGTGCCGCTATGGCTGCTCGACCCGGTACTCCACTTCTGACATGAGGAACTCGCCGTAGTGCATCGCCAAGCCCAGTACGCGTGGTCGCGCGTACTGATCCGGGGGAGTCTCGCGCCGGACCGGTGCCCGGGCCCGGTCAGGCCACCGAGCCAGTTCGTCGATCTTCAGATCGAGATCGCTCGGGCGACCGACGTCCCAGGTCACCTCCCACTCGACGCGGTGCCGGGCCCATCCGTATGCTCCGAGGTATGGCTGTGCCCGAGCGGGACGTGTCGGACGACGGACCCGCCACCGCCGTCGGACCTTCCCTACGGGTCGCCTCCCCAGCGGGGAAGTGGGTCCTGCTGACGACCGTCCTCGGGTCCAGCATGGCCCTGCTGGACTCGACGGTCGTCAACGTCGCCCTGCCGGCCATCGGCCGTGACCTGGACGCGAGCCTCGCCGCGCTCCAGTGGACCGTCAACGGCTACATGCTCTCGCTGGCCGGGCTGATCCTGCTCGGCGGCTCGCTCGGCGACCGCTTCGGACGCCGGAGGATCTTCGTCGTCGGCGTGGTCTGGTTCGCCGCCGCGTCGCTGATGTGCGGGCTCGCGCCGAACGTCGGCATCCTCATCGCGGCCCGCGTGCTCCAGGGCGTCGGCGGGGCGCTGCTCACCCCCGGTTCCCTGGCGATCATCCAGGCCTCCTTCCACCCCGCCGACCGGGCCCGGGCCGTCGGCCTGTGGTCGGGCCTCGGGGGCGTCGGGGCCGCCGTCGGACCGTTCCTCGGCGGCTGGCTGGTGGACGGGCCGGGCTGGCGCTGGGTCTTCCTGCTGAACATCCCCGCCGCGCTGGTCTGCGTGCCCGTCGCCCTGCGGCACGTCCCGGAGTCCTCCGGTCCCTTCGACGCGAGCAACGCCGACAGCGGGCGAGCCGCGCCACGCCGCCGCTTCGACGTCCTCGGGGCCGTTCTCGGCGCGGCGGCCCTCGCGCTGGTGACGTACGCCCTGATCGGGGCCCGGAGCAGCTCCGTGCTCGTGCCGGTGACGGCGGTCGTGGGTGTGGCGGCGGGCGTGGCCTTCGTGCGGGTCGAGCGGCGGCGGCCCGATCCGATGATGCCGCCGGACATCTTCGCGTCGCGCCAGTTCACGGCCGTGAACCTGGTGACGCTGTGCGTCTACGCGGCTTTCGGCGGCTTCTTCTTCCTGACCGCGCTCCAGCTCCAGGTGGTGGCGGGCTACTCTGCGCTCGAAGCCGGTACGGCCCTGCTGCCGGCCACGGCCCTGATGCTGCTGTTCTCCGCCCGCTCCGGCGAACTCGCCCAGCGGATCGGACCGCGCATCCCGCTCACGGTCGGCCCCCTGCTGTGCGCGACCGCCATGCTGCTGATGCTGCGGGTCGGCAAGGACGCCTCGTACGTCGCGGACGTGCTGCCCGCGCTGGTGGTGATGGGCCTCGGCATGGTCACCCTGGTCGCGCCGCTGACCGCGACCGTGCTGGCCTCGGTGGACACCGGGCGGGCCGGGCTGGCGAGCGGCATCAACAACGCGGCGGCCCGCGCCGCCGGTCTCGTCGCCGTGGCCGCGCTGCCCGTGCTCACCGGGATGGGCTCGGAGGCGTACCGCTCGGCGGACGCCTTCGACGCCGCGTTCCGGCGGGCGATGCCGCTCTGCGCGGGCGTGCTGGTGGTCGGCGCGGTGCTCGCCTTCACGACGGTGCGCCGCCCCGCCCCGGACTGCCGGCGCCCCGAGTGCCGTACCCACGGCTCGATCCTGGCGCCGCCGCTGGAACCCCGCCGCACCAGTCACGGCACCCTGGGCCCCACGGGCCCGGACACCCCCGGCACGGGCCCGACACCCTGACCGCGTCCGGGTCCACGCAGGGCCCCTGACCGTGCCCCGCGCGGAAAGGTGCCGCTGCCGCTCCGCCGGGCGGTGGACCGGGTGCGGGCATGCGCCGGACTGGAATCCGTGACCGAACCAGCGATCGGCCCCGCGGCGGCGCTTGACGACCTCCAGGGCGACTGCCTGCCCGTCGAGGAGGTGATGCTCGACGGGGAGTTCTTCGATCGTTTCCGCGTTGCGTCCGGTGACGGCGACCCCGAACACGACCAGTGGGACGATGCGACCGGCGTCGGGGGAAGAGTCTCCCAGTAGGGGTGCCACCACAGCCGCACGGACAGGCGGGGGTGGCGTCCCTGCCAGAAAACAACCGGCTGGTGCAGTACGAGGCACCGCCGACCCCGTCCCCACGTCCGAAGCGGGGAGCCGACCCGGGCCGCTCGGACGGAGGACATTCGGGCCCGGCTCCAGGCGGTGACGGCGGCGGGACACGCAGCCCGCTGCGGCCCGAGGGCTGTTGCCCTGGCCAATGGGCCGTGCGTCACCCAGGTCACCGGCCGGCTGTGGGTCGACAACCCCCGACGGCCAGTCACCGGAGTGCGAAGGGCTCCGGTGACCCACCTGAACGACCGTGAACGGAACTGAATGAGACGGAATGAGAGACGGGCGCGGCGGTCGTTGTCGGTACCGCCTCGCACTGGGCCGTATGCAGCTGTTTGACCAACGAAATGAGATTGCCGTGCCGGGTGTCGCGAGCGGACCAGGTCATCGACCTGTGATCATGGGGCCTTCGTTAAGGGCGATCGACGCGGAGCTCCGGGCCGCAGGGGCCGGAGTGTGCCGCTGCCATGTGGTGCTCGCGGTAACGCGCTGTAGGTGATGTGATGGACTGGTTGACCTCGCTGCCGGCGGTGGTGCTGGTTGTGGGCGGGCTCCTGCTTGCCTTACTGGTCGCGGCCGTGGCGCGGGTCGGCGTCCGGGCGCTCGTACCGGTCGAGGAACGGGATCGGGTGCCGCAGATCGCCACGCCCCTGATGCCGACACTCGGCGCTGCCTTCGCGATCTTCGCGGCACTCACATTGGCCAGCGAGGCCGGCTACCTGCGCGCAGCCGAGGGGTTGGTGAGCGAAGAGGCGGTCGCGGCCTCCCGCCTGGCATGGGCGGCGACCAGTCCGCGAGTCCGGTCGGAGCCGATCCATGCGGCACTGCTGGACTACTTGAAGACCACGCGTGCCAAAGAGTGGGAGGCCTCAGCAGCGGCGTCCGGTGACGACCCCACCATCGCTCGCGCGATCGCACAGCTGGAGCACAGTGTGCGCGCCGAGGCGGCCCGGCCCGAGGTGGGAACCACGGCAGGCACGGAGCTGGTGGCTTCCATGGACGCTGTCACCAGCAGTCGTCGCGCCCGCGTTGCGGCCGCCTCGCGCGAGGTTCCCGCGCTCTACATCGTCACGCTCGTGGTCAGCGGAGTGGCCTTGATCGTGAATTCCGGCGCACTGGTCTTCCGCAGCAGCCTGCGAACATCACTGCTGATCGTAGGTGTCGCAAGTGTGGTCGGGCTGAGCCTGGCGCTGCTCTTCGCACTCAGCGCACCCTGGAGCGGGCCGTTCATCGTCAGTGGACATCCACTCGACGTCATCATCGGAAACTTGAAGTCCGGCTTCTTCAACGGCGCGCCGTAGGCGCTGGTGGCGTTCCAGGCGGCTTGCGTCTGCACCAGGTCGTCGGGGAAGTCCTTCGCATTCATAACGGCATTGGATCGCTTGTTCGAACGAATTCAGTGTCACTTCGGACGCACCCCCTCACGGAGGCGGCGGCAGTGCCGACGAAGCCGGTGCGGCCGGGCGGGTGAACGCCTACCGCGTCCTCGTGGGAGCACGCGGCACGACCGTGCGCACCCGCCTGCACCAATAGGCGCCAGAAGGGCCGGCAGATGGCGTAGCACAGCCGGCTCGAGCTAGGACTTGTCCGGCCGATCATGTGACTACTCCGCGTCCGTGTCGTTGATGTGGACACGGGGCGGGGTGATCTGAGTGATGCCGAGTGGGAACGGCTGCGGCCGTTCCTACCGGTCAGCAACAGACGTGGTGGCAGGTGGCGGAACCACCGGCAGGTGATCGACGGGATTCTGCACCGGGTGCGAACCGGAGTTCAGTGGCGTGATCTGCCCGAACGGTTCGGACCTTGGAAGACGGTCTATGAACGCCACCGCCTGTGGTCGGCCGACGGAACCTGGGAACGACTGCTCCAGCAGATCCAGGCCGAGGCCGACGCTGCGGGTGGTCGACCGGGAAATCTCGGTCGACTCGACCATCGTTCGCGCGCACCGGCACGCGGCCGGCGCCCGCACCGACCCGCCGCCGGCTCCCGGCTCAAAGGGAGACACAGAGGCAGAACACCAGGGCGAAACTCCATGGCAGAGCCTCGTCGCCCGCCTGGTGGAGGTGGTGCTGGAGGCGAGGGCCTGGGGCGCTCACGGGGCGGGTGCACGACCAAGCTCCACCTGAGTGCGGACGGCCGCTGCCGCCCGCTTTCCCTGGTTGTCACATCAGGGCAGCGGGCGGACTGCACGCAGTTCGAGCCCGTGTCGGAGAAGATCCGCGTCCCTCGGACCGGGTCGGGCAGGCCACGCAAGAAGCCCGGCAGCCTCGCGGCGGACAAGGCGTACAGCAACGGCCCCTGCCGTGAGTACCTGCGGCAGCGGGGTGTCCGGCACACGATTCCGGAGAGGACTGACAGCCAGGCCAGGCCGCCCGCCTGCGCAAAGGCTCACGCGGCGGACGGCCACCCGGCTTCGACGAAGAGCGGTACAAGAAACGCAACACCGTCGAACAGGCGATCAACCGGCTCGAACACGCCAGAGCCGTGGCCACCCGCTACGACACGCGCGGCTACGTCTTCCTCGGGACCGCGACTGCAGCCGCCCTCGCGATTCGGCTCCGCACATGATCGGCCGGACAAGTCCTAGAACGGCGTCAGGGTCAGCCGGATCCCAGTGGGTGCGGTGTCCTGGATGTAGGACGCGAAGTCGGCGACGTCGTCGAAGGCGAAGCCGTAGGCCTTGCCGTCCTGTGTCGCCGCGTGAACGGCCTTCGCGTAGTGGTTCGTCAGGTCGGTCCGGTAGAAGGCCGATGCGTCGGTGACCGGCTGGGCGGGGTTGCTGAGCAGGGTGGAGCGGTTGAAGCCGGCGCCCAGGACGGCGGCGACAGGACCGGTGGTGCCGTCGTTCGGGGCGGCGAGGTTGCCGTCGCAGAACAGGACGTCGCGGGTGGACGGTTTGCCGAAGGCGACCGGGGCCGGGCCGTCGAAGGTGAACTTGTCGGCGCGGACCCGGCCGGTGAAGGTGCCCGCGTTGGTGGTGACCGTGAGCTCCTTACCGGTGTAGGTGCTCCACACCTGGTCGATGTACGGGGCGAAGTAGTCCTTGGCGAACAGGCCCGCGTCGAGCCCGTGGCCGGGAGCGATGACGCGAAGGTCGTCGACGACCAGGGGGGCGAACTCCGCGACCTGCTTGACGGCGCTGAACACCGCGGCCCGGCCGCCGTCGCGCAGGGTGCCCGTGGTCTGGTCCTTGGCTCCCGTGAGCCGGATGCTCATCGGCACGCTGAACATGTCGACCATGGTCGTGTTGCAGAACATGCCCGAGGCGTTGTGAGTGAACTCGGCGCAGTCGTGCAGGACGCGGTAGTTGGGGTCGGAGGTCACCCAGCCGGCGGGATACTGCAGTGCCGCATTGCCGTTCCCGTCCGCGACGGCCTTGAACTTCAGTTTCTCGCCGAGCGACACGTAGATGCGGCCGGACATGCGGGGCAGCGTGAGGCCGGCCTCCCCGCTCGCGGGCAGGGAAAGGGCGTAGTCGGTGAAGCCGTCCGCGCCGTTGTCGGACAGCGATATCGGGGCCAGGGTGCCGTCAGGGGTGACCCGGACCTGCTTGCCGTCCTGGTTGCCGACGATGTAGACGTGCACCGAGGCGTTGTCGAACGAGCCGCTGTTGTTGACGATCGTCAGCGGGAGCGCCCCTGCCGCTGCGGCCTTCGTGCTGTTCTCCGTCGTACCGGCGAGGGCGTGAGGAGCCAGGGCCGCCGCGGCGGGCGCGGCTATCGCCGCTCCGCCCAGGGCGATGAGCAGCTTGCGGCGGCTGAGACTGCGCTGGTGACGTGGTGCCATGTTCTTGCGCCTTTCCTTGGTGCGTGTGCCTCGTGGAGGCGAGTGTGGGGTGGGGTGGGGTGGGGTGGGCCGTCTGCCGTGCGGGGTCAGCCCACGGTCCACTTCTGGTTGACGGTGCCGCCGCAGGTCCAGATCTGCAGCCGGGTGCCGTCGGCCGGCGAACCGTCCTTGGCGTCCAGGCACTTGTTCGCCCCGGCGTTGGTCAGGTCGTGGGCCGAGGTGTAGGTCCACTGCTGGGCCCTGCTGCCGTTGCAGCCGTAGAGCTGGACGAGGGCGCCGTCCTCGGTGGAACCGCCGCGCACGTCGAGGCACTTGCCCAGGGCGCGGACCGTGCCGTCACCGCCCAGCGTCCACTTCTGGGCGTCGACGCCGTCGCAGTCGTGCAGTTGGATCGGCGTCCCGTCCGCGGCGGAAGCGCCGGCAACGTCGACGCACATTCCGCCGATGCCCTTGATGGCGCCGCCGGCGCCGGTCGAGCCGGTCGAGCCGGTCGAGCCGCCGGCGTCGGAGGTCGAGACGTGGACGTAGTCGACGGTCATCGTCTGCGGGAAAGAAGTGGCCGAGTCGGGGCTGCCGGGCCAGTCGCCGCCGACGGCGAGGTTCAGGATGAGGAAGAACGGATGGTCGTAGACCCACTTCTTGCCACCGAGGTCGGACGGCGTGCGGGTCTCGTAGGCGTGGCCGTCCACCGACCAGGTGATCGCCGCCGGGCTCCAGTCGACGGCGAAGACGTGGAAGTCGTCGGCGAAGGCCTTGCCGTCCGGAAGGGTGTACGCGGCGCCGAGCCCGCCGGAGCCGGAGTAGCCGGGGCCGTGGATGGTGCCGTGGACCATGCCGGGCTCGTTGCCGACGTTCTCCATGACGTCGATCTCCCCGCTGTCGGGCCAGCCCGCGCTGGGGAGGTTGTCGCCGAGCATCCAGAAGGCCGGCCACATCCCCCGGCCGCGGGGAATCTTGATACGGGACTCGAAGTGGCCGTACGCCTGGGTGAAGCCGCGGGCCGTGTTGAGGCGGGCCGATGTGTACTGGCACGTCCCGTTCCAGCACTGCAGCCCGGAGTCGGTGTTCTTGCGCGCTGTGATCACCAGGTGGCCCTGGCCGTCGAGGGCGGCGTTCTGGCTGCCCGGTGTGTAGTACTGCAGCTCGTGGTTGCCATTGCCCGAACCGCCGGTTTCGAGCGTCCACTTGGTGGGGTCGGGAGCGCTTCCCGCACTGCCGTCGAAGTCGTCGGACCAGGTCACCGCGGTGGGTGCGGCGCTGGCCCGGTTCGCCCCGGAGCCGGTCGTCGTGATGAGGAGGACGGTGACGAGTGCGGCGGCGACCAGTGAGACCAGTCCGCCGAGCGTCCACCGCCGAGCGCGATGAGCTGCCATGGCTGGGATGACACCTTGTCTGTGGGGGGATCAGGTGGTTCCGCCCGTACGGCGACCGCGAACGAGGAGGCGGATCGTTCCGCTTGAGAGCGCTCTCTCAGCTGCGGTGAACCGTTGGGGGGATCCCGATGGTACGCACGGCCGTTGCCTCGGCCAACTTGTGCAGAGTGCCATCAAAACCCGTTGAGCTGCGGTTACTTGAGGAACGAGCCGAGACTCAAGAACGCTTAAGAAGCGTTTAAGCCTCACTTAAGGCGAGCGACTCTCCGGGACCACCCGCCGGAATGGTCAATTCCGTTGATGTGGCGGCATTCGCGCACAAGGGCCGCGGCCAGCCCGCAGACGGGGCCGACAGCGCAATTGAGACAGGAGACGCTTCGTCCGGTACGGGGAAGCGACCGGCTCGGCCGGCCCGCGCTCCCAGCCTGGCTCGTTGCACGAAACCGGCCACTCCGCGGCGAGGTGGAGCGCGGCCCGGTAGGTGATGGCATGTGTGTCGGACGCTGACTGCGCACGGAGAAACTCCGACACGAGCCACAGATCGGGCGTCGCATGGTGGGGGCCAAGCGGGGCGCGTAGTTCGCGGCCCGCGGTGTACGTGCGCGGGTGTCGGAGAGGCGGCCGCCCGTGGCTCGTCCGACAACAGCCGAGGGGGATCATCCATCGGCAATGGCACCGCGCGTTCCACGCCGTTGATCACGATGCTCCTACGTGATCGTCTGAACCACCGTGCCACGCTGTGCTCGCGGGAAGGTTCTTCTGCCCGGGCCGCCTCAGGGAGGAACACCTCGGCTGTGTAGAACGGGAGCCGTCCGTACCGGTCCACGAAGCGGAGTTCACCGTCGACCTCGGTGAGAGCGGATACCTCATCAGCTTCACCGAGCACGACGACTACCCGGACGAGATGCCCTACGGCCGGCGCTGCGACCTGGCCGGCGTCCTCCATGCGCCCTCCAGACGCCCATCGGCGACCGCGTCGAGTTCCGGTTCAACGACTCCATCGCCACCCTGGACGACCGGGAGGACAGGGTGGACATCATCTTCGACAGCGGCGCCCGCCGCTCCTTCGACCTGGTCATAGGCACCGACGGACTGCACTCCCACACCCGCCGCCTCGCCTTCGGCCCCGAGGAGAAACCGCCCTACGACGCCTTCCGGAGCCCCGAGGCGCGGCGGGAGTTGGTCGCCTCCCGTCTCCCCGAGCGGAGCCGGCACGTCCCCCGGCCGGTGGCCGCGATGCGGGAGGCGGACGACCTGTTCTTCGACGTGGTCAGCCAGATCCACCTGCCCACCGGGTCGTCGGGCCGCGTGGCACTCGCGGGCGACGCGGTCCACGCCACCTCGTTCCTGTCGGGCCAGGGCTCCAGCGTCTCCCTGGTCGGCGCCTACGTGCTGGCCGGTGAGCCGGCCGCGCGGGCGGACCACACAGAGGCGTTCGCTGCGTACGAGCGCCTCATGCGCGACTTCGTGGAGACGAACCAGGCACTCGCCACCACCGGCGGCACCTTCGTGACCCCCACCACCCATGAGGCGCTGGACGCCCGCAACGCGGCCCGCAGGACGCCGCCACGCTCACCGGGGGCGAGGGCCGCGCCGCCAACACCGGTCTGGTGATACTGCCGGATTACAGCCACCTGGGGGTAGGACTCAGCGGGCCACCAGGCTCGACTCCCTTACCACCAGCTCCGGTTGGAGCACGACCCGGCGGTGGGTGTGGCCGTCGGAGGACTCGGACTCCGTCTCCTCCAGCAGGAGTTCGGTGGCCAGCGCGCCCATGGTGACGGCGGGCTGGCGTACCGAGGTGAGCGGGACCGCCGAGGCGGCGGCGAACTCGATGTCGTCGTAACCGACGATCGCCATGTCCTCCGGCACCTTGACGCCCGCCGTGTACAGGGTCTGGAGGACCCCGAGGGCCAGCAGGTCGTTGGCGCAGAACACCGCCGTGGGGCGCTCGGCGAGGCCCAGCAGGCGGGCGCCCGCGTCACGGCCGGCGGCCACGTCGAGGCGGTCGGTGGGCAGTTCGCGCAGCGTCTCGGGGGCCAGCCCGGCCTGGGTGAGGGCGAGGTGGGCACCTTCGCGGCGGTCCCTGACCTGCTTGAGCTGGGACGGCCCGCTGACGTAGGCGATCGAGCGGTGCCCGGTGTCCACGAGGTGACGCACGGCGAGGGCGCCGCCCGCCACGTCGTCCACGGAGACCGAGCACTCGGTGGTGCCCTCGGCGACCCGGTCGACCAGGACGAAAGGGATGCGGTGACGGCGGAAGGCGTCGATGTTGCGGCCCGTGGCGTCGGCCGGGGTCAACAGGACGCCGCGCACCCGGTGTTCGGCGAAGAGGGAGAGGTATGCGGCCTCCTCGGCGGGACTCTGGCCGCTGTTGCAGACCATGACGCCGATCCCCGCCTCCCGCGCCGCCCGTTCGGCACCGCGCGCGACGTCCACGAAGAACGGATTGCCCATGTCGAGGACGAGCAGCGAGATGATGCGGCTGCGCCCGGCCCGCAGTTGGCGGGCGCTCTCGCTACGTACGTAGCCGAGCCGGTCGATCACGGCCTGGACCCGCAGCCGGGTCTCCTCGGTGACCGTCTCCGGGCGGTTGATGACGTTGGAGACGGTGCCCACCGAGACCCCCGCGTGCCGGGCCACGTCCTTGATGCCGACTCTGCCTGCCATGCGCGCCTGTGCTCCGTTCCGCCGTCCCCCGCCCCGCGCCCAGCCTATGCCGGGTCAGAACCTGTACCGGTCGATGTTGCCCTTGTCGAAGACGGTGGGTGCACCGAGGTCGACGACGCCCTTGTCACCGATGGTGAAGCTGCCGAGGCCGCCGGCCCTGAACGTCTCGCCCCGCTGCCCGGTGATCTGCCCCGAGGAGAGGGCGACGGCGGCGTGCGCGGCGAGGGCGCCGAGCTTGGCGGGGTCCCAGAGCTCGAAGGCGTCGACGGTGCCGTTCTTCACGTACCGGCGCAGGTCGTTGGGGGTGCCGAGGCCGGTCAGCCGGACCTTCCCCTTGTACTTCGAGCCGGAGAGGTACTGGGCGGCGGCCTTGATGCCGACGGTGGTCGGGGAGATGACCCCGGCGAGCCGGGGGTGTTCCTGGAGGAGGCCCTGCGTCTGCTGGAAGGACTGCTGGGCGTCGTCGTTGCCGTAGGCCGTCTCGACCAGCTTCATGTTCTTGTAACGGGGCTTCTTCAGCTCGTCCTTCATGAAGCCGATCCAGGTGTTCTGGTTGGTCGCGGTCTGTGCGGCGGAGAGGATCGCTATCTCGCCCTTGAAGCCGAGCTGCTTGCCGAGGAGCTGGACCTGGGAGCGGCCGAGGGCCTCGGCGCTCGCCTGGGAGACGAAGACGTCCCGGCAGCCCGCGTTGGTGTCGGAGTCGTAGGTGACGACCTTGATGCCGTTCCTCATGGCCTGCTCGAGCGCGGTGCACAGGGCGCCGGGGTCCTGGGCGGACACGGCGATGCCGTCGACCTGCTGCTGGGTGAGGGTGTTGACGTAGGAGACCTGGCCGGAGGTGTCGGTGGCGCTGCTCGGGCCGGCCTCCTTGTAGGAGGAGCCGAGTTCACCGAGCGCCTGCCGGCCGCCCTTGTCGGCGACGGTGAAGTAGGGGTTGTTGACCTGCTTGGGCAGGAAGGCGACGGTGAGGCCCTTCTTGGTGGGGGCGTTCGGGTCGGCCTTGGCGTGGGAGTGCCTGGCGCCGGCGTCGTCGTCCGCCACGGATTTCTTGGTGGTGCCACCGCAGGCGGCCAGGGTGAGGGCGAGCGAGACGGTGGCGGCGAGCGCGGCGCACGCCTGGCGGATTCCGGGAGTGGACATCGCGGGTGGGTCCCTTCAGGAGGCGTGCGGCTGGACTGAGTTGGCGCGGACGGCCCGTGCGGCGGTGATTCGGTGGGCGAGGCGCGGGCCGAGCACGGAGACGACGAGCAGGACGCCGGTGACGACGATCTGCGACTGGGCGGAGACGTTGAGCAGGCTCATCACGTTCTGGAGGGCGCCGAGCAGGAAGACCCCTGCGATGGCGCCGCCCAGGGTGCCCCGGCCGCCGTCGAAGCTGATCCCGCCGAGCAGCACGGCGGCGACGACGGAGAGTTCGAGCCCGGTGGCGTTGTCGTAGCGGGCGCTGGCGTAGTGCAGGGCCCAGAAGATCCCGGTGGCGGACGCCAGCAGGCCGGTGGCGGTGAACAGCCACAGCTTGTGCCGCCTGACCCGTATACCGGCGAACCGGGCCGCCTCCTCGCCCGCGCCGATGGCGAACAGGGACCGACCGAAGGGGGCGGCGTGCAGGACGAGGACGGCGACGACGAGCAGGACGAGGAAGGGCGGCAGGGCGTACGGGATGAAAGTGCCGCCGATGCGGCCCGCGGCGAAGTCGAGGTACTGGGCGGGGAAGTCGGTGACCGCGTCGGAGCCCAGGACGATCTGCGCGACGCCCCGGTAGGCGGCCATGGTGCCGATGGTGACGGCCAGGGACGGCAGGCCGAGCCGGGTCACCAGGAGGCCGTTGACCAGCCCGCAGACCACGCCGAGCAGCAGGCACAGTGGGATGATGGTCTCGAGCGCCATCCCGGCGTTCCACAGCGCGCCCATCACCGCACCGGACAGCCCGGCCGTGGAGGCCACCGAGAGGTCGATCTCGCCGGAGACCACGAGCAGCGTCATCGGCAGGGCGATGAGCGCGACCGGCAGGGTGTTGCCGATCAGGAACGACAGGTTGAGGGCGTTGCCGAAGCCGTCGACGAAGGAGAAGGACAGCAGGAGCAGGACGAGCAGGAGGGCGCCGACGACCGTGTCCCAGCGGACGGCGCGCGCGAGGGGCGAGTCAGTCATGGCGGATGTCCCTCCGGTTCGGCGCGGACCTTTTCTTGAGGGCGCGGGCCACGCGCAGCGCCACGATCCGGTCGACGGTGACGGCGAGGACGAGCAGGACGCCGTTGATGGCCAGGACCCACACGGAGCTGACGCCGAGGGCGGGCAGCACGCTGCCCACGGTGGTGAGCAGCAGGGCGCCGAGCGCCGCGCCGTACACGCTGCCGGAGCCGCCGGTGAAGGCGACGCCGCCGACCACCACGGCGCTGACGACGGTCAGTTCGTAGCCGCTGCCGGTGGAGCTGTCGACGTTGCCGAAGCGGGCCAGATAGAGGGCTCCGGCGAGTCCGGTGAGGGCCCCGCAGGCGACGTAGGCGGCGAGGACGCGCCGTCGTACGGGGATGCCGGCGAGCCGTGCCGCCTCCGGGTTGGAGCCGAGCGCGTACAGCTCGCGGCCGCCGCCGAAGTTGCGCAGGTAGTAGGCGGTGGCGATGAGCACGGCGAGGGCGATCAGGGCGAGGTACGGCACCGCGGACAGACCGCCGGAGCCGAAGTCGGTGAAGCCGTAGGGCAGGTCGGATGCGGTGATCTGGCGGGGGCCGACCCAGATGGAGTCGATGCCCCGGACGATGTAGAGGGTGCCGAGGGTGACGACGAGGGCCGGGACCCGGCCGAGGCTGACGAGGACGCCGTTCAGCAGCCCGCAGCCCACGCCGAGGGTGACGGCGAGCAGTACTGCGGCCGGGGCGCCGCCGCCCGCTTGCAGCACGTCCCCGGCGGTGAAGGCGGTCAGGCCCAGCACGGAGCCGACGGACAGGTCGACGTTGCGGGTGATGACCACCAGTGCCTGGCCGGAGGCGACGAGCACCAGGATCGTCGCGTTGAGCAGGAGGTCCTTGACGCCCTGCTCGGAGAGGAACTCCCGGTTGTCCGCCTGGGTGACCGCGATCATCACCACGAGGACGAGGAGGATGGCCAGTTCTCGGAGCTTGAGGACGCGGTCCAGCAGCCGGGTCGTCCCGGCCGTGCCCGGCTCGACGGCGGATGCCGGGGTGTGTCCGGTGACGGTCATCGCACCCTCCCGGTGGCCGCCGCGAGCACGGATTCCTCGGTGGCGTCCGCGCGGGGCAGCTCGGCGGTCAGCCGCCCCTCGTGCATGACGAGGACGCGGTCGGCGATGCCGAGGATCTCCGGCAGGTCAGAGGAGATCATCAGTACGGCGACCCCGTCGGCGGCGAGCCCGGACAGCAGCCGGTGCACCTCGGCCTTGGTGCCGATGTCGATGCCCCGCGTGGGTTCGTCCACGATCAGCACCCGGGGCCCGGTGGCGAGCCACTTGGCGAGGACGACCTTCTGCTGGTTGCCGCCGGACAGGGTGCCCACGGCGTCCGTGATCCGGGCGTACTTGACCTTCAGCCGCACCGCCCAGTCCAGGGCCCGGCTCCGCTCGGCACCCCGGTCCATCAGCCCGGCCCGTACGGTCGTCCGCAGCCCGGTCAGACCGATGTTGCGCTCGATGGACATGTCCATCACCAGGCCCTGGGCGCGCCGGTCCTCGGGCACCAGGACGAGCCCGGCGGCCATGGCGGCGCTCGGGGAGCCGTTGGTGAGCGCCTTGCCGCAGACCTCGGCCGTCCCGGCGTCCCACTTGTCGACGCCGAAGACGGCTCGTGCGACCTCGCTGCGCCCGGCCCCGACCAGACCGGCGAGGCCCACGATCTCGCCGCTGCGCACCTCGAAGGACACGTCGGTGAAGACGCCTTCGCGGGTCAACCGCCGGACTTCGAGAGCAACTTCACCGGGCTCGGCGGGTTCCTTCGGGTACAGCTCGCCGAGGTCCCGGCCCACCATGCGGCGCACCAGGGCGTCCTCGGTGAGGTCCCCGGCCGGCTCGCCTGCGACGACCTCGCCGTCCCTGAGGGTGGTGACGTACTGGCAGAGGTCGAAGATCTCCTCCAGTCGGTGCGAGACGAACAGGATGGCGCAGCCCTGGTCGCGCAGGGCGCGTACGACGCCGAAGATGCGGGCCGTCTCGCTGCCGGTGAGGGCGGCGGTCGGCTCGTCCATGATGAGGACGCGGGCGTCGAAGGAGAGCGCCTTGGCCGTCTCGACGAGTTGCTGGTCGGCGATGGAGAGGCCGCGCGCGGGCCGCTCGGGGTCGAGGTCCACGGCGAGACGGGTGAAGAGGTCACCGGCGGCCGCGTTCATGGCCCGGTGGTCGACGCGCCGTAAGAGCCGGCGGGGCTGACGGCCCATGAAGATGTTCTCGGCCACGGACAGGTCGGGGAAGAGCGTCGGCTCCTGGTGGATGACGGCCACCCCGGCGTCGCGGGCGTCGGCCGGGCCGTGCAGGACGACCGGCTCGCCGTGGAGCTTCAGGACACCGGAGTCGGGGCGGTGGACCCCGGCGAGCGTCTTGACCAGGGTGGACTTTCCGGCGCCGTTCTCGCCCGCGAGGGCATGGACCTGACCGCCGTACAGCTCCAGGGAGACGTTCCGCAGAGCGCGCACGGCGCCGAAGGACTTGCTCAGGCCCTGCGCGGCCAGGACGGGGGGCTCTGGCATGGGTCACACCGATCGGTCGTGAAAGGTTTCAGGCAATGTGCAGGGAAGCTAAACCCGCGTCAACTGCTCGGTCAATGGCCACGACTTGAGTACGCCGCAGAATGCCCGGTGCCCTTGACGGGGCCTGTCGGCACCTCTAGCTTCACCTCTCGTGAAACGATTCACTGCCGAGTCGTTACGGAGCCGAACGTGATCAGCAGAAGACGACTGTTGGGCACCACCGCCGGTACCGCCCTCGCCACCACCATGGCCACAGGGGCCACCGGCGCCCAGGCCGCACCGCGCACCGACCATCGCACCATCCGGGTCTCCCGGCCCACCGTGGAGTACGTGAGCAACCCCCTGGGTCTCGACACGTCCCGGCCAAGGCTCAGTTGGCCGCTGGCGCCCGAGGGCCACGACCAGAAGCAGAGCGCCTATCAGGTCCGGGTGGCCACCCGGCCCGGCCGTCTGACCGCGCCGGACGTGTGGGACAGCGGGAAGGTCACGTCACCGGATTCGGTCCTCGTGCCCTACTCGGGACCGGAGTTGAGGGCACGCACGCGCTACCACTGGCAGGTCCGGGTCTGGGACGGCGCGGGCCGCGTCGGCGCCTGGAGCGAGCCCGCCTGGTGGGAGACGGGCCTCACCGCCGCCTCCGACTGGACGGCACGCTGGATCGCCGCCCCGGCGGCACTGGTCGGGGCGCCTTCCCTGGAGGGCGCTTCCTGGATCTGGTTCCCCGAGGGCGACCCCGCGAGCAGCGCCCCGGCCGCGACGCGCTGGTTCCGGGCCCGCGTGGAGGTCCCCGCCGGGGTGACACGGGCCCGCCTGGTCATGACGGCCGACGACGGGTTCACCGCCTACGTGAACGGCACACCTCTCGCCCACACCGAGCCGGACGGGCCGGCGGAGAACTGGAAGCGCCCGGTCGTCGTGGAGAGCCGGCTGGAGCCCGGAGTCGTGGTGATCGCCGTCGCCGCGACCAACGCGAGCGAGGGACCGGCCGGCCTCCTCGGCCTCGTCGAGCTGACCACCCCGTCCGGTGTGCGCACCGTAGTGACCGACGCGTCCTGGAAGACGGTGGACAAGGAGCCTCCGGGCGAATGGCGTTCGGCCGGGTACGACGACGGCGCGTGGGCACCGGCCAAGGTCGTCACCCCCTGGGGCCAGGGCCCTTGGGGCAAGGTGACGGCCGCCTGGTCCCCCGCCGCTCAGTTGCGCCGCGAGTTCCGCGTCCCGGCCGGGAAGACCGTCGCGCGGGCGCGCCTGTACTCCTCGGCCCTCGGTCTCTACGACGCCCACCTCAACGGCGCCCGGGTGGGCGAGGACCGGCTCGCGCCAGGCTGGACCGACTACCGCGAGCGGGTCCAGTACCAGACGTACGACGTGACGGACCGGCTCACCTCCGGCGCCAACGCCCTCGCCGTGACTCTCGCGGCGGGCTGGTACGCGGGCAACGTCGCCTGGTTCGGTCCCCATCAGTACGGTGACCGGCCCGCCTTCATCGGCCAGTTGGAGGTGACCTACACCGACGGCTCGACGGACCGGGTGCTGTCCGGCCCCGGCTGGCGTGCGGCCACCGGGCCGGTGACCAGCGCGGATCTGATGTCGGGCGAGGACTACGACGCCCGCCTGGAGACGCCGGGCTGGACGCGGGCCGGTTTCGACGGCGCCGGGTGGGCGGCGGTGGACGTGGTCGAGAAGGTGACCGCCGAGCTGGTCGCCCAGGTCGACGGCCCGGTCCGGGTGGAACGCGAGGTGGCCGCCAAGAAGGTGACCGAGCCGAAGCCCGGTGTGTTCGTGTTCGACCTGGGCCAGAACATGGTGGGCGCGGTCCGCCTGCGTGTCCGGGGCGCGGCGGGCACCTCGGTGCGGCTGCGGCACGCGGAGGTGCTCAACCCCGACGGGACGCTGTACACCGCGAACCTGCGCACGGCGCGAGCCACGGACACCTGTGTGCTCAAGGGCGGCGGCACCGAGACCTTCGAACCGCGCTTCACTTTCCACGGCTTCCGGTACGTCGAGGTCACCGGCTTCCCCGGCAGGCCGCGGCTCGACGCGGTCACCGGCCGGGTGCTGCACACCTCGGCACCGTTCACCATGTCCTTCAAGACCGACGTGCCCATGCTCAACCAGTTGCACAGCAACATCACTTGGGGACAGCGCGGCAACTTCCTCTCCGTGCCCACCGACACCCCGGCCCGCGACGAACGGCTCGGCTGGACCGGTGACATCAACGTCTTCGCGCCGACGGCCGCCTACACCATGGAGTCGGCGCGGTTCCTCGCCAAGTGGCTGGACGACCTGCGGGACGGCCAAGCGGCGGACGGCGCCTTCCCGAACGTGGCGCCGTCCATGGACGTCGGTGTCGGCGCGGCGGGCTGGGGCGACGCCGGGGTGACCGTGCCGTGGGCGTTGTACCGGATGTACGGGGACGTGCGGGTCCTGGAGCGGGCCTGGGCGTCGATGGTGAGGTGGCTGGACTATCTGAAAGCGCACAGCACCGGCTATCTGCGGCCCGACGAGGGCTACGGGGACTGGCTGAACCTCCAGGACGAGACACCGAAGGACGTCATCGGCACCGCGTACTTCGCGCACAGCGCCGGGCTGGTCGCTGGGGCGGCCGAGGCGCTGGGCAAGGACCCCGAGCCTTACCGGAGGCTCTTCGGAGACGTCCGGGACGCCTTCCGGGCCGCGTACGTCACCGGGGGCGGCCGGGTGAAGGGGGACACGCAGACGGCGTACGTCCTGGCGCTGTCCATGGACCTGCTCGCCGAGGCCGACCGCGCCCCCGCCGCGGCCCGCCTGGTCGAGCTGATCGAGGCGCGGGACTGGCACCTGTCCACGGGCTTCCTCGGCACCCCGAGGCTGCTGCCCGTGCTCACCGACACCGGGCACACGGATGTCGCCCACCGGCTGCTGGCCCAGCGCTCGTACCCGGGCTGGGGCTACCAGATCGACCGGGGTGCCACCACGATGTGGGAGCGCTGGGACTCCATCCGGCCGGACGGCACCTTCCAGGACGCCGGGATGAACTCCTTCAACCACTACGCGTACGGCTCGGTCGGCGAGTGGATGTACGCCCACATCGCCGGGATCGCCCCCGCCGCGCCCGGCTTCCGGAAGATCCTGATCCGGCCCCGGCCGGGCGGCGGTGTGAACGAGGCCCACGGCCGTTTCGACTCGGTGTACGGCCCGGTGTCCACGGACTGGACGACGGGCGCCGAGGGCTTCCGCCTCACCGTCTCGGTACCGCCCAACACCACCGCCGAGGTGTGGATACCCGAGACCCGCGACAAGGGGCAAGTCGTCGGCGGCACCGCAGCGTTCCTCCGCCGTGAGGACAACTGCGCCGTCTTCGCCGCGGGTTCGGGCACCCACCGCTTCACCGGCTGATCACCATCCTCCAGAAGGGCTGACGTGATGACCACCAAGGAAGCCGCCGGGGGCGAGCCTCCCTCGCGGGACGCCGTGAAGGCGGCGCTGAGCACCCAGGCAGTCGAGACCCCGTCCTGGGCGTACGGCAACTCCGGCACGCGCTTCAAGGTCTTCGCGCAGCCCGGCGTACCCCGCACCCCCTTCGAGAAGCTGGACGACGCCGCCCGCGTGCACGCGCACACGGGTGTGACGCCGGCCGTCGCCCTGCACATCCCGTGGGACCGCGTGGACGACTACGGCGCACTGGCCGCCCACGCATCGAAGCTCGGCGTGCGGATCGGCGCGATCAACGCGAACGTGTTCCAGGACGACGACTACAAACTGGGCTCGGTCACCAACCCGGACCCGGCGGTGCGCCGCAAGGCGGTCCGGCATCTGCTCGACTGCGTGGAGATCATGGAGGCGACCGGGTCGCGGGACCTGAAGCTCTGGTTCTCCGACGGCACCAACTACCCCGGCCAGGACGACCTGCGCACCCGGCAGGACCGGCTCGCCGAGGCCCTCCGTACGGTCTACGAGCGGCTGGGCGACGGCCACCGGATGCTGCTGGAGTACAAGCTCTTCGAGCCCGCCTTCTACGCCACCGACGTGCCGGACTGGGGCACGGCCTATGCCCACTGTCTCAAACTCGGCCCGAAGGCACGGGTCGTGGTGGACACCGGGCACCACGCGCCCGGCACCAACATCGAGTTCATCGTCGCCACACTGCTGCGCGAGGAACGGCTCGGCGGCTTCGACTTCAACTCCCGCTTCTACGCGGACGACGACCTGATGGCGGGCGCTGCCGACCCCTTCCAGTTGTTCCGCATCATGTACGAGGTGGTGCGCGGCGGCGGCCTGAGCGCGGACGTGGCCTTCATGCTCGACCAGTGCCACAACATCGAGCCGAAGATCCCGGCGATCATCCGCTCGGTGATGAACGTCCAGGAGGCCACCGCCAAGGCCCTCCTCGTCGACACCGGGGCCCTCACCGACGCCCAGCGCGCCGGTGACGTGCTCGCGGCCAACGGCGTCCTGATGGACGCGTTCGACACGGACGTACGGCCGCTGCTGGCCGAGATGCGCGAGGAGGCGGGCCTGGACCCCGATCCGATGGCCGCGTACCGGCGCTCGGGCTGGCCGGAGCGGATCGTGAAGGAACGGGTCGGCGGCGAGCAGGCGGGGTGGGGCGCATGACGCGGCAGTCCCCCGTCGTGGGCGAACTCCTGGAGCGGGCGCACCGTCTGGGAGCCGACCCGCGCAACACCAACTACGCGGGTGGCAACGCCTCCGTGAAGGGCACGGCCGTCGACCCGGTGACCGGCGACGACGTCGGCCTGCTGTGGGTCAAGGGCTCGGGCGGCGACCTCGGCACCCTCACGGCCGAGGGCCTCGCCGTGCTGCGTCTGGACCGGCTGCGGGCCCTCGCCGACGTGTATCCGAGGGGGGCGGGTGAGGACGGGATGGTCGCGGCCTTCGACCACTGCCTGCACGGCAGGGGCGGTGCGGCGCCGTCCATCGACACCGCGATGCACGCGCTGGTGGACGCCCCCCATGTGGACCATCTGCATCCGGATTCCGGCATCGCGCTCGCCTGCGCGGCGGACGGCGAGAAGCTGACCGCCGAGTGCTTCGGCGAGCAGGTGGTGTGGGTGCCGTGGCGGCGACCCGGTTTCCAACTGGGGCTCGACGTCGCCCGGGTCAAGGAGGCCAACCCGCGGGCGATCGGGGTGATCCTGGGCGGGCACGGCATCACCGCCTGGGGTGACACCTCCGCCGAGTGCGAGCGCAACAGCCTGCACATCATCCGCACCGCCGAAGCCTTCCTGGCCGCGCGCGGAAAGGCGGAGCCCTTCGGACGCCTCCTGGCGGAGTACGCCGCGCTGGAGGAGGGTGCGCGCCGGGAGCGGGCGGCCGCGCTGGCCCCCGCCGTCCGCGCGCTCGCCTCCCAGGACCGGCCGCAGGTGGGCCACTTCGACGACTCCCCCGGGATCCTGGAATTCCTGTCCCGCGCCGGACACCCGAGGCTCGCCGCGCTCGGCACCTCCTGCCCGGACCACTTCCTGCGCACGAAGGTGCGGCCCCTCGTCCTCGACCTGCCGCCGGCCGCCCCGCTCGACGAGGTACGGGCGCGCCTGCGGGAACTGCATGCCGCGTACCGCGAGGAGTACGCGGCCTACTACGCGCGCCACGCGGGCCCCGGCTCCCCCACGATGCGCGGCGCGGACCCGGCGATCGTGCTGATTCCGGGCGTCGGCATGTTCTCCTTCGGCCGGGACAAGCAGACCGCACGGGTAGCGGGCGAGTTCTACCGCAACGCCGTGAACGTGATGCGCGGGGCCGAGGCCGTCTCGTCGTACGCGCCCATCGAGGAGCGGGAGAAGTTCCGGATCGAGTACTGGGAACTGGAGGAGGCCAAGCTGCGGCGGATGCCGAAGCCGCGCCCGCTGGCCACCCGGATCGCGCTCGTGACGGGCGCGGGCTCCGGCATCGGCCGGGCGATCGCGCACCGGCTGGCCGCCGAGGGCGCCTGCGTCGTGGTGGCGGACGTCAAGGGCGCTGAGGCGGTGGCCGAGGAACTGGGCGGCCCCGACCGGGCGGTGCCGGTCGCGGTGGACGTGACGAGCGAGGAGCAGATCGCCGACGCCTTCCGCGCCGCGGTGCTGGCCTTCGGCGGGGTGGACCTGGTCGTCAACTGCGCCGGGATCTCCTTGTCCAGGCCGCTGCTGGAGACGACGGCGCGGGACTGGGACCTCCAGCACGCCATCATGGCCCGCGGGTCCTTCCTGGTGTCCCGCGAGGCGGCACGGGTGATGACCGAGCAGGGCCTGGGCGGTGACATCGTCTACGTCGTGTCCAAGAACGCGGTGTTCGCGGGCCCGGACAACATCGCCTACTCCGCCGCCAAGGCCGACCAGGCCCATCAGGTGCGGCTGCTGGCGGCGGAGCTGGGTGAACACGGCATCCGGGTGAACGGGGTCAACCCGGACGGTGTGGTGCGCGGTTCCGGGATTTTCGCCGGCGGCTGGGGTGCGCAGCGGGCGGCGACGTACGGCATCGCGGAGGAGGAGCTGGGCGCGTTCTACGCCCGGCGCACCCTGCTGGGGCGCGAGGTGCTGCCCGAGCATGTGGCCAACGCGGTGTTCGCCCTGACGGGCGGGGACCTGACGCACACCACGGGTACGCACATCCCGGTCGACGCGGGTGTGGCGGCCGCGTTCCTGCGGTGAACGCCCCGAACGCGTACGCCGCCGTCGACCTCGGTGCCTCCAGTGGCCGTGTCATGGTCGGCCGGGTCGGGCCGGGCACGCTCCGGCTCACGGAAGCCCACCGCTTCCCGAACCGCCCGGTACGGCTGCCCGACGGGCTGCACTGGGACGTGCTCGGCCTGTACGCCGGTGTCCTCGACGGCCTGCGCGCGGCGGGACGCGAGGCCCGGCTGACCTCGGTCGGCATCGACTCCTGGGCCGTCGACCACGGCCTGCTGGACGCCGACGGTGCCCTGCTCGGCAACCCGGTGCACTACCGGGACACCCGTACCGAGGGCGTCGCCGGGCAGGTGTGGGCGAGGGTCCCGGCGCCGGAGCTCTATGCGCGCACGGGGCTCCAGTACGCCCCGTTCAACACGCTCTACCAGCTGGTCGCGGCCCGGAACAGCGCCCGATTCCAGGCCGCGAGGCAGGTGTTGCTCATCCCGGACCTGCTGACGTACTGGCTGACGGGCGAGCGGGTCACCGAGCTGACCAACGCCTCGACCACCCAGTTGATCGACCCGGGCATCCGTACCTGGTCGCAGGAAGTGGCGGACCGGCTCGGCATCGACCTGACGCTCTTCCCCCCGCTGCGCCTGCCGGGCGCCCCCGCCGGGCGGCTGCTGCCCGCCGTGCTGGAGGAGACGGGGCTGACCGGCCCGCTGCCCGTGACCACGGTCGCCTCCCACGACACGGCGTCCGCCGTCGCCGCGGTCCCGGCCGCCGCCGGGGAACGGTTCGCGTACGTCTGCACCGGCACCTGGTCCCTGGCAGGGCTGGAACTCGACGCCCCCGTGCTCACCGAGGCAAGCAGGCTGGCCAACTTCACCAATGAACTGGGCCTCGACTCCACCGTGCGCTATCTGCGCAACATCATGGGCCTGTGGCTCCTCCAGGAGTGCCTGCGCTCCTGGGGCGGACCGGACCTCGGCCCGCTCCTCGACGCGGCGGCGGCGTGCGAACCGCTCCGGTCGGTCGTGGACGCGGGTGACCCGGGGTTTCTGGCACCCGGCCGGATGCCGGAGCGCATCGCCGCTGCCTGCCTCGCCACCGGACAGCCCGCGCCCGGGGACCACGCGAGCACGGTCCGGTGCGTCCTGGACTCCCTCGCCCTGGCCCACCACCGGGCGATCGCGGACGCCCAGCGCCTGTCGGGACACTCGGTGGACGTGGTGCGCGTCGTCGGCGGCGGCGTGCGCAACTCCCTGCTGTGCCAGCTCACCGCCGACGCCTGCGGACTGCCGGTCGTGGCGGGCCCCACCGAGGCGGCGGCCCTGGGCAACGTGCTGGTCCAGGCCCGCGCACACGGCGACACCGGCGGCTCCCTGGCCGACCTGCGCGCCCTCGTGGCCCGCACCCAGCCGCTGAGACGGTACGAGCCGCGGGGCACGACGAGTGCGTGGCGGTCGGCTGGAAAGCGGCTCGGCAAGGGCTGAGGTCAGACCCCGCTCGCGGTCACGGCCGAGGAGCAGACCAAGCAATCCCACACGGCTACTGAACCGCAGGCCAAGCGCCCGACCAACCAAACCGAACACTCCCCCGAGCCACGCCCATCACGCCCGAACGCACCCGCTTCAGCCGTCCCGAGTCCCCCTTCGAAGCCGAAACACCAGACCGAAGCAGTCCAGCGCCCCGAAGATCACTGCTCCGTCACAGTGGTCCCGCGCACCCCGCCGGGTGCGGCCCAGTTCCTGGCGTCCGCGATCGACCGGGCCGAACTGCACGGCATCCTGGGCACCATCGCGGGTGACGGCACCCTGATGCTGATCAGCCGGAACCCGGACGGCGGGCAGGCGCCGGCGGACCATCTGCTGCGGCTGGCGCAGAACGGGCACTGACCCGCGTGCGGGCCCGGAGCATGCGGCGGACAATGGGGATGTGATCTTCCGCAGCCGGCGAGCAATCTCCGGTCGGCGGCCGGCCGTATACAGAGGTGTGTCGGGTTTCCGGTTCCCCGTGGGCCGCCTCCCGGACGAGGCTCTCTTGTCCGGGCTGGCCACCGGCGACCCGGAACTCGCCGTCGCCTTCGTACGGAGGTTCCAGCACAGGGTTTTCGGCGTCGCCATGACGGTCCTCGGCGACCGGCAGATCGCCGAGGACATCGCACAGCAGACATTCGAACGCGCATGGCGTCATGCGCAGATCTACGACTCGCGCCGCGGCTCGGTCACGACCTGGCTGACGACCATCGCGCACAACCTCGCCGTCGACGCCGTCCGCGCGCGGCGGACGGAGCCGGTGGCACCCGAAGATCTCGACGCGCTGGTCGGCGCCGTCACCGAGACCCCCGAGCGGTGGGCGCTGGCCGACGAGGCCTCGTCCCAGTTGCGGGCCGCCGTGGCACGGCTGCCACGGGGGCAGGCCCGTGCCCTGGTGATGGCGGGCATCTACGGAATGACGGCCCAGCAGATCGCCGACCTGGAGCAGATCCCGCTGGGCACCGCCAAGACACGGATCCGGGCGGCGATGGCAAAGCTGCGGACCACACTCGGGTCTCCGAACCGAGGCGACCATGCCCAGTGACGCGAATTGCGAGAAGCTGCGGGAACACGGCGCAGAGCTGGCCCTGGGCGTGCTCTCCGGCCGCGAGCGGGCCGAGGCGTTCGCCCATCTGGACCGGTGCGCGGACTGCCGGGAGTACGTCGAGCACCTGACATTGGTCGGCGACGGGCTGATCGGGCTGCTGCCCGACCGCGAGCCACCCCTGGGCTTCGAGACCCGGGTGGGGCGCGCGCTGATCCGGGACGCCGCGGCACAGGAGCCGCGCCCGCCCGCGCGCGCATCCGGCCACCTGCCCACCGGCCGGCGCGGCCTCGGCCACCGGGCCCGGCTGCGGCTCGCATCGATCGGGGCCGCCGCGGCGGTCGCCTGCGGGCTCGCCGGCTGGGGGATCAGCACCGCCGTGCAGGACGTCACCGCATCACCCCCCGCCTCCGTGAGCGAGCCGATACTGGTCGGAGACCTGACCTCGGCCGCGGACCGAGGGCGGCCCGTGGGCGAGGTGTACGCCCATCCCGGTACCTCCGGCTGGCTCTTCGTGTCCGTCGATCTCGACGGCCGGGGCACCCGGTACAGCGGCAGGGTCATCTGTCTCCTGGAGCACGCGGACGGCACGACCGTCCGGGTCGGTGACTTCGCCGTGCGGGACGGTCGCGGCGACTGGGGTGCGTCGGCCGCCGTCGACACCGCGGCGGTCTCCGGTGCCCGCCTGATCTCCTCCGACGGCACCGTCATCGCCACGTCCCGGCTACAGGTCGGCCACGTCGAGACGCCGGTGGACTGAGGCCCGGCGCGGTCCGCCACGGCCTCAGCATGCCTCACCAGGGCGGCGCGGGCAGTGCCGACCGCAGAGCGGCGGCCAGTTCGTCGACGGCGGGCCGGGACGAGGGATCGGCCCGAAGGCAGGCGTCGACGGCGCCGGCGACAGCGGACGGCAGGCGCCGCCGGGAGCCGATCGGCGGGGCGCTCCGCTCCAGCTGCGGATACCACTCGCCGGTGCTGCCGGTGCTCTCGCAGGCCCGGTCACCCCGCTCAGGCCGCTCGTGCCCGGTACCCGGCCCGTCGACGTTCTCGCCGTTCTCGGCGCTCGCGGCCCTCGCGTGGTCGTCGTCGCGGGCGAACGGCACGTCACCGCACGCGACCTCGAACAAGGTGATGCCGATGCCCCACACGTCGGCCGCGGCCGTGAGCGGCCCTCCCCTGGCCTGCTCCGGAGCGAGGTAGCCCCGCGTGCCCACCCCGGCGGGCGCGGGCCCGGGGGGCCGCGCGACACTCAGGTCCAGCACCTTCGCGTGACCGCAGTCCACCACCACGTTGGACGGCTTGACGTCCAGGTGCAGCAGGCCCCGGCCGTGCAGGTAGTGGATCGCGGAGCACAGCTGCACCCCGAGCAGCGCCACGTCGGCGGCACCCGGCCGGCGCCGCAACCGGTGCACGAGGTGGGACAGGGTCTCACCGGTCAGCGTCTCCAGCACGACGAGCGGTTCGGGCGACTCGAAGGTCTCGTAGGCCCGGGTCAGATGCGGATGGGTGAACTCCCGCAACCACCCGCCCTCCCGCAGCAGCCGCTCGCGCAGCCGCTCCTCGTCCCGGCGGTCGGGCCGCACGGTCTTGATCACGCACCGGCAGGCCCGTTCCTCGCTCCAGGCGTCGTAGACGTCAAGCCAGCCCGTGCGCGTCAGATGCGCCAGCACCTCGTAGCCCGGAGCCGGTCTCGCGCCCGGTGCGAGGGCGGCGGGCCGCCGCGGGACGCAGGCGCTCACGACGGCACCGACCGCATGGCCGCGGACCCGCTCGCGGCGTTCAGCCGGTGGAGCCGGGCGTACGACCCGTCCCGCCGCAGCAGGTCGTCGTGGGTGCCGTACTCGACGACCCGGCCGCGGTCGAGCACCGCGATGTTCGTGGCGTCGCGGACGGTCAGCAGGTTGTGGGAGATCACGATGGTCGTCCGCCCGGCCATGAGCCGCCGCAGCGGGTCCATGATCCGCCGCCCCGACCGGACGTCCAGCCCGCTGGTCGGTTCGTCCAGGAGGAGCACCGGCGCATCCCTGATCATCGCGCGGGCGATCGCCAGGCGCTGGCACTGTCCGCCGGAGAGCGTCCGGCCCCGCTGGCCGACCATCGTGTCGTAGCCCTGGGGCAGTTGTTCGATGAAGTCGTGCGCGTCGGCCGCGCGCGCCGCCGCGACGATCTGCGCCTCCGTCGCCTCCGGCCGGCCGTAGGCGATGTTGTCCCGTACGGTGCCCTGGAAGACGAGCGTCTCCTGTAGGACCACCGCCACGTTCTCCCGCACGTCGGACAGACGCATGTCGCGCAGGTCGGTCCCGTCGAGGCGGACCGCTCCCCGGTCGGGGTCGTAGAAGCGCAATTGCAGCTTGGCCACCGTCGACTTGCCCGCGCCGCTCGCCCCGACCAGCGCCAGCGTCTGCCCGGCCGCGACCTGCAAGGACAGGTCGGACAAGGCCCAGGACGAGGTGCCGGGATAGCGGAAACCGACGCCGTCGAACTCCACGTCGCCCCGCGCGCGGCCGATCGGCCGGGCGCCCGCGGCCTCGACGACCTGCGGCCGCTGGTCCAGCAGTTCGATGATCCGTTCGGCGGAGGCGGAGGCGGCGTAGAAGGTGGTGCCGAGGCGCGAGAGGTTGCGGACCGGGCTGTAGAGCTTGCCGATCAGCGCGAGGAAGACCAGCAGCCCGCCCAGTGTGAGCTGCCCCTGGGCGAGCTTCCAGGTGCCCAGGCCCATGACCGCCAGGCCGCCCGACACCTCGATCATCTCCACGACGGGTCGGTAGACGGCGTGGATCCGCGCCGAGGCCATCACCGCGTGGAACCGGCCGAGGTTCTCCGCACCGAACCGGCGCTGCTCCCATTCCTGCCGGTTGTACGCCTGCACCAGGGCCACGTTGCCCAGCGTCTCCTCGGCGATCGCGCTGATCGAACCGCTGCGCCGCCTGCGTTCCCGGGACGCCTTCTTGATCAGCCGCGAGAAGTGCCGGGCCGCACCCCAGAACATCGGCACGATGACGAGGGCCAGGAGGGTCAGGTCCCACTGGAGGTAGAACAGCAGGCCGAGGAAGACGCCCAGCTGGATCACGTAGTAGAGGCCGTCCGCCACGCCCGAGAGCAGGAACGTCTCGACCGAGTCGACGTCGCCCGTCACCCGGGAGAGCACGTCCCCGAGCCGCCTGCGTTCGAAGAATCCGAGCGACAGCCCCTGGACGTGTCCGAAGACGGCGGAGCGCAGGGTGAGCAGGAAGCGTTCGCTGACCCAGGTGGACGTCACGTCGTCGGCGAAGCCGAGAACGCCGGAGCCGACGACGAGGCCCAGGTAGGTCGCAGCGATCCACAGCAGCGGCCCGAGGTCACGGGGGACGAGCACGTCGTCCACCACGATCTTGAAAAGCCATATCTCCCCGGCGTCGATGGCGGGGCCGATCAGGCTGAAGAGGACCACGGGAACGAACCAGCGGCGGCCCCCGCGGGTGTACGGCCAGAACCGCCGGAACACCTCGCGCGGCGCCACCGGCGGCGGGGCCGCGACCACGGCGTCCGACGCCTCGCCCACCGTCAGCAGACGCCGAAGACCGTACGCCATGGCATGTGTTCCTCGTGGATCGACATGGATCGACGGCGAAGCGGACCAGGTTCTTGGTTCCCCGGTCCGCTCAGCCTTCGAGTGGGTCAGTACCGGTTGTTGTCGTTGTGGTCACCGTGCCCGTGGCGGCCGCCGTGGTCGCCGCGGCCCTCACGGTCACCATGTCCGTGACGGCCGCCGTTGCCGCTGCGGTCGTCATTGTCGGACGTGTCGTTCCCGTGGTTGCCGTGCCTGGCGGGCATGAGATTGCTGAAGATTGCCATGGCTTTCCTCCTGAGACTTGCAACACTTGGGATACGTCCCAGAACGGAAGTTGGATGGCTTTCCGGGATAAAAGTGAAAAAAAGTGTGCGAAGTCAGGACTGTCGTCTCAGCCGGGCCGCGCCGCCGGCCTGCCTCCCTGTGCCACGCACCTCGTCGCCCGCCGTGATCAGCAGCGCCTCCACGCCGGGCAGTGACTCCAGCCACGCCGGCCAGGCCCGCGATCCCCTCGCGAACGCCACGGTCGCCCAGCAGTCCACCCAGGTCAGCTGGGGACCACCACCGTCACCGGGACCAGGTCGGTCACCGGCGACCTGCCCGTACGCGGAGCCACGATGCGCGCGCCCCGCTCCGCCGCACCGGACGTGGCCACCGACAGTTCGTCCAGCCCCGCCGCCGAGAGCACC
The DNA here is from genome assembly GCF_040613095.1 of Streptomyces sp. NPDC006309. Classification (NCBI taxonomy): domain Bacteria; kingdom Bacillati; phylum Actinomycetota; class Actinomycetes; order Kitasatosporales; family Streptomycetaceae; genus Streptomyces; species Streptomyces sp. NPDC006309. The sequence goes on along the minus strand of NZ_JBEXRO010000010.1, from coordinate 159,140 downwards.
GCCGCCTAGCCCGCCGGGACGCGGGAGGTCGGACACGCCTGCCCACCAGGCCCGGTGCAGTTCCGGCGTGCCGAGCATCTGGACATCCCCGCCGCCGTTCAGGCTGACCCCGCTCACGCCGTCCACCGCCGCCAGCAGCTGGGCCGCAACCTCGGCCGACCAGCCCTTGACGATCCCGGTCGGGGCCAGGAACCCCTGGTACCGGGTGCTGAACCATCCAGGTGGCCCCGGCAGACGGAGTCGATGCCCACGGTTCCGGCCACCACCGCCTCCCGGTTCAGCCTGGGCACGGGCGCCCTCCTCAGCGGCCCGGGTCTCCGCTTCAAGCCGTTCTGCTGCATCTACCGCGAAATGGGCGGGCCAATGGTCCGACGTCGGTATGTCTCAGCAGACCGTCATGCTGCTGCGCGCCGAAGGGCTGCACAGCTGTGCGCAGATGGCCTGGGCGAAGTCTCAGGGGAGCGTCGCGGAGGTTCTGTCGCCCCCGGACGAGCTCATCCTCTTCCGTGGCATGTCGATCGGGCTCGAACACGCCACGGCACGTGACGGCCGTACGGGCCGGGCCCCGCCCGACGAGACGGTCACCTTCGTCGACGGTCTCTGGCGCCGCGCCCTCCTCAGTCGACCGAGGTGTATGTTGCCGCACCCCCACGGTGCCTATATGCCATATTTGCCCACATGATTTCGAGGAAGGGCTCCCTATGAAGATCGCAGTCATCGGCGGTACCGGGCTGATCGGATCGCAGGTCGTCACTGATCTGAACGCCGCCGGGCACGAGGCGGTGCCCCACTCGAAGTCCACCGGGCTCGACGTCATCAGCGGCCAGGGACTTGACGAGGCGGTGGCGGAAGCCGACGTCGTCGTCAACCTGACGAACTCCCCGACTTTCGACGAAGCCTCCCCGGCCTTCTTCCAGACCTCGATGGACAAGCTCCTGGCCGCGGCCCACAAGGGCGGCGTCGGTCACTTCGTCATCCTCTCGATCGTCGGGGCGGACCAGGTGCCGGAGCTGGACTACTACAAGGCCAAGGTGCTCCAGGAGCAGATCCTCGCGGCCGGGCCGGTCCCCTACTCGATCGTCAGGGCGACACAGTTCATGGAGTTCATGGACGCCGTCATGTCCTGGACCGCCGACGGCGACACCGTCCGGCTGCCCGCCACGCCGATCCAGCCGATCGCCGCCAAGGACGTGGCCGACGCGGTGGCCCAGGTCGCCGCAGGCGCCCCGCTGAACAGCATTCGCAACATCGCCGGCCCCGAGATCTTCCCCCTGGACGAGCTGGGCCGCATCACCCTGTCCCACCAGGGCGACAACCGCACGGTCGTCACCGACCCCACCGCCGGCATGTTCGCCGCCGTCAAGAGCGACGTCCTCACCGACGAGCACGCCCACCTCGCTCCCACCCGCTACACCGACTGGCTCTCCTGACCCGCTCGCCCTCTGAGGTGCGCAGACCGCGAAGAGCCACCCCGTCGCCCACCTCGCGGGCCGCCCGCCTCGCGGGCCGCCGGGCTCGACGCCTTCCGCATCGGCGGTGCGGCGCGGCTCTCGGGTGGGACCTGCCGGTCGACGTCGCACCATTCTCCCTGGTCTGCTGCTGTCAGCCGTCGGCACACTGCTGACGGCGCTGACGGGCAGCCCGGTGACCGTTCTCGTCTCGGTCGCCCTGTTCGGGCTCGGCTTCGGGACCGCGCAGAACGCCACGTCGACCTTGATGTAGGCGCGTGTTCCCGCCGCCGGGTACGGCACCGTCAGCGCGCTGTGGAACTGCGCCTACGACGCGGGTACGGGTGCCCGTGCCGTCGCGTGCGGTTGGCTCGCGGCCGGCGCCGGTTACCCCTGAACCGTCGCCCTGACCGCCGTCGTCGTGCTGTGCGCTCTTGAGCCCGCGCTGGCGAACCGCCGTACGGCGTTGCCGGGCGTGCTGGACGACCGTCCCTCCCGGGCGCGAAGTCAGTGGTCGGCCGGGCCCAGCACGCTGCGGCAGTGCCCCCAGGCCGACTCCGACAGCAGCGGCCGCCATCGGGTGAACAGGTCGAGCAGGTCGGCCCCGTAGCGGGCGCGGACCTCCGGGCTGACGTCGACGATGTCCAGTTCGTTGGCGGCGGTGAGTTCGGCGAAGTCCCGGCGCGCCGCGGGGCTCGGTCGCGTCCGCGTGCCGGTGAACCGGTCGACGAACGTGCCCCGACTGTCGGTCAGCCCCTGGTACGACGCCTTGCGGTCGCAGGAGGCGTAGAAGTAGACCAGTGCTTCGGCCTCGACGCCGATCGCCTCGACCAACTCCGCCCGGCGCCCCAGATCCAGCAGGGCGACGGGAAAACCGTCGGTCCCGTAGAAGGCATGGCACAGCCCGGCCGATTGCAGCGCCGGGCGGGCGCCCCACGAGGCGAGGAGGGCGCTGACGCGCCGCAGGTGGGCCAGCAGCGTTCCGCCGGGATGCTCGATGTCCTCGGCTCCGGCCGCCCGCAGGATCGACAACGCCTTGGCGGTCATCTGCCCATCACCCTTCCTGAGGATCGCCGTCCGCTCTGTGACACCCACGGCGGACGGTAACCGCACGGGCCGGCTGCGGTTCGGTGTCTCCACGTCCGCTCAACCGATCGCGCCGGAAGCGTACTTCAGCCCGGTCGCGTCACGTCGAGGAGGCGCCTGTGATCACGCCGAGCGCGAGCCCTCGGCACTACGGGGGCCTGCCCCGGTTCCCGGGTCGGTCCGCGTGCTGTGCTGCGCAGTCGGGTGAATTCCCGTCCCAGGTCGAACCACGGTGGGTGTGTGGAGGTCGTGCCGTTCCACCCCTTCGACGACGGCAAGGCCCGCTCCGCCCTCCTCGCCTGTCTCTACGTCCTGGCCCGCGAGGGGGTCGCGCTCGACGGCGTACGGCTGCTGCGCCGTGTCACCTTCCAGGCCGACGAGCCGCGCGACGCGCTGACCCTCGCCGGGTACCTCGACCTCCACCGGCGCGAGACCCGGCGGAGGGGCCCCCGGGCTCCTGGGCGGCCTCCGACCTGGTCCCGCGCCGACCGGTGCCCTGGGTGCCTCGTGCGCGGCAGACGCCTCCGGCCCGGGCGAACCCGACCGGTTCCCGCCTGGAGCAGTGTCCGCCTGGACACTCTTGCCGCGCGCGTTCAGAACGTCGGCGTGAACTCCCCCGGCGCCGCGAGCCGCCCACCGGCTTCGCTCAGGCATCCGCCCGGCTCCGGCACGCGCGTGCGCGACGACCTAGGCGGGGCGGGCCGGGTGTTCGGGCCTTGCCGACCGGGGCGGGCTCTTGCCGCGGGACCGACGAAGGCGAGGAGTGCACTCTCCTCGCCACTCTCAACTTATAGCGCGATGGAGGGCTTGCCGCAAGGCCCCGGTCACGGCGCAGAATCGTCGGCCGAGGCCGGATCCGCGGGGACGGTGCACGGCGTGCGTGCGCTGCCGTCGACCGCGGGTGGTGCCGCGAGCGCGTCCCGCAGGGGGCCGGCCTCGCGGTGCGGGCGCCCGGTACGAGGGCGCGCGGGTGCGCGCCGCCTGACGGGACCGCGCGGCCGACCGGCTCGTCGTGGGAAAGGGCGATCAGGAATGGGGATGTGCGTGACACGGGGTGTGACGGGATCGACGGCGCCGCTGGCGCGATCGGCCACCGCAGGGCAGGCAGGCCGGGCCGCTTCGGAGGTACGGCCATGACCGAGCGGTACGTGCGGGAGCTGCACGAGGTCGACGAGACGCAGATCGCGGTCGTCGGCGGCAAGGGCGCGCACCTGGGCGGGCTGTCACGGATCGACGGTGTCCGCGTGCCGGACGGCTTCTGCGTGACGACGGACGCCTTCCGGCGGATCTCGGCGCAGGCGCCGTCCCTCGAGGACCGGCTCGATGAGCTGTCCCGCTCGGGTCCGGACGACCGGGAGGCGATCCGCACGCTCAGCGCGCAGATCCGTCGGACCGTCGAAGGGATCGCCGTCCCGGACGATCTCGTGGCGGCGATCAGCCGTGCGCTCGCCCGGCTCGGCGAGGGAGCCGCGTACGCCGTCCGGTCCAGCGCGACGGCGGAGGACCTGCCGACAGCCTCCTTCGCCGGTCAGCAGGACACGTACCTGAACGTCGTGGGGACGGACGAGGTCCTCCGGCACGTCAGCCGGTGCTGGGCCTCGCTGTTCACCGAGCGGGCCGTGACCTACCGTCAGCGCAACGGCATCGACCACCGCAAGGTCCGCATGGCCGTGGTGGTGCAGCGGATGGTCGTCCCGCGCGCGTCCGGCATCCTGTTCACGGCCGACCCCGTCACGGGCAACCGGACGGTCGCCACCGTGGACGCCGGCTTCGGGCTCGGCGAGGCCCTGGTCTCCGGCCTGGTGAACCCGGACGTCTTCAAGGTGCGGCACGGCGAGGTCGTCGCCAGGACGATCGCCACGAAGCAGCGGGCCGTTCACGCCCTGCCGGCCGGCGGCACGCGGGTGGTGGAGGTCGGCTCCCCGCGGCGGGACGAGCCGTCGCTGACAGATGCACAGGTTCTACGGCTCGTGCAGCTCGGGCGGCGCATCGAGGCGCACTTCGGACGCCCTCAGGACATCGAATGGTGCCTGGTCGACGACGGCTTCCACATCGTCCAGAGCCGGCCGATCACCACGCTGTTCCCTGTCCCGGAAGCGGGCGACCGGGAGAACCACGTCTATGTGTCCGTCGGCCACCAGCAGATGATGACGGACCCCATGAGGCCCCTCGGGCTCTCCGTGTGGCAGCTGACGGCCATGGCACCGATGCACGAGGCCGGCGGGAGGCTGTTCGTCGACGTCATCCGGCGCCTGGCCTCGCCCGCGAGTCGCGCCGGCCTCCTGGACATCGTGGGGAGGGGCGATCCGCTGGTCAGGGACGCACTGGAGACCGTCCTGGACCGCGGCGACTTCATCCCGTCGCTCCCGGACCCGGCTCCCGGGCGGCCGGCGGCCGGCGGCAGACCCGTCCCCGTCGCGACCGATCCGGCCGTCGTCACCGAGCTGATCGAGCGCAGCCAGGCGTCCCTCGCCACCCTGGAGCGCGACATCCGGACGAAGACCGGGCCGGCGCTGTTCGACTTCCTGCTGGAGACGTTCGAGGAGCACCGGCGGGTCCTCGGTGATCCGCTCAGCCTGCAAGTGATCATGGCGGGGATGGAAGCCACCTGGTGGCTCAACGACAACCTGCGGGAGTGGCTGGGCGAGAAGAACGCGGCGGACACGCTCACGCTGTCCGCCCCCGGCAACATCACCTCGGAGATGGGACTGGCGCTGCTCGACGTCGCGGACGTGATCCGTCCGCTGCCGGAGGTGGTGGCGTTCCTCAAGGGCGTCGAGGACGAGGGCTTCATGGAGAAGCTGACGAGTATTCCGGGCGGGACCGAAGCCCGCAAGGCCCTCGCGGAGTACCTCGACCGGTACGGCATGCGCTGTGTCGGCGAGATCGACATCACGCGCCCGCGCTGGCGCGAGCGCCCCAGCACGCTGGTGCCGTTGATCCTCGACCACGTCAGGAACTCCGGGCCGGGTGCCGCCGGGCGGCGCTTCGCGCAAGGGCGACGAAGGGCGCAGGAGAAGGAGCAGGACGTGCTGTCGCGGCTGCGGGCCCTGCCGGACGGGGACCGGAAGGCCGACGAGACCAAGCGGATGATCGACCGGGTCCGCACCTTCATCGGTTACCGGGAGTACCCGAAGTATGACGTCGTCAGCCGCTACTTCCTCTACAAGCAGGCGCTGCTGGGGGAGGCCGAACGCCTGGTGCGGGCGGGCGTGGTCCCCGAGGAGGAGGACGTCTTCTACCTCACGTTCCAGGAGTTCCACGACGTCGTGCGCTCGCACCGGGTGGACGACGAGCTGATCCGGCGGCACAAGGACGCGTTCCGGTCGTATCACGCGCTCACCCCGCCCCGGGTGCTCACCTCGGAGGGCGAGATGGTCAGCGGGAGGTACCGGCGCGACGACGTGCCGGCCGGCGCCCTGGCCGGCCTACCGGTTTCCGCCGGGACCGTCGAAGGGCGGGCCAGGGTCGTCCTCGACATGGCGCAGGCCGACCTCGAGGCGGGCGACATCCTGGTCACGACGTTCACCGACCCGAGTTGGTCGCCGCTGTTCGTCGCGATCGCGGGCCTGGTGACGGAGGTGGGCGGTCTGATGACCCATGGGGCGGTGATCGCCCGGGAGTACGGTCTGCCGGCCGTCGTGGGTGTGGCGCAGGCCACCCGGTTGATCCGGGACGGGCAGCGGATCCGCGTGCACGGAACCGACGGGTACGTCGAGGTCCTGTCCTGACCGGCCGTACCGCGGGTTCGTCCGTGGCTCCGGCCGGGTGAGGCCGGGCCGTCGACGGCGACCCGTGCGGAGCGCGGGCGGGATGTCCCGTCCGCGTCCCGCACCCGGCCGCCTCGGTCGGGCACCGGTGTCCGTCCGTCACCTGGGCTCGGCGGCACCCCACTTCTCGTCTACTTGACGACATCGACGCCTCTGATTATCGTCGCATTGACGAAATCGAGGGGGTCCACCATGGCCGACATCACCCGGCGCTTCGGCTGGCGCCATCTGCGCTCCGCGCCCACCGCACACATCCGCCACCACCACCGCGGCCGGCTCGTCCACGACGGCCGGGGCCTCAGCTTCTGGTACCGGTCACTGTCGGCGGCGCTCTCCGAAGTACCGGTCGACGACCGGGAACTGGCCATGGCGTTCCACGCCCGTACGGCCGACTTCCAGGACGTCACCGTGCAGGCCACCGTGACCTACCGGATCAGCGACCCGGCCGAGGCGGCGAACCGGCTCGACTTCTCCGTCGACCCGGACAGCGGGAACTGGCGCGGCACACCGTTGGAGCAGATCGCCACCCTTCTCACCGAGACCGCGCAGCAGCACACGCTGGACGTACTGGCCCGGACCCCGCTGGCCCTCGCGCTGGTGGACGGCGTCGCCTCCGTGCGGGACCGGGTCGCCGCCGGTCTCGCCGCCGAGCCCCGCCTGCCGGCCACCGGCATCGACGTGGTGGCCGTGCGCGTCGTCGCGATCCGGCCCGAGGCCGAGATGGAGCGCGCCCTGCGCACCCCGGCCCGCGAGCAGATCCAGCAGGAGGCGGACCGGGCCACCTACGAGCGGCGGGCCGTCGCCGTCGAACGTGAGCGTGCCATCGCCGAGAACGAAATGGCCAGCCAGATCGAACTGGCCCGGCGCGAGGAGCAGTTGGTCGACCAGCGCGGCACCAACGCGCGGCGCGAGGCAGAGGAGGAGGCGGCGGCCGACGGCGTACGGACCGAGGCCGAGGCGGCCCGCACGGTCCGCCTGGCCCGCGCGGAGGCCGAGGCCGCGCGCGCGACGGGCGCGGCGCGCGCCGAGGCCCAGGCCGCCTGGCTGGGGGTGCACGGCGAGGTCGACCCGGTCACGCTGCACGCCCTGGCGGCGACCCGGCTGGCGGAGAACCTGCCGCGGATCGAGAGCGTCACCCTCTCCCCCGACGTGCTCACCGGCCTCCTCGCGAGGATCGGGCGCCCGGACGGCCGGGCGGACGCGTGAGCCTGGCACCGCGGGTGGTGCTCGTGCACCGCAGGACCGAGTACGAAGAACTGCTCGCCCGGCACGGCACGCACGGCCAGGCCGCGTTCTTCCTCTCCAGCCGCGGCCGCTCGATCGAGGAGGTGGCCCGCCGCCACGCCGCCACCCGGCAGGCACTGCGGGACGTGGCGGCGGCGGTACCGCTCACCTGGCGCAGTTCCCGGGTGGAGCGGGCGGATCTGGACCGCTTCCTGTTCGCCCCGGAGGACGTGGTGGTCGTGGTCGGCCAGGACGGCCTGGTCGCCAACACAGCGAAGTACCTCTCCGGACAGCCGGTGGTGGGCATCGACACCGATCCGGGGCGCAATCCGGGGGTCCTGGTCCGGCACCGCTGCGCCGACGCGGCCGGGCTGCTGCGTGCCGCGACCGCCGCCGGGGACCGGGTGGAGGAACTGACCATGGTCGAGGCCGTCGCCGACGACACCCAGCGCCTCCTCGCGCTGAACGAGGTGTACCTGGGCCCGCCGGGCCACCAGACGGCCCGCTACCGGCTGGGCACCCGCGGCGCGGCCGATCCGGGCCAGGCCCAGGCGTCCTCCGGGGTGCTCGTCGGCACGGGCACCGGCGCCACCGGCTGGCTCCGCTCCCTGTGGCTGGAGCGCGGCAGCACCGTGCCGATGCCCGCGCCGCGCGACCCGCGGCTGCTTTGGTTCGTGCGCGAGGCATGGCCGTCGCCCGCGACCGGGACGTCCAGGGTCGCGGGCGAGCTGGGGCGCGGACAGGCGCTGTGGCTGACCGTGGAGTCGGACCGGATGGTCGTCTTCGGGGACGGGATGGAGGCCGACGCCCTGGAACTGACCTGGGGGCAGAGCGTACAGGTGGGCATCGCGGCGTCGTCGCTGCGCCTGGTGACGTGAGCGCCCCGCCTCCGGCTTCGCTCATCGGGGCTCGTAGGCGGTGGCCGGTACGGAGTCCGTGCCCCGGTCGAGCAGGAAGCCGCCGCCTTCAGGACCGCAGGGCTCACGCGGCGTGCGCTCGGCGACATCCCGACCAGGTGCAGGACCTCCGGCGCGGCCAACGCCGTGGGGTGGTCGACCTGTTCGGTGACGACGGCCCTGAAGTGGGCCGCCCTCCCCATCACCGCCATGCTCATCTGGGCACGACGCTGACCGAAGAGACAGAACCTGCCCGAGCTAAAGGAACTCGCTTCGGTAGGTCGAGGCCAACTCTGCGGCGCGGCGGCGGCGCTCCGCGAGTTCGTCCTGGCGGACTTCGCGATCAGTTGACCGAACCACAGGAAGTTCTCCGTGACAACGCCGCCCCCGCACACAGGCCAGACCACTACACCGCTTCGGCGCCGGTGGGATGGCGACCGTCCGCTTCGCCTACCATCCCGCCAGCGGCGCACCCATTGCGGTGAAAGTGCTCCACCCAGACTTCGCCTCCGATGCCTCCTATCGGCCGCGGTTCGTCAGGGATGTCGCGGTCCTGCGCGCTGGTGGCTGAACCGTCTCCACTGGCGCAACAGGCCGCAGCCGCCGAGAAAGCCTCGGCAAGCGCGATGGCCGGTGAGGTGCTCGTCAATCAGCTCCCGCGGAAATGATCTCCCGTCCGACCCCTGACGCATGTACCGACTCAACGGCCCGCGTCCGACAGGTCGTCGTCGTTTCCAGGCGCTGCGCCTGGTCCTCGCTGACCCCCTCTCGGACACACGGCCCGCGGCATCCTCGACTAGTAACTGTCGTAGCTGGGCTTACCGTTCGGCCGGTAGACGCCGAGGATGGTGCCACCCTTCGTGGTCGAGACGCTGACCGGCTCCAGCCCAGTGGGGATCGCTCCGTCGGCGAACAGCCGCTTGCCGGTACCGATGATCACCGGATGGATGGTCAGCCGGTACTCGTCGACGAGGCCTTGCCGCATGAGGGTCTGGGCGAAGTCTGCGCTGCCGACGACGTTGATGTTGCCGCCCTCGGTCGCCTTCAGCTTCCGTACGGCATCGACGACGTCACCCTCCAACAACGTGGAGTTCTGCCACTCGACGGACGTCAGGGACCGAGACGCCACGTACTTGTGCATGCTGTTCATCCGATCGGTGAAGGGGTTGCCGGGATCGGCGGTCGGCCAGTACGACGCGAAGATCTCGTACGTCTTGCGGCCGAGCAGCATGGCGTCGGAGTGCTCGTACCAACCGGCGATGGCCATGCCGACCTCGTCGTCGGCCACCGGTTTCTGCCAGCCGCCGTGCTCGAAACCGCTCTCAGCGTCCTCGTCCCGGCCGCCCGGCGCCTGCATGACGCCGTCCAGCGTCAGGAACGTGCAAACGATGATCTCGCGCATGGTGCGCTCCCTTCGTCGACGGGTAGACCGCACGGCCGCCGGAAACTCATCGGCGCAACTTCCCCGGCGCCGGGCTACCGTGACCGGCGGCCGGGCAACCGCTCCCTACTGAACAGGGCTGCCAGTGGTCGACGCGGACGGCATCACGGCATGACGTGATCCTGGACCAGGCTGCACCAGGCCGGGCGGACGAAGGGCCGTTCGGAGAGCGCGCCGCACAGGACCAAGGTGGTCCGCGGTCCGCCGGTCCCTGGCCCGCGCGGACCGAGATCATTTCCGTTACCCACGGAAACCAAGAGGGCACACAGCGCGCCCATCGCGCACTCATGCACCCGATGGGGCGCCGTAACATCCTAAACCCGACCGTAGAAACACGTTTTACCCGGCCGTGTTGGTGTTGTGGGGCATCCCATGCGCTTCGGCTCATGTGGAGAGGCTGGTGCGGCCGGTGGCTGTCGCTGCCACCGGCCGGACTCCCGCCGACGTTCCGGGGTCACCCTGACGGCCGTCCGGGGCGGCGCCCTGGCGGCCGACGGACGCCAGCGGTGCTCAGCGGTCGTCGTGGGGCATGCCGTCGATCATCTGGGTCAGTACGGTCCGCCGGTCCTCGCCCGGGCGAGCCCGCAGTGGCCGGGCCAGGCGGGCGCTGTCGTAGGTCCAGCGGTGGTCGAGGTCCCGGGGGACCTCGTCGGTCTCGCGGATGACGGCCCGGGTGCCCAGCAGTTGTGCGAGTTCCTGCGCCAGGTCGTGCCAGGAGACGTGGCCGCCGCACGCGTTGGCGACGCCGTGCACGGGCCGGTCCAGGCATTCGGTCACCGCTCTGGCCAGGGCGGCGGCGTGCACCCACGCCACCCCGTACCAGCCGTTCCCCCCGGTGCCGGGACGGGGCAGGTCGATCGGCGCGCCCGTGCGGGCGGCCTGGTAGAGCCCGCCGATGGCACCCCAGCGCAGCTGTTCGCGCAGCCGGTCGTGGGCGCCCCAGACGATGGGTGACCGCACGGCGCTCGCTCCCCCGCGTCCCTCCGTCCCCGCGGCGTGCAACAGCAGGGCCTCGCAGTCGAGTTTGGTCCTCCCGTACGGGCTGACCGGTTCCTGGGCGGGTGATTCCTCGGTGACCCGGTGCGTCCCGGGGTGCCCGTAGGCGTCGACGCTGCTGACGAAGACGAAGGGGCCCCGCCGCCAGGCCCCGGCCATCGCCTCCATGGCCGCCAGGTCCACCTCGTGGCGGGTGAAGGTGCAGGCGGCGTGGACGATCGCGTCCGCGCCGGCGACGGCGTCCCGCAGGCCCGCCAGGTCCGTCAGGTCGCCCTCGACGACGTCGACGCCGTCGCCGGCGACCAGATGGGCCGACTCGGGCCGGGCCAGTGCCAGCACGGGCCGGCCCTGGGCGACGAGTTCACGCAGGACGAACGCGCCGACGCCGCCCGTCGCACCGGTGACGAGGACCGTGCCGGTGCGCGGGCCCCGGGAGCGGGCGGGCTTGCGCGCGGCCTTCGCGGTGCTCTGCTGTGCCGCGCGTTCGTCGAGGAGCGCGGTGAGCGCCCGGGGGGTGCGTGCCTGGAGGACGTCGAGGCCGGTGAGCGGCAGCGCGAGCCGTGTGCGGAGCCGTTCGGCGAGTTGCACGGCCACCAGGGAGTGGCCGCCGAGGGCGAAGAAGTCGTCGTCCGGTGCGGGCACGGGTCCGAGGAGGGCGGCGAACGTCTCCGTGACGGCCTCGGCCCGGGGGCCGGGCGACGCGGTGGGAGCGGGCGCACCGGGCAGCCGCGCGGGGTCGAGGGTGCCGGTGGCCGTGCGGGGCAGGGCGTCGAGCACGGTGACGGCGGCGGGGACGTCGCCGGGTGGCAGCGACCGGCGCAGCAGGCCCAGCAGTTCGTCGCCGCGGGGGCCGACGCTGTCGCGCAGGACGGCGTAGGCCACGGGTCGTTCCTCGTCGCGCTGGTGCACGTCGGCGTCGGTGACCTGGGGGTGGGCGAGCAGGGCCCGGGCCGCGGGGTGGCCGGCGTCGTCCCCGGTGGGTGCCGGGCGGGTGCCGGGGCCGGTGAGTTCGCTCAGCGGGGTGTCCGGGTGGGCCGCGGCCGCGGTCAGCAGGTGGGCGTGGTCGTGGACGGTGGCCCGCGCCACGGCGTCGTCCAGTGCGCGCGGGTCGTACTGGACGAGTGCCGCCGGACGTGCGGGGTCGGCCAGGTCGAGTCCGTAGGACAGGGTGAACTTCGCGTCCCCGACGCCGATGTCGACGTACTCGGCGGTCGTGCCCGGCAGGCGGAGCACGGTGGGTGCGCCGAGGACGTCGGAGGTGACGCGGACCAGGCCGGTGCCGTCGGTGCCGCGTGCCCGGGCGCCGAGGCGTTCCAGGACGAGGTCGAAGGGGAGGTGCCCGTGGCGCTGGGCCTCCAGGAGCGCGTCGCGGACCCGGTGCAGCAGCTGGGCGAAGGACGGGTCGCCGGAGGTGTCGACCCGTACGGGCAGGGTGTTGACGCAGAGGCCGACCAGTGCGCGCATGGCCGTCCCGGTGCGGTGGGTGCTCGCCACGCCGATGACGAGGTCGTCGTCGCCGGTGAGCCGGTGCAGCGTGGCGAAGGCGGCGGTCAGTGACACCGCGAACAGGGTGGCCCGGTGTCCGGCGCCGAGCGTACGCAGGGCGTCGGGCAGGCCGGGTGCGAGGGGCACCGTGTGCACGGCGGCCGATCGGGCGGCGGTGTTCCGCGCGGCCGTCGTCGGCCGGGGCAGCGCGGGTGGGGCGGCGTCGGCCAGTAGGTCGGCCCAGTGGTCGAGTTCGGCCCCCAGGCCGGGCAGCGCGTCGTGCTCGCGGTGCGCGTGGTCGGCGTACTGCGGCGGTGCGGCGAGCGGCTGCGTGCCGTCCGGGTCGCCGGCGGCTGCGTACAGTACGGCGAGTTCGGCCGCCACCGTCTCGAGCGAGCCGCCGTCGACGGCGATGTGGTGGAAGGTCAGCCCTACGGTGTGGTCCAGCGGTCCATGGCGCAGGACCCGGGCCCGGACGGCCTCGCCGGCCGTGAGGTCGAAGGGGCGGGCCGCCTCGCGGCGCAGTGCCTCGGGCGTGTCCGCCGGGTCGGTGTCGGCCACGGGCACGGGGACGGACGCCGGCGGCGGGAGCACCTCCTGGCCGGGTGCGCCGTCCTGTTCGGTGTAGCGGGTGCGCAGGATCTCGTGCCGGGCCACCAGCGCGGTGAGGGCGGTGGCGAACGCGGCCGGGTCGAACGGGCCGCGCATGCGCGTGGCGAACGGCACGTGGTAGGAGTCGCCGGCGCCGCCGAGCCGTTCCATCAGCCACATGCGGCGCTGGGCGTGGGAGAGCGGGTGGCGTCCGTGCCGGGCGGTGGCGCCCGGCCGGGTGCCGGACGGCGCGGGAGCACCGGCGTCCGCGGTCGCCGCGCCGCCGGGGGCGGTGGTGGTGCGCCGGGCGGTGCCGGCCCGGGCCCGGCGCAGCAGTTCCTGCTGGAGTTGCCGCCGGGTCGGCGCCGTGGGGTCGGCGTCAGTGGGCATCGTGGTGCTCCGGGGTCTGGGGGTGCAGATCGTGGTGGGCGGTGAGCAGGGCCTGTTCGACCAGGGCCGCCTGCGCGGCGACGGTCGGGGCGGTGAAGAAGTCGGCGAGGGTGAGTTCGACGCCGAGTTCCTCGCGCAGGTCGTCGGTGACGGCGAGGGCCAGCAGCGAGTGACCGCCGAGGGCGAGGAACTCGGCGTCCGCGCGGGTGACCTCGCTGCCCAGGGAGCGGCTCCAGACGTCGGCGACGGCCTGTTCCACGGGGCTCATGTCCACGGCTGGAGCGCCGGGGCGGCCGTTGCCGGCCGTGCGGGCCAGGTCGGCGAGGGCGCGCCGGTCCACCTTGCCGGCCGGGGTGAGGGGCAGGTGGTCCACCAGGGTGACCGTGTCGGGCACCAGGTGGGCGGGCAGGGCGGCGGTGAGGCGTTCGCGCAGCTCGGCGCCGGCTGGCACGGGTCCGGGTGCGGCGACCACGAGGGCGACGAGTCGTGCTTCGGCGGTGCCCGCGCGGTCGACGGTGACGGCGGCGTCGCCGACGTCGTCGTACCGGCGCAGGGCGTGTTCGATCTCCGCCGGTTCGATGCGGAAGCCGCGGACCTTGACCTGGTCGTCGTTGCGGCCGTGGAAGTCGAGGGTGCCGTCGGGCCGGGCGGAGACCAGGTCACCGGTGCGGTAGAGCCGGCCTGCGGCCGGGTGCTCGACGAACCGTTCGGCGGTCAGTTCGGGCAGGCTCGTGTAGCCGTGGGCGAGCCTGCTGCCGCCGACCCACAGTTCGCCGCGCTCCCCCGCCGGGACGGGCCGGCCGTCGGTGTCCAGGACGTGGGTGGTGGCCCCGGCGATGGGCCGGCCGATCGGCAGGGGGGCGTCACCGTCGCGGGCGGTGACGCGGTGGGCGGTGGCGAAGGTGGTCGTCTCGGTGGGCCCGTAGCCGTTGACCAGTTCCAGCCAGGGGAAGGCGGTCAGGACGGCGTGGGCCGGTGCGGCGGCCATCGCCTCGCCGCCCACGACGACCGAGCGGAGCTGGCCGAAGACGCGGGATCGGCGGGCGGCGAGCTGGTGGAAGAGGGCCGTGGTGAAGAAGGCGACCGTCACACCGTGGCGTTCGACGTGCCGGGCGAGCTCCTCCAGCGAGGGCCGCTGCTCGGTGCAGACGACGACCGCGGCGCCGTTGGCGAGCGCGACCCAGACCTCGAACGTGGAGGCGTCGAAGGTCATGGGCGAGTGGAACAGGACGCGGTCGCGGGCGGTGACGGTGACGTAGTCCGGTGCGGTGACCAGCTCGGCGATGGCGCCGTGCGGTACGACGACGCCCTTGGGACGGCCGGTGGAGCCGGACGTGAACATGATGAACGCCGGGCTGCCGGGGGCGCAGTGGTCCAGCGCGGGGCCGTCCATGAGCGGCTCCTCGGGCAGGGCGAGGACGGGACCGGTGAGCGCGGTCGCGTCCAGCAGCTTGGGGTCGCCCACGGTGAGCGTCACCCCGGCGTCGCTGATCATCGCCTCGGTGCGCGGCCGGGGCTGGGCGGGGTCGAGGGGTACGCAGACGGCGCCCGCGAGCCAGAGCGCGAGCTGGGCGACGACCGTGCGGGCCGACCGGGTCGTCAGCAGTGCCACCCGGTCGCCGGGGGTCACCCCGTGGTCGCGCAGGTGTGCGGCGAGGGCTCGGGCGGCCCGGAGCAGGCTGCCGTAGGTGAGGGTCGTGTCACCGTCGACGACGGCCAGGGCGTCCGGGGTGAGTTCGGCGCGCCGGGTGACGAGCGCGGGCAGGGCGGTCGCCCGTGCCGGGGGCTCGCCGGGTACGGGGGCCGAAGTGCGGGGTGGTGTCGCGGGCGCGGCGTCCGCCGTGTCTTGGGGCTGCGGGAGGGTGGGTGCCATGTCAGGCTCCTGCCGGTCGCGGGGTCAGGCGCTGGTCGAGGAGGGCGGCGAAGGCGCGCAGGTCGCTGCTGCGCAGCAGTTCGTGGGCGCGCGGCCGTACGCCGGTCGCGCTCTCGACGGCCGCGAGCAGCCGGGCGGCGACGACGGAAGTGCCGCCGGCGTCGGTGAAGTTGTCGCAGAGAGTGGTCTCGGGCCGGCCGAGGAGGTCTCTCACGGTGGTCAGGACGAGGTGTTCGGTGGGTGTGGCGTCGGCGAGGTCGTCGGTGGCGGGGGCGGGCGCCGGGCCGGGATGGTGCGCGGACAGCGCGGCCCGGTCGACCTTGCCGTTGGCGTCGAGGGGGTAGTCGTCGACGATCCGTACGACCGCGGGCGCGGCCTGCTCGGGGAGCCAGGCGCGGACCGCGGCGCGCAGGTCCGCGGCCGCCGGGTCGGCGCCGTCGGCGGGTCGTACGTGCGCGACGAGCCGGGCGTGGCCCGCCTGGTCGCGCAGCACGGTGACGACGGCGCTGCGCACCCGGGGGTCCTGCTCGAAGGCGGCCTCCACCTCGGCAGGTTCGATCCTGACGCCGCTGATCTTGACCTGGTCGTCGAGGCGGCCCAGGAAGACGAGGGTGCCGTCGGCGGTCATCCGGACCCGGTCGCCGGTGCGGTACAGGCGGTCGGCCGCGGGCGGTGCCGGCTGACGGGGCGGGGCGGTGAACCGCTCCGCGGTGAGCTCGGGGTCGAGGTAGCCGAGGGCCAGGCAGTGGCCGCCGATGCGCAGTTCGCCCTCCTGGCCGCGCGGGACGGGCCGGCCGTCGTCGTCGGTGACGGCGACGGCGACACCGGGCAGCGGGGTGCCGATGGGCGGCGGGGCGGGGTCGCCCGCCTCCGGGTCGGTGGCGCGCATGGCGTGGGTGGTGGTGACCACGGTGGCCTCGGCGGGACCGTAGGCGTTGTGGACGGTGGCGGTGACGTCGCGCCCCGGACGGCGGCGCATCCGGTCGCCGCCCACGACGAGGTGGCGCAGGCTGAGGTCGCGCGGCCACGGCCGGTCGAGCAGCGGCTCGACCATGGGGGTGGCCGCCACGGACACGGTGACGGCGGCTTCGCGCCACCACTCGGTCAGTACCCGCGCGTCCCAGCGGGTGTCGTCGGGGGCCGGGACGAGGGCGGCGCCGGAGGTCAGCGCGGCCCACAGTTCGAGCAGGTGGGGGTCGAAGGCGACCCCGATGAGCAGGGACTGGCGGTCCCCGGGGGCCAGCCCGGTCTCGTCGCGGTACCAGTCGAGGGCGACGGACAGCGAGTCCTCGGCCACGGCCACCGCCTTGGGGCGGCCGGTGGACCCGGAGGTGAGGACGGCGTAGAAGGCACCTTCGGGGGCGCGCCGCGTGCCTGCGTCGCGGGCGGTGGAGGCCGCCACCGCGGCGGTGGGGGCGTTCACGCCCTCGGTGGGCAGGGGCAGCGGGGTCCGCTCGCCGGCGCGGTAGGCGGCGGGCAGTACGCCGGGGTCGCCGACGAGGCAGGCGATGTCGAGGTCCTCCGTCACGGCCTGGGTGCGGCGTTCGCCGGGGCGGGGGCCGAGCGGCAGATAGACAGCGCCTGTCCGGGCGAGTGCCACCGCGGTCACCACGAGGGCGGCGGAGCGGTCGAGGCAGACCCCGACGAGGTCGCCGCGGCGCACGCGGTCTCCCAGAGCGGCGGCGACGGCCGTGGCGGCGGTGTCGAGGTCCTGGTACGTCCAGGTCCGGGCACCGTCGATCACGGCGGGCGCCTGCGGGGTGCGGCGCACCCAGTCCTCGAAGCGGGCGAGCACGGCGGTCGGCTCGGCGGCCGGACCGTGGGCGACGCTCGGCTCGGCGACGGGGGCGGCGGGCGCGGGTACGGCGGCGGGGGCGGACGCGGATACGGCGGCGGGGGCGGACGCGGATACGGCGGCGGGGGCGGGCGGGGACTGGGTCATCACGACTCCCTGGAGGGGGTGGCGGTGGCGGCGAGGGCGCCCGCCTGGTCGGCGAGTACGGGGTGGCGGAAGAGCGTCCTGAGCGGCGGGCGGGTGCCGAGGCGGGGCTCCAGCCAGGCCGCCAGCTCGGCGGCGAGCAGGGAGTGGCCTCCGCTGCGGAAGAAGTGCGAGCGGGTGTCGAAGCGGCTGTGCCCGAGGACCTCGCGCCAGCCCTCCGTCAGCAGGGCGGTCATCGGGTCGTCGGACCCCGGGTCCGCCGGCGCGGTCTGCGCGTCCGGTGCGGCCGGGGTGGTGCTCACCGGTTCGAGGGCCGCCGCGCGGCGGGCCAGGGCGGTCCGGTCGGGCTTGCCGCCGGCCAGGGTCGGCATGGTGTCGAGCCGTGCCCAGCGGGCGGGCACGAGGGGGCCGGGCAGACGGCGGCTCAGCTCCGTGTGGAGCGCCCTGTCGTCGACGTCCGCGCGGTCGGCGCCGCCCTCCAGGAAGCCGACCAGGCGGGGCGCGTCGGGGCCCTCGCGGTCCAGGACGACGGCGCAGGACCGGCCGCCGAGCGCCGCGGACGCCGCCGCCTCGATCTCCTCCAGTTCGATGCGGTGGCCGCGCAGCTTGACCTGGTTGTCGCGCCGGCCCAGGAAGTACAGCAGGCCGTCCAGGCCGCGGTAGCCCAGGTCGCCGGTGAGGTAGACGCGTTCTGCGCCGAGGGCGTCCACGGTGACGAACCGGGCGGCCGTCACCTCCGGGTTGCCCGCGTAGCCCTCGGCGAGGCCGGGTCCGGCGATGGCGAGTTCACCGACGGCGCCGGACGGCAGCGGCCGGTGGTGGGCGTCCAGGACGTGGACGCGCTCACCGGGGAGTTCGGTGCCCAGCGGTATCTCGGCGCCCTCGGCGAGGGCGTCGCGGGAGATCTCGTGCACGGTGGAGCTGATGGCCGCCTCGGTGACGCCGTACACGTTCAGGACGGTGGCGTCGGTGGCGGCCAGGACCTCCCGCAGTGCCTGGGCGGGAAGCCGCTCGCCGCCCAGCACCAGGAGCCTGGGCGCCCAGCCGCCGTCGCGCAGGGCGGGCCGCAGCTCCTCACGGGTCGCGAGGAAGTAACTGGTGGGCAGGTTGGCGACGGTGACCCGGGCGGACGCGAGGAGGCCGGCGAGTTCCGCGCCGGTGGGCACCTCGTGCTCGGGAAGGACCAGACAGGCACCGGCGTACAGGGTGGGCAGCACCTCCTCCAGCGCCACGTCGAAGGAGGGCTGGGCGAACATCAGGACCCGGTCGGCCGTGGTCAGGCCGAAACGGTCGGCGGTCGCGGTCAGGTGGTGCGTGAGCGCCGCGCGGCCGACCGCCACCGGCTTCGGTGTGCCGGTGGAACCCGAGGTGTGGATGACGTACGTGGTGCCGGGCAGCACGTCAGCGGCGTGGGCCGCGGGCAGTACGGGCGCGTCGACGCGGGCGGCCGGCAGTCCGTCCGGCAGCGCCGGGCCGCCCTCGCCGGTGAGGACGAGCGCGGGGGCGAGCCGCTCCAGCAGCAGGGCGAGCCGGGCCGGCGGGTCGGACGGGGACAGTGGGCAGTAGACGGCGCCGGTCCGCAGGCAGGCCAGCAGGGCGACGACCGAGTCGGCGCTCCTGGGCAGGACGACGGCCACCGGCCGGCCGGGCGTCACGCCCGCGGTGCGCAGCCGCGAGGCCAGCGCGCCGACCCGCTCGTCGAGTTCGCCGTAGGTGAGGCGGCGCGCGCCGCTCAGCAGGGCGGGCAGCGACGGGTGGTGGGCGGCCACCGGGTCGAGCGGGTCGTGGCCGGCCGGCACGGGCAGGGCCTCGGCGGCCGGCTCGGGTGCGGCGGGGGCGAGGTCGGCCAGCGGAGCCGCGGGGGTGTCGAGGTAGGAGCGCAACAGGTGCAGGAAGCGACCGCAGAGCAGCCGGGCGACGTCCTCGCCGAGGAGGTCGGCGTCGTAGTCCCAGACCAGGGTCATGCCCGGCGCGCCGTGGCGCGGGGTGACACCGCGCCGGTCGTCCGGCAGCAGCACCACGTCGAGGTCGAAGCGGGTGGTGCCGGTGTTGAAGCCCTCGAAGAGGGTGATGTCCAGACCGGGTACGTCGATCTCCGGCAGCGGTGCGTCGTGGGCGCTGAACATCACGGAGAACAGCGGGTTGTCGGCGCCGCTGGTGTGCATGCCTAGTGCCCGGGTCAGTTCCTGGACCGGGACGTCCTGGTGCGGCAGGGCGCGGATGAGGGTGTCGGTGATGTCGTCCATCGTGTCCTGGGCGGGGACGGCGGCGTCCAGGTCGAGGGGCAGCGGGATGGTGTTGACGAACATGCCGACGGCGTTCTCGTAGCCGCGCGGGCGGTTGCCTACGGCGGTGCCGACGACCATCCTGGAGCGCCCGCTGTGCCGGCGCAGTAGTTCGGCGAACAGGCCGAGGAGCGTGGCGAATGGGGTGAGGCCGCGCGACCGGGTATGGGTGCGCAGCCGTTCGGCGAGGTCGGCGCCGATCGTCTGGCGCAGCTGCCCGCCCCGGTGCCTGCGGCGGGCGCCCGGGCGGGTGAGGCCGGGCAGCGGCAGGTCGTGGGGGCGATCGAGCAGCGCGGTCCGCCAGAACTCCAGGGACTCGGCAGCGTACGCGGCCCGGGCCTGGGCCTGGACGTGGTCCGCGTACGACGGGGCGGCGGGGAGTTCGAGGGGCTCGCCTAGGACGTGGGCGCGGTAGACGCGGAAGACGTCGTCGAGCAGGATCGCGAAGGAGTGCCCGTCGTGGATCAGGTGGTGCTCCACGTGGACCAGTCGGTGGTGGCGTTCGGCGAGGCGCACGAGGGTCCAGCGGATCAGCGGGGCCTCGAAGGTGTCGAGCGGCGTCTCGGCCTCGGCGCGCAGCAGTCGCGCGAAGGCCTCCTCGGTGTCCTCCGCGTCGCTGAGATCGACGGTGCGCAGCCTCGGACCGCACTGCGGCGCGACGCGCTGTCCGGGCACGGACCCGGTGGAAGTGACGAGTTCGAGGCGCAGCCCGGGATGGCGGTCCAGGGTGGCGGTAAGTCCCCGGCGCAGCGCCTCGGTGTCGAGGGTGCCCCACAGGTCCAGCGAGGCGGTGAAGTTGTAGGCACGGCTGCCCGGCTGCATCTGCTCGTGCAGCCAGACGATCTCCTGCGAGGAGGAGAGCGGAAGCATGGTGATCCCTGAGGTCGTCGGGTCTGGTGTCCGGTGCCGGACATGGTGTGGCCGGTGCCGGTCGTGCGGGCGGCTCCGCGGGTCGCGCGGTGACGCTTCCTTGGTGGGTGACGCGTGCGGTGGGGGGGCTGGGCGGCGGCGCGGGTCCCGGGCCGGGGGGATCGCGGCCGGCGGGTGTGAAGGGTGCGGTCGCGGTCCCCCGGGAGGCACGCGTCCACGGGCGGTTCAGTGCGGCGTCCGCTCCTCCGGGCGCAGTGCCCGGGTCAGCGCGTCGAACGCCGTCAGCGCGGTGTCGTCGTCGAGGGTCGCGCGGTCCCACACCATCCGCAGCCGGATCTGTGCACCCTGGGTGACGGAGACGGCGAAGGGGCCACGCACCGGTCGGCCGTCGACGTCGGTCTCCCGTCCCTCGGCGCCGGCCAGTACGAGCGGCGGACGACGGCTGTCGTCGTCGACGGTCAGCAGTCCGTCGAGGTTCCCGGTCCAGCCCGAGCCGGCGGACCGGGCGGCGGCCACGACCGTGTCGAAGGGCGCGTCGGCCCGCTCCAGGTCGTCCCACCAGACGTCGGCCGTCTCCTCGGGGTCCGTGTCGTCGCCGGTGACGAGAGGGAAGACGACGGTGTTGAGGAAGCAGCCGATCACCGGCGCCGCTCCGCTGGGGCGGCCGCCCCACGGGTAGCCGAGCGGGACGACGTGGCCGGGGCCGTAGAGCGAGCGGGCCGCGGAGCGGCAGGCGTCGAGCAGCCCGGGGAACGGCACGCCGTCCTCGTGGGCGGGCAGCCGGGCCTGCGCCGCACCGCTCGGCAGGGTGCCGTCGGGCACGCGTTCCGGGCGGCGCCCGGGTGCCTGCGCGCGTACGGCGCGCAACCGGTGCGCCCAGTAGGCGGCCGCCTCGGGCGAGTCGGCGCGTTCCTCGGCGGCGAGCTGGAGGAGGACGGCCCGGCGGTAGGCGTCGAGTTCGGCCTCCGTCTCCTCGGGTGCGAGGGCGAGGGCGTGGGCGTCGGCGGCCTCGGTGTACGCGGTGCCCAGTTCCTCGACGATCCGGGTGAGGGAACGGCCGTCGCACACGGCGTGGTCCAGGGCGACGGCGAGGAGGTCCTCCCCCCGGTTCTCGTGGTCCCGGGCGAGGAACAGCCGCAGCGGCGGGCCCTGCGGCTCCCAGGCCGCCAGCGCGCGCCTGAGGGTGTCGGCCGGGCGCTCGCCGGGTGCGGGAGCGGGCATCGTGACCCGGACGTCGGGTTCGCCGACCCGCAGGACGGGGGTGCCGCGGACGACGGCGGGCCGCGAGCGCAGGGCGGTGTGCCGAGCGGCGAGCAGGCGGGCCGCCGAGCGCAGGCGCTCCAGGTCGACGGCTCCGTGGGGGAAGGCGAAGAACATCGGCACCACGTCGGGACGTCCCGACGGGTCCAGCGCCCGGACCAGCACGAAACGGCGCTGTGCCCCGGTGACGGGCAGTACGGTGCCCGACCGGTCGCCGACGGTGAGCTGCCGGTAGCGGGCCAGGTACTGGCTCGTGATGCTGAGCACGTGGTCCTTCCTGTCGTCGCCGCGGTCGCGCGGTCGGTGGTGACGGGCCGGCGCGACGGCCGGGCGGTGGCCGGCCGTGGCGCGGGTCCGGGCGGTGGGTGCCGGGAGCTGAGGCGGCGGGCGCGGGAATTCAGGCGGCGGGCGCGGGGATTCAGGCGGCGGGCGCCGGAGTTCGGGCGGTCGGCGCCGGGATTCAGGCGGTCGGCGCGGGGATTCAGGCGGCGGGCGCCGGAGTTCACGCGATCGGCGCGGGAATTCAGGCGGCGGGCGCCGGAGTTCACGCGATCGGTGCCGGGATTCAGGCGGCGGGCGCCGGGGCGGGTGTCTCGTCGTCGTCCGGTGTGCCGGTCCGGCTCGCGGCCCCGGCCGCGCGATCGCCGGGGGTGTCTTCGGAGCCGGGCAGGTCCCGCATCCGGCGCAGCGGGGAGAGCAGCAGGGGCAGCGGTACGACGAGGAAGCCGGCCGCGCACCAGGCGAGCGCCGTACGCGGTCCGTAGGCCCCGGCCAGGGCACCGCCGAGGAGTGCGCCGAGCGGCAGGGTGCCCCACATGAGGAAGCGCAGGGTGGCGTTCATCCGGCCGAGCAGCCGCGGCGGGCACAGTCCCTGGCGGAAGCTGACCTGGGCGACGTTGTAGACGACGGCGCCGAAGGAGACGACCGTCGACCCGGTGGCGAAGAGCACCGCGCCCGGGGCGCCGTGGCCCGACAGCGGCCACAGCACGGCGAACGGGCCGGTCACGAGGACGGACAGGACGATGACCCGGGCCTGTCCGAATCGAGCGGCGAGGCGTCCGGCGCACAGGGCGCCCAGCAGTCCGCCGACGGCCGACGCGGACAGCACCAGCCCGAGCGCGCCAGGTCGGAGGCCGACGACGCGGACGAGGTGGACGGTCTGCGTCGCCATGAGCACGGCCGCGCACAGGTTGGCGAGGGCGGTCGTGGCGGCGATGACGCGCAGGAACGGATGGCCGGTGACGAAGCGGATGCCCTCGCCGACGTCCTTGCGCAGGGAGGAACCCGCGACCGGCTCGGGCGGTTGCTCCGGCTGGTCGATGCGCAGCAGGAACAGCGCGGACAGCACGTAGCCGACGGCGTCGGCGATGACGGCGAGGTGCGCGCCGACGAGCTGGACCAGCCCGCCGCCGAGACCGGGGCCGGTGACCTGGGCGGTGGAGCGGATCGTCTCCAGCGAGCCGTTGCCTGCCACGAGCTGGTCGCGGGGCACGATCTGCGGCAGGTAGCTCTGGTGGGCGACGTCGAAGAAGACCGTCGCCATACCGGTCACCAGCGCGACGACGTAGAGCTGAACCAGTGTCAGCGCGTGGGCGGCCGCCGCGGCGGGGACGCTGGCCATGGCCAGGGCGCGCGCCAGGTCCGCGCGGATCATCAGGGGCCGCTTGCGCATCCGGTCGGTGAGTGCGCCGGCGGGGAGGCCGACGAGCAGGAAGGCGGCGGTCTCCGCGGCGGTGAGCAGGCCGACCTGGAAGGCGGAGGCGTGGAGTTCCAGGACGGCTACCAGGGGCAGGGCCACCAGGGTGACCTGCGCACCGAGTTGTCCGGTGGCCGCTCCGGCGAGCAGCAGGCGGAAGTCGCGCAGGCGCATCGGACCACCGGTGGCGGCTCGGTTTGTTACGGGCATATGACGGACACTCACCGAACGACCGTTCCAGAGTCAAAAGATCCACATCAGTTTCGGTCGATCCTTGCGTCTGTTCGTACCGGCGCAGGAAAATTTTCGGCGGACCTTCGGTACCTCCGCATGAATGTCCGTCACCGCACCATCACTCGCGTGACAGGCACGTGCGGGCGGGCACGGGCGCGCCGGGCGAGCGTCGTCGGCGCCCTGCGCGGAGAGTGATCCTTACATTCTTGGCCGAAAACGATCACTGTCGATCACCTTCGTGCGGAATAGATCATTCCGCCAGCTATAGGACGTACGGGCCGTCAGGCGGGAGCGGCGGGAGCCGCCTCGCCCATCACCTCCGCCCGCGCCCTTGCCACCATCTCCGCGGGGTCGGCGCCCTGCTGAAGGGAGAGCAGGGTCAGGTGTCACCAGTCGGTGAGACGGTGCGTGACGGTCTGGGGCCTTCAGCGCCTCGGTGGACGTGCACAGGCAGAAGAAGGCGCTGACCAGTGTGCGGGCGGTGGGCGCGGGGCGGACCCGGTGCGCGAGGCGGCCGGCGGCCCGGGTCTGGGCGAGGAGCGGTCGCGGCGGTCGTTCGCAGGGCGAACGGACCGGGCAGGGCGACGTCGATGGCGTCGCGCTCCGCCCACAGACGCGCGCCCGCCCGTGTGAAGGTGTCCTCGGCCGGGGCCCGCGCGATCCCCTAGCTCGGGTCGAGAGGCGCTCCAGCGGCGCTACGGCCGGATTCACGTACCGCGCGGCGAGGCCGGGCCAGGTGGCGAAGCGGTGCCAGTAGACGGAACCGCTGGTCCCTCGCACGGCGGTGGACCTTTCCTGTCAACCGAGATGCACCAGGGGGACCATGGATCTGTTCGGGCCGGTGCTGTCGCTGACGGCCGGCAACGCCGGGCGGTCTGGGCTGCTCAGTCACATCAATGGGCTGAGGTTCATCCGGAGTGAGGTCTTCGACGCGGACGCCGCGGTCACCTCCACCGAACTGCTGCGTTTCGGGCACTTCTGGGCCGCCGTCCACGCCACCCGCCCCTCCCCCGCCCACTCCACCGGCCGGTCGAAGGCGTACGCGGGCACTGGCGTCCAGGCCGTCCACCCCCGCCAGTAGCCTGCCAGCCCCGCGCCCTCCGCTGCGGTCGCCGCTCGGACGGTGGCGGCAACGAGGTTCCTGAGGCCCCTCTTGCCACTTCAGGCGCGCATCCCGCGGACGAACCACGTGCTGAAGGGTTGAAGCCGGGCGAGAGGGTGCTCGGCGTGCGCAGCCTCCAGCAGCAGGACGCGATCGCCGGTGCCACCGCTCAAGCGGCGCTGCGTGTACTACGAACGCCGAGACCGGTCGATATCGTGCACAGCAGGGGCAGTCGTCGCCGATCGGCTACCCCGCCCCGCGGGGAGAGGGGGATGAGCAGCGAAAGGCCCCGCCTGCCGCGTCGAGGCTCAGAAGGACACACTGCGCGACGTGCTCAGCCGGCTCCAAGAGAACCCGAGTTGGGAACTCAACACCTGCCCGGTGACCACGACCAGGTCAAAAGGTGGTTGGCAGCGCTCGATCTCACCTCCGGCGGCACACTCCCGGACCCGACAGCAGCCAAGGAGGAGACGGGTGTCTCCAGGAGCGAACGAGGCTCAAGATCGGCTCAACTCGCTGGCATCCGTCCGGCCGCCGGTGCATCCTCTTCGCCAGGACCACTTACACCAGGGGGAACCGATGAAGGCCCTGCTCGGCCGAGTCGTGATGCGCGTTCGGGACGTCGTTTCCGGTCGCCAGGATCTCAAGCAGTACGGCGACCCGGAAGCCCACCGCCACGGGCCCCACAACCGCGACGCCAACCTCGCCCACCACTACATCCCGACACCGGCGCCGGCCCCCGGCAACTTCCCCAGCAGCCTGTAGGTCCGCGCGCACCTCAACATCGGTGCGTCGTTCAACGCCTACGCGGATGGCCAGGAACTGGTAGCGGTGGGCGGCCGGGGCGAGTGCGGCGTCGCTTCACCCGGCCCTGCGCACCGGCGCCGCCCATGTCCCGCACGTGGTGTGCACCATGCCCGGCACCCACCTGGCCTGGCTGAACGAATCCGGCCGCTACCGCGGGCATGCCGCCAGCCTCTGATGCTGATGCCTGCCGAAGACCACCTGGCCGGCCCGGTCGATGCCGCCCCTGTGGGTGATAGCGGGCAAGAGCCTGGACCAAGTCCGAACACTCCCGATGATCCACACGTATCACGGGTGGCGAGAGACGACCGTCTACGAACGTGCGCCAAGTACCCCCGCTTCAGCAGGACGAAATCGACGCTCGCACGCAACACGGCCTGCATCAGCCCCCTTCGCGCGCGTCACAGCATGGTCACAGCGTTCATCTCGCTACCTCATGCGGCCTACCGTGTTTCGCCTGTACCAGCATCACCCAGGGGGAAACCGTGCGAACCCACATCATCAGCGTCTTCCTCCTCTGCGCTGCGAGCGCGGGGGTCGTCGCCTGCCAGCCGACCGACACAGCCAAGCCGAGCGGCAGCGTCCCTCCTGCCGCAGGCGCTGGCGTTGCACCGACGAAGGACAGCAAGTCGGCCGCGGAGAAGAAGTCGGTACCGAACTTCGTCGGCATGGGCCTCCAATCCGCCCAGGACACTGCCCAAGCGGCCGGCTTCTACAATCTCAAGTCCCACGACGTCCTCGGCCGGGCCCGCATGCAGATCCTCGATCGCGACTGGAAGGTCTGCACCCAGAACGTCAAAACCGGCACCGTCGCGGCCACGAACACGAAGCTCGATTTCGGTGCGGTCAAACTCGCCGAGACCTGCCCCGCCAAGGACCAGTCCGCCGCATCGGCCGCTGATGGGACGATGCCCGACTTCCACGGCAAGAGCGTGAAGGCCGCACGTCAGACCTTGGACTCCAGCACGTCGATCAACGTGAACGACGTCACTGGCGCAAGCCGGTTCGTTCTGATGGAGTCCAACTGGGAGGTGTGCTCTCAGACGCCAGCCGCCGGGGTGAAGCTGAACGGGCAGCCGATCACGCTGAACGCTGTGAAGTTCGGGGAGCACTGCCCGTAGATACGAAGAAGCGCCCTCGCCCCCGGTTCGGCAAGGGGGGCGGGGGTGTCTGTCATGCGGGGTCGGCGGCGTCGGTCCATGCGCCGCCCGGGTAGGCCGGCTCTCGCACGCGCATGTCGGCGGCGCCGGGATCCTCCCGGGGCCTGCCACGGTCGAGACTCCGGCATGGCTCACACTCCAGTTCGGTAGTACGTCTCCACGTCATCCGGCCGTCGCGATGGTCACGTCGGACCGCCACCCAGAACGGCCGGCCCGAGCAGGGCCCGGACGAGCTACGAGCGGTAGCCCGGGGCAGGCATCACCGGCCTGGGCATCTCGGCCGCGGCCGCCTGCCGGGCAGTGATGCGCCGGAACGTGGGCGACGACCTCGTCCTCGGCCGGTTCGAGCTACTGCTCCGTGGTGGAGAGGTGGAGTTGACCAAGGGCCTATTGGACATCGGTGAGCGAGAGTGCGGGGTCGCGCACCATCCGTTCGGCCGCGCTGTGCCGCGGTCGTGCAGGGTGCAGTTCGCCCCCAGCGTCTCGTTGACCCGGGTTGACACCATGCACACGGCGTCATAACTTTGCCGGCTGTCCAGGGGCCTGCGGCCGGATCTGCTGCTGGTAGAGCCGCAGCCAGACGAAAGCGTCACTGGACGCCGGGATCCACTGCAAGGTCCGCGAGCCTTTTCGGATGACGCCGATCCTCTGGTCGCCGGGGCCGACCCGATCCCGGGTCACGCCGGGCAGTTCGGAGGCCCGCGGGCCGACCGCGATGCAGAACGCGACCAAGGCCCGGTCACGTCCGAGGGCAGGGCCGTGAACAGCCCGTCGAACTCTTGATCAGTGATGCCGCGCGGGGCTCGCCGGGCCTCCTTCAGCTGGTCGGGGGCCCGGCGGGTGGGGCGCTGGAAAGGGTGCATCGGGCTGAGCTCGTACGCGTACGGGCGGAGGGACGCCGGGTTGTCGTCGTCGGCGAGCATGTCGAGCAGCCTGCTCGCCACCCGGGCTCTCGCCGACACCGGTCGCTTCATGGAGCAGGACGTCAGCGGCTCACTTGACCTTGACCGTCAGGGTAGGCGAGTAGACCTTCCCGGAGGCGCCCACGCTCGCGATCCGCAAGTGCTCGGCGCCCTTGGTGTTGAGCTTGGCGATCAGAGCGTACGAGCTGCCCTTCTTGACCTTGCCGGTCGCCCTGAGCGAGGTCCACTTGCCGGACTTCTCGTGTTGCAGCACGAGCGGAGAGCCGATCTTCAGACCCTTGGTGCGGCCGGTGAACGTGACCTTGTCCCCTGCCTTGACCTCGGTCTTGTTGGCCTCCGCGGTGATCGAGGCCATGGCGCTGGGACTCGGGCTCGCTGCCAGGGCTCCGGCCGTCCCACCGGAGAGCAACACCACGGAGAGGGCACCGGCGCCGAGCGTACGAAGGCCGTGGTGACGGAGTACGGAGGTCATGTGCGTCTCCCATCCTGTCGCTCGATGGATCCTGTCGCTCGATGGACCCTCCCAGCCTGGAGCCGGGTCGCGGCTGCCGCCACTCAAGCCACTCGGGGTAGCCCTTTGCACACGGTTCGCACTGGTCACAGGCGTCCAGTGCCGTCGCTCGGAAGTCGGCCGGGGCGGGCAGTCACGTGGCCTGGACGGTTTCCCGGGCGCGGGCCAGCCGGCGCAGTTCGCAACGCGCCGCCGGCGCCGAGGGGACCGTCTGCCAGCAGGGGTGCCACCAGAGTCGTACGGACAGGCCCAGCAGGCGGCGGCGCAGGGTGGTGGTGTCGCCGGGGCGGGCTGCGGCGAGCGCGTAACCGTCCGGTCCTGGCCCCGCTGACCACACCCGGGACCCACCGACTGGCACTGGCCTGGCGCGCTTCTCGGGTGCGTCGGGCCTGGCGGATGACCGCTTCCGCCCATACCCGTACGAAGTGCCGGGCGGTCTCCTCGGCTTCCGTCGGCTGGTCCGGCTGAAACCACTGCTTGTCCATCCGGGATGGCTAGCCAAACGCCTGCGGCCGGCCTCTCGCCCCGCCGTGGACGTCGGTCGGCTGGCGGTCGGCAGCGTGGCCACCAGCGCCGGTGCTGGTCGAAGGCGGCCATCATGGCCGCGAGGCTCTGGTCCCTGTGGACGCTCACGTAATGGCTCGGACGCGCGGGCGGACTGTTATGCCGGAACGAAGCGGCAGCGGTCCGGTTGGAGTTCCAGCTCAATGGCGCGTCTCGGCGCGGGGCCGGTGAGCCGGCGCAAGGTGGCCGCGGTCGAGGGGGTGTGGGTCCAGTAGGCGCCGGGCCGGTCGAGGACGAGGACGTGGTCGCTGTGGTTGGCCATCCCGGCCGGCAGGTGCGCGGCGGTGACGGGCTCGTCCGGGTGCTGGGTGATCACCCTGGAGGTGACCAGGACGGCCAGGCTGTACTCGGCTGCCAAGGCGTGAAGCTCGGCCATCGTCGTCGCGGTGTCGGGACCGTGGTTGGGGCATGGCCCAGATACGCCAGAAACCCGCCACAGGATGATCTTGGATTGACGGGCGCCTCGCACCGTCACCCGTTCGGCCCAGCGTCGTTGGTGGTGATGTTGGATTTCGTCTGGGGCGGGGTGGGTTGTGACCTCGATCGAGAGGACCGCGTATCCGCGGTTCAAGCGGCTGATCACCGCGAACGAGCTGCATCTGTTCTTCGCGCCGAGCCGTGACGAGGTCGAGTGGGCCGCGGCCCGTACCGACTGCGACGAGCACCTGCTGGCCCAGCTTCTCGCGCTGAAGTCGTACCAGCGCATGGGATGCTTCCCGAAGCTGGACGAGACCCCGGACACGGTCATCGACTTCGTGCGCCGCGCGGTGGACCTGCCGGAGGGCACGGTGCCAAGGGCCGCGAACCGTACGGCGGAACGGCAGCGGACCGCCGTACGCCAGCGCACGGGCCTGTCGTATGACAAGGCGAAGGCCCGCAAGATCGCCGAGGCGGTGATGCGGAGCGAGGCCGTCTCGAAGAACCGCCCGGCGGACCTGATCAACATCGCGCTGGAGAAGGTGGTCGAGGCCGGTCTTGAGCTGCCGGGCTTCACCACGCTGGACGCGCTCGCGGCGAAGGTCCGCACCGAGGTGAACGCCTCGATCTGCATCGGCATCTACGACCAGCTCAGCGAGGCCCACCGCGAGCGGCTGCTGGCCCTGCTGTCGGACAATGACGCCTCCGGCACCACGAAGTACAACAAGCTCAAGCAGTCGGCCAAGGCCCCGACCTGGTCGCACTTCCGTGCGCAGGCCGAGCACCTGGGGTGGGTGGACGAGCTGGGCAAGACCGGGGGGTGGCTGACCGGCGTCGCCTCGCTGCTACTGCGGCGCCTGCGCTCCGGTTCGCGCAAGAACGCCACATACACCGCCTTCCGCGAGGTCGGCCGCGTCATCCGTACCGTCCAGCTGCTGCGTTACCTCTCGGATGCCCCGCTGCGCCGGCGGGTGACCGCGGCGACGAACACGGTCGAGGCGTTCAACGGCTTCTCCCAGTGGATCGGCTTCGGCAACGGCGGCGTCATCACCGACAACGACTCCGTCGAACAGGAGAAGACCGCGAAGCTCAATGCCCTGCTCACCAACGCGGTGATCTTCCACAACGCCCTGGACATCGCGGAGATCGTCCGCCAGCTCCAGGAGGAAGGCTGGGAGATCGCCCCGGAGGACCTGGCCCACATCTCGCCGTACCTGACCGAGCACATCCGCCGCTTCGGCGAGTACTCCACCCACGAACTCGGCCTCGTACCCGAGGCGTACGACCCGCACCCGGACGTCGACTTCAGCCCACTGCGCGGTGACGACCCGCCCACCAGCGACGGCTACGGCCAGGCGGCTTGACCACCCATGTAAGGAGCCTTCAGAGGGCGTAAGAGGCATCTCGCCTAGATCAAACGCCCTCTCAGACCACCTTGATGTCGATCGCCTGCGGTCCCTTCGTCCCCACGGAGACCTCGAATTCGACGCGTTGTCCTTCTACAAGGGTCTTCGGATCCGTCGCGATGTCGTTGGACGCTGCGAAGTAGTCATTCCCCCCGCCGTCCGGAGTGATGAAGCCGAACCCCTTCTCGGCCCAGAAATTCTTCACTGTGCCTGTCGCCATGACGACTCTCCTGTCTGTCGGTTTTCGGGAGCCGCAGGGGGCGGTGATCCCGTGGTGAATGTGCACCGGCCGGAGCGGACTCGTTCCCGCCGTACACGGCACGTCAGCTGATACCGGGGCCCCGAGAACGATCCCTCACATCAGGTCCCGTGCGTAGACCGCTGGGGAGCTCTGGGGTTGATTACTCGTAGTAGCGCACGTTGGGCTTGGGAACTTCGGTGACGGCGTAGTCGTCCCCGATCGGGGAGCCGTTCGGCGGGGCGAGTTCCGCAAGGTGGACCCGGCCTGCTGTTTGCGCACGTGCCGGAGCGGCTGAGCGGTTGGCGGCCACCAGGACGTAAGCGCGGGCGAGCTGTTCCAGTGCCGCTGAGGCCTGTCCGGCGGACTTGTCCGCGACGTGTTGGGCTTCCTGGCCGATGGCCTTGAGGAGCGCGTCACGGGTGTCCGTGACGGCGGGGTTCTCGGTCACGGTGATGGTGGCGGGGATACTGCCCAAGTCGACCGCCTGCGGGATCGCCTGCCCGTGTGAGACTTCCTCCACGTCGGATGCGGCCTGGCCCTGAGCCGACGGCTTCGCCTCTTCGGCCGGGGGTTCGAGTTCCGGGCCAGTGGTTGGAGTGATGTCGTTGTTGTCCGGCATTCCGTTGTCTCCTCGCTGGTCAGCCCACTACCGACCTGGGCAGAGCGTCGCAGGACGCAGGGTCACCGGACCATGACTCACAGTAAAACGGCCGGTAATCGGCCCGATGGCGCAAAGACGCCGCCCCGAACACCGTCTTAAGGGGTTCCGGGTTGTGCATCGTCAGCCATCGGCATTCCCCTCGCCGTCGTGCACGGCACTGCGCCGACCGGCCCGGCACTGCGGGCCGGCCCTTCACCCACCCTGAGTTGGGCTTCAGCACGCTCGGGGCTCGACGATGGCCAGAACGATGTGTCGGTGCCGGTCGGGCGTACTGTCGTCGCACCCCGACCGAACCGGTGCCTTCCTCAGGAGACGCTGCCGTCCACGGCCAGGACCGCACCAGGATCGCTGACAACGTACTCACGTCCATCGTCCAAGACCCCATCAGCGTCCCATTCGATCCGAAGCTGAGCTGCCCAGGCCAGGACTACGGCCCTTCCGTGGCCCAGATGCGCCTGAGGACGGTGACAGGAGGGGGTAGGCCGAATCCTCTTCGCCTACGCAGTGGCACGGTGCGGGGAGCCAGCCGTGTGGCTCGCCCCACCGCGGACGGGTATCCGGATCAGCCAGTCGCGATGGCGAAGGGCCCGTTGTTCGCGAAGACGAGCTTGGCGAAGTTCTCGCCGATACGGCGGTGGCCTTCGGGGCTCGGGTGGATCGCGTCCGGCAAGGGGAACTGGTCGTGGTCGCTCTCACCGTAGAGGCTGAGCCCGTCGAGGTAGTGGAGGTTGGGGTCCCCGGCGGACCGCTGTTCGACGATGTCGGCAAGCACATCGCGGACGATCGCGAGTGTCAGCCGCCCGGCGGCGGTCTCCGCCGGATCACCGGTGGCCTTGAACTTCAGGGTTCCGCTGGAAAGGTCCGGCATCAGAGGTCCGGGGGTGTTCTCGTGAGTCGGACACAGGACGGGGGAGACCAGAAGAAGTGGGGTTGTGGGGTGGCCCTCGCGGATGGTGTCGAGGAAGCCGTGGACGGCAGGAACGAAGGCACGCAGGCGCATGGCGTCGCTGTTGACGACGTTGATGCCGAGCTTGAGGCTGATCAGGTCAGCGGGTGTGTCACGCATCGCTCGGGCGGTGAACGGGTCGACCAGTGCGCTCCCGCCGAATCCGAGGTTGATCAGCTCTACACCGCCTGCGAAGGCGGCCAGGGCAGGCCAGATGGTGCTCGGGAAAACCGCGTTGGATCCCTGGCTGATGGAGCTGCCGTGGTGCAGCCACACCCGGCGCCCGGTCTTCGGGGCCGGCTCGACTGGGGCGTCGGTGCGCAGCGAGATGACCTCGGTGATCTCCGCGTGCGGGAGCCAGACCTCGATGTCCTTCTCGCCTGCGGGCAGGTCGGTGAAGTGAGCGGTTCCGGAGGGGCCCGGGGTGAATTCCGCGACCTGGCTCTGCATGTCGGTGATCGTGCGCAGGTTCCCGCCGTCCACGGTGGCCTGGGCGGTGAGGAGGCCGTCGACCAGGAGGTCGTAGACACCGTCCGGCGGGGGCGGGAAGCCGGCATAGACACGCTTGGTGGGCCGGGTTTCCAGGTCGATGGTGGTGGCGCTGGTACGGAACGCCAGCCGAACACCTGAGGGCTGGGCCTCGGCCACAGCCAGCACGTCGTCGGGAATCTGGCGGCGTGCCCAGGCCGGCAGTCGGTGCGGCAGCAGGCCGTCAGCAGTCTCTTCGACGTCGAGGTGTCCCCGCAGGAAGTCCTCGGTGACGGGGGTGATGATCTGGTCCTGTTCGGCGCTCATTGCCTCAAGCCTTCTGATCCGGGGTGGAGCGTCGGTATGGCAAGGCCGTCGCGAAAGGCGTAGCCCGGTCAGAGGGCGGACCGGCTCCGCAATGCGGTGTCGAGGCAGTCCAGCGTCCAGGCCCAGGACTGCTGCGCGGCGATGTCCGTGTGGTCGAAAGCGCCGGCTGCCTCCAGAGAGGCATAGCCATGGAAGACGCTGCCCAGCATACGGACCGCGTGCGTCTGGTCCGGCTCAGCCAGCTCATAGCCGCGAAGAATCGCCCGTGTCATCTGAGCGTGGCGGATACCTGCGCTGGCCGCGGCGGTCTGCGGGTCGAGCCGGTACCGGGCTGCTTCGTAGCGCCCGGGGTGCGCCCGGGCGTAGTCCCGGTAGGCATTCGCGAACGCCGTCAGGGCGTCCTTGCCCGCACGCCCGGCCACGGCGTCGGCGACCCGGTCAGCGAGTTCCTCCAACGCGAAAAGCGCAATCCGAGTCTTCAGGTCGCGGGAGCTCTTCACGTGCGCGTACAGACTTGCCTGCTTCACGTCGAAACGCCGGGCCAGCGCGGACAGGGTCACTTGGTCAAAACCGGCCTCATCGGCGAGTTCCGCACCAGCGAGCGTCAGCCGCTCTGGGCTCAGTCCTGTCCGGACCATGAACCTCTACCACCTCTCCGCATACCTATATGGCCTTGAGATTTAACTATAACCTATAGGTAGAAGCCTAGGGGTGTTGTGAAAGTGCTGGTCACAGCCATCTCCAAGCACGCCTCCGACCGGCACCGCAAGACTGCCCGTTGCCGGAGTGGTGACGCATGCCTGTGGGGTCACGTGCAGCTGTTCTTCACCGACCAGCGGGAGGTCTGGAAGGACGGCCAGGTCGCTGGATCGAGTCAGGCAGAGCTGTCAGCTCTGTTCACCCGGCGTCCGGTG
Organism: Streptomyces sp. NPDC006309; assembly: GCF_040613095.1. NCBI lineage: Bacteria > Bacillati > Actinomycetota > Actinomycetes > Kitasatosporales > Streptomycetaceae > Streptomyces > Streptomyces sp. NPDC006309. Next base: position 125,212 of record NZ_JBEXRO010000010.1, on the reverse strand, counting down.
CCTATGGGTACGCCGATCCTGCTGGACGGAGCGATGCGCCCACCGTCGAGTCGCCCATCACGGTCACCGACATCGCCGGCACGCCCCCGCCGAGTTGTCCGTCACCGTCGACGCCCGTTCGGGTCGCTGGTGCGACGGCGCCCATCGGAGCCCTTCGCGCCCCCGGCACCGTCGGGACCGCTCGGTCCGGTGGAGAAGGCGAAGAGAGTGGGGCTGCCCGCCGCAAGACCGCGGAGGCGGTCCAGCTCGCGCCGGTCCCGCTTGGTGGGGCGGCCGGTGCCCCGGTCACGCAGGCCGGCGGGGGCGACGGTGTCCCGGGCCGGAGGCGGTGGGGACTTGTCGATGTAGCACTGGGCGGCCACGGTCGCTCCGACCCGCTTGCGGATCAGGTGCTTGACGATCACGACGAGTTCCCGGTCCTCATGTCGCAGCCGTACCTTGTCACCCACGCGCAGGCAGCGGGCGGGCTTCACCCGCTTTCCGTTCACGTGGACGTGCCCGGCCCGGCAGGCGGCGGCGCCGAGGGACCGGGTCTTGACGAGGCGGACGGCCCAGATCCAGATGTCGACGCGGACGGCCTCGCCGTCCGCGGACCCGGCGGCGACGGCAGCAGCGAGTTGGGGATCCAGCGGCTGTGCCGCGCAGGCTGAGCCAGTGCCGGCCGGCTCGCCGGCTCGCCCTTCGCCCGTTCCGCGGCCTACCTTCTCGTCCCCAACTCCGGAAGCCATGTCCCGAGCCTAACGCGCCGGGGCCGCCCGGATGCCCGGTCCACTCCCGCCATCCGTAGCGGGGATCAGCGGACTCGTCAGCCGGTGCCAGGCCCCTTCTGGAGCGGTCCACACCCCGTCCCCCAGCGAGACGATCACGTGGTGCGGAAGGAGGAGAAACGACAGCCAGGGCGCCGCCCTGTGCTAGACCGAAGGCGCTCCTCCTCGCCGGCCGCCTCGGGGAGGAGCACCTGCGCTGTGTGAAACGGGAGCTGTCCATGCTGGTCCACCAAGTAGAGTTCACCGTCGGCCTCGGTGAGAGCGGATACCTCATCGGCTTCACCGAGCACGACGACTACCCGGACGAGATGCCCTACGGCTGGCGCTGCGGCCCGGCAGCCCCCTCCAGCGCCATCGTCCTGCCCACCACCGACACCGGCCCCCTCCGGCTCACCATCCAGGTCCACGACAGCCAGCCCGCCCCAGGCGAGCAGCACCTGGGAGCCCGCGGAGGAGCTCAGCCTGCCGGCCGAGACGGACAGCATTCACCTCGCCACGCTCGACCCCGGCGACGTCATGGACGCATGGCCGGAAGAGGAAACGCCCCTCCGCGTCCGACTCCCGCTCGACCAGGACCAGGACCAGGACCAGCGTATGCGCCTGTACTGCCACGCTGACGACCCCGAACCCGGCATCGGTGATCACGGCGAACGGCACCTGATCCAGCTCTGGCCCGCGCCGGCCACGACACTCCTCCACCCCGCTCTCCGTGAGGAAGACCGCCAGGCGCGCGGAGTACGCCGCGAACCGGTCCGACACCTTTGCGGACTACACCACCGAGCTTCCCTTGCAGGACTGACCCTCGCCCGCCACACCAGCTGGACACCGTCGCTGGTGATCGTGACAGTCCGACTGCCGGAGTGAGCGCACCACCACCGGCTTCTGTGCGTTCCCTACGCGCCCTGAGTCAGCGGCTAGTGCTGAGACCGCATAGGTTGGCCTGGTTGGGGCGGACGGACACGGGCAACCGCAGCCTGACGACCCCGGCGAACCTATGCGGTCACAGCGCTCAAGAGCCCGTAACCGGATCTTGCCGAGGCACCCTGGCCGGGCGTGACCGATGTGATGATTCGACCGTTCGCGTCGCGTGACGACTTGGCTGTGGATCGTGTACGACGACTTGTGGGCGCGGATCAAACCGCTGCTGCTGCCCTGGCCGGAACGGTCGCCAGGGCCGAAATCGGTGCCGGACCGGCTGTGGCTGCAGGGCATCCTGTACGTCATGCACCAGGACATAGCCTGGCAACTCCTGCCTCTGGAGCTGGGGTTCGGCGCACTCCGGGACCCGCGCGTGCGTGGACGGCTCCCATGTCCGCGTCAAAAGGGGGGTCCCGCAACCGGTCCGTCGCCGGACGGCCCGGCCGACCGCGACGGCGCCCCGAGTGCGTCCTGGGTGATAAGGCGTACGGCTCCCGGGCGGTGCGGCGTGAGCTGCGCCGCCGCCGGATCATGCCGGTGATCTCCTGTAAGGCGCCTCGGACATCAAGGGCCTGGGCAAGTTCCGCTATGTCGTCGAGCGGACCTTCGCCCTCCTTCACCAGTCCAAACGCCTCGCGGTGCGATGGGAGCGACGCCTCGAACTCCACGACGCCTTCGTCTCGTTGGGCTGCCCAGTCTCATCTGCTGGCGGCGCCTCAAGAACGCCGCATCATGATCAGGCTACGACCCCTACGGCCTGTGTGATGTCGTGATCAATCGGCTGCTCGCAGGAGGTCCTCGAGCCAGATCATCGAGGCGCGGAGTTCGAGACCGGCGAGGTAGCTCCCGGGCGTCTTGTCGAAGCGGGTGGCGATGCCGCGCCAGTCCTTCAGCCGGTTGATCAGGCGCTCGACGGTGTTGCGTTCCTTGTAGAGGCCGGTGTCGTGGCTGACGGGCCGCACGCCTCTGCTGCCTCTCTTCTTGCGGTTGGCGGCCTGGCCCTTCTCCGGGATGACTGCCTTGATGTGGAGTTTGCGCAGGTGGGCGCGGTTGGCGCGGGACGAGTATGCCTTGTCCGCGGCGACCGCGCCCGGCCGGGTGCGGGGACGGCCGACCGGCAGGCGAACGCGGACCTTGTCAGTACGGGGATGAACTGCGGGCTGTCCGCGGCCTGCCCGGCGGTCAGGACGAACGCCAGCGGCCGGCGCCTGCGGTCGGCGGCGAGATGGTTTTTGCTGGTCAACCCGCCACGGGATCGGCCGAGCAGGGCCTCCTTCAGGCGGAGCCGGTGTCGCCGGCGGACACGTCGGCGTTCTTCCCGCTCCGGCTCGTTTCCGCCGTGCTGCCCGTTGTGTCCCGCCTTGCCGCCCCTTTTTTGCCGGGCCTGCTCCTGCTCGGCGGCGGCTTCTTCCAGAGCTTCCATGACGTCCTTGCCGACGAGCATCCCGGCGGCGTCGTGATGGGCGCGGACGGTCGTGGAGTCCACGCTGACCAGAGACAAGTCCGTCCTACCCCGGCGGGCGGCCTCAGCGATCACGCCCTCCAGCAGAGCGGTGAAGACGCCGGCATTCCGCCAGACCCGGAAGCGGCCGTAGACGGTCGGCCACGGCCCGAACTCGGCCGGCATCTCACGCCACTGCGCGCTGGTCCCGAACCGCCAGATCACCCCCTCCAACTGATCCCGCAGCCGCTCGGGGTACGGGCCGTACTCGCCTATCGGCAGGAACGGCTCAATCAACTTGCATTGTCCGTCGGTGAGTTGCCTGCGCGTCACGACCATCTTCCTACCGGATCCGCCATCCGGACGGACCCGGACCGGCGAGATGATCACGACATCACACAGGTCCTGGTTCCGCGCTGGCCGGCTTGCACCGCGGGGTATGGGAGGCGGTGGTCTCGGACAGCCCGCCCGGGACCGCGCCCCCTCCACACACCTGGGTGTTGGAGCCCGCACGTCACCCTGGGCCGTACCCGGCGGGCTGGTTCCTTCGCTGACCGGCGGGTCCTCGAGCTGCTGACGGCGCCGCCCCTGTCGGTCCAGCTCACCACCCTGCGCAGCTATGACACCCGGACCGGCGAGCTGGAGGTGTTGGAGCCCCGTTCCTGAGACGGGCCCCGCCCCTTCGTACGTGGAACTGGACGCTGCCGTTGACCGGCAGTCGCGGTCACCCCGTGCGGCATCTCCCGCCGAGTCCTGACGGTCAAGAAGCCCGTATTCTGTTGCGGTTACGGGGTGCGGTGACCAGGGGGAGGCGTACGTGCAGCCGTTGAGTTCCACGGATCCGTCCGCGATCGGCGGCTACCCGCTGCTGGCGCGGCTCGGCGCGGGCGGCATGGGCCAGGTCTATCTGTCGCGCACACCGGCGGGCCGCCCGCTGGCGCTCAAGACGGTTCGCCCCGACCTTACCGCCACCCCGGACTTCGAGACGCGCTTCTCCAGGGAGATCCGCACCAGCGACAGGGTCCGGTCTCCGTGGACCGTCTCGGTGGTGGACTTCAGCCCGCCCGGCCACCGCCCGCAGTGGCTGGCCACCGAGTACGTCGCCGCACCCGCCCTCGCCCAGTGGGTCACCGCCCACGGTCCGCTGCCGCCTGCCACCCTGCGTGTCCTGGCCGGCGAACTTGCTGCCGCGCTGGCCGCTGTGCACGCCTGCGGCCTCACCCACCGGGACGTCAAACCGTCCAACGTCCTCCTCGGCCGTGCCCGGCCCATGCTCATCGACTTCGGTATCGCCCGTGCCGCCGACGACTCCCGCCACACGGGTGCCGGGGGTGTCATCGGCTCTCCCGGTTATCTGGCCCCCGAACAGGCCGTGCAGGGGACCGTGACCGAAGCGGGTGACGTCTTCTCCCTGGGAGCGGTCCTAGTCTTCGCCGCGACCGGCACCGGCCCGTTCGAACTACCGGGCGAGCAACCCTCGGCGCCCTTGCTCCTCTACCGCATCGTCCACGAGGACGCCCGCCTCGACGGCGTACCGGCCGGCCTGGCACAACTCGTCGCCCGCTGCCTGGCGAAGAATCCGCAGGACCGGCCACGAAGCGCAGAGTTGGCAGCATCACTGCGGGGGGAGGGGGACGTCGGTGATCCCCGGGCGGGGGCGTACGGAGCCGGGACTGCGCCAGGGGCCGGTGTCTGGGAGCGGGCTCTTCCGCCCGGACTCGGCGCCGACCTCCTGGCACGGGAGGCGGAGGTCGCCCACCGGTGCGCAGTGCCGCCGGACCACCCGGCCTCGACGGCCCGGACGGCGCCCGGGCCCGGGACACCGGGCGTGCCGGCGACCGCCGAGGCGGTGGTCCCGCCCTCCGCCGGTCGTCCGGCCCCTTACACGGCCGCGCCGTATCCCCTCGCCGCCATCGCGGGGTCGTACCCGCCCGGGCCTCCGGACTCCTCCACCGGACCGTCCCCTTCGCCGTCGTACGGCGCCCACCACCCCGCGTACATCCGCGCGCGCCGCCGCGTTCGCTGGACGGCCGCCGCTTGTGCCCTCACCGTCGCCACCGTCGCGACCGGCATCCTGCTGCTGCACCCGTTCGATACGGCCGCCCGCGGCGACGGCACCCCGTCCTCCCGGCCTCTCCCCAGCGCCTCCGCTCCTGCCCTCTCCGCCAAGTGGGCCGGCGTGTGGACCGGCACGGGCCCGGGCACCCCCCACGCCGACGGCCAACTGCATCCGCGCACCAACTCTTTCAAGGTGACCCTCACCTTGCACACCGCCGCCGTAGGCGAACTGGCCGGTAAGCAGGTCAGCAACATCACCGAGGTCGGCACTGGCCGGGAGGTCGGGTGCACGGAGGCCCTCGCACTACGGGCCGTGCGCGGCACGACAGCCACCTTCGAAGCGGTCACCAGTCACCCCACCGACCGCTCGGACACCTCACTGCAGTGCGAGACCGGCCACCTGTACGTTGTCCAGTTCACCGACGCCGACACCATCACTCTCGGCGAGGAGGGCGCCCAGTCCGCGGGTGCGCCCGAGGCCGTGCACCGCAGTCGCCGCACCTCCTGAGCCGCGGCGAGTCCACGGGCCGGCGATGGGCCGGGGAGTCCGGGTGCCGAGGTCCTACCCGACAGTGGAGAGGGAGGACGGCGGCAGGCGACCCGGATTGCGTCGGCTTCAGCGCCCGCAGTGGCGCAGCGGCGACCGCAGTCGGTCTGCGGCACCGGCCTCGGGCAGAACTCCTGGCACAGACCCTGCGCTGGGAGCGGGAGCAGGGTCTGAACCGGCCCCGCCGGGCCGGCCTCAGCAGCCGGCGCGAGCGCGAACTGCTTGAAACGTGGGTAGAGCGGTGCGAGGGTAGGCGCCCCTGAGCGAGGAGAAGTGGGAGAAGCGGCTCACCGACGCCGACCGGCGGGCCCTGTCCCCGCTGTTCTGGAGCCACATGAACCCCTACGGCCGGTTCGAGCTGGAGATGAACAGCCGCCTCGATCTGGACCTGTCCATCCGGCCCGCTCATCCCACAGGAAGAGACAGCCGCAGCCCCGGCATGACACCTCGGGCCCTGGGCCTGGCCGGATTCCGAGGGGCCTCGGCCGCGTCCATGTGAACCAAGCGCCACCCTCGCCCACCCGATGCATTTCGGGTGGTGCCGTCCAGGTCGTCGATTGTCGCGGGCGGGCATGTTGCCTCGCGTGGCCCGTCGTTCAGTCCGGTGTCTCGCGCGAGTCGGCGGGCTGGGAGTCGTTGGCCGGCGCGAACCGCTCGATGCCATCGTCGGTCGCGGCCCAGCTGGCCAGCAGGTTCAGGGCGTCCTGCGAGGGTGAGCGGGGCTCGGCGGTGTAGGTGAGGAGGAACCGGCTGGGGCCGTCGGGGAGCGGGAAGGTTTCGAAGGGCAGGTCGAGGTCGCCGACGACCGGGTGGTGGAGGAGCTTCACGCCGGTGGTGTGCATCCGGACGTTGTGGGCCGCCCAGCGGCGACGGAATTCCTCGCTGCGGGTGGACAGCTCCCCGATCAGGTCCGTCAGCCGTCGGTCGTAGAGGTCGCGGCCGGCCTCGGCGCGCAGCATGGCGACCGTGTCGTTGGCGACTTCGTCCCAGTGACGGAAGAACTCGGTCGCGTGCGGGCTGAGAAAGACGAACCGGGCGTTGTTCGGCGGCCGTACCGGGTCGGCGTAGACGGGGGAGAACAGGGCGCGCCCGAGGTGGTTGGCGGCCAGGATGTCCCCGCGTCCGCTGAGGATGAACGCGGGTGTGCCGGCCATTGAGTCGAGGACGCGCTGCACCGTGGGCCGTACACGCTGCTGGGCCGGGCGGCGGCGTGGCGGACGGGTCGTGCCGGCGCCACGCAGGAGGTCGAGCAGGTGGATTCGTTCGGCCTCGTCGAGCTGCAGGGCTTGTGCGATGCCCTCGATGACGCTCTCGGAGACGCCGGTGGCATTGCCGCGCTCCAGCCGGGTGTAGTACTCGCTGGAGATGCCCGCGAGGAGGGCGACCTCCTCGCGGCGCAGCCCGGTGACCCGTCGGCGCTCTCCGCCGTACACGGGCAGCCCAGCCTGCTCGGGAGTGACCTTGGCCCGCCTCGTGCCGAGGAATTCCCGGATCTCCGCACGGAAATCATCGCGGATGTCGCGGCTTGTGCCGTTGGGGTCGTTTCTGCCTGCCATGCACTTCACTCTACGAGCGCATCCGCCGGGTTGGGGGTCCCTGTCAGTGACCCCCTCATCAGGGACTCCCACCCTCGCGTGACAGCCGGTTTTGTTGGTGGTGCACCGCCCACGGCGGTGTGAACCGTCAAGACAGACGGCTCTCGTGCCGCGGTCCCAGCCCCCTCTGCGCTGCATGCATCACCCCCGCACACAGTGGGTGCCGGAGCACGGCGCCTGAAAGGAAACCCCTATGAGCAAGGTCATTCTCGTCACCGGTGCCGGACGCGGTCTGGGCACGGACATCGCCCGCGAGGCCCTCGCCGCCGGCCACCAGATCGTCGCCACCGGCCGCCGCCCCGAAGAGGTCGAAAAGACCCTGGGCGGGCCGCAGGACAAGCTGCTGGTCACCAGGCTCGATGTCACCAGCCTGGAGGACGCCGAGGCCGCCGCGCAGGCAGCTGTCGACCGCTTCGGCCGCATCGACGTCCTGATCAACAACGCCGGGAACCTCTTCACCGGCTACTTCGAGGAGATCTCGCCCGTGCAGATGCGCAAGCAGTTCGAGACCAACCTCTTCGGCCCGATGAACGTCACCCGCGCCGTCCTGCCGATCATGCGCAAGCGGCGCGCTGGCCACGTCATCACCATCACCTCGACCGCCGGGCTGGTCGGCATGGAGTTCACCTCCGCCTACGCCGCCTCCAAGTTCGCGGAAGAGGGCTGGATGGAGTCTCTGCGCTACGACGTCGAGCCGTACAACATCCACACCACGATCGTGGAGCCCGGCTACTTCCGCACCGAGCTCCTCGTGGACGGCTCCACCACCTGGCCCGAGCTGTCCATCGACGACTACGCCCCGCGCACCGCACCCCGGATCGAGGGCCTGAAGAGCATGAACGGCAAACAGCCCGGCGACCCCGCCAAGCTCGCCCGCGCCCTGCTCACCATCGCCCAGCAGGAGAAGCCGCTGCTGCGTTTCGTCGCCGGTGCGGACGCCATCGAGGCCGCCGAGGCCAAGGCGAAGGAGCTCCTCGCCCAGGCCCAGGCATCCCGCGAACTGGGCGGCGCCCTGGCCTACGACAACGCCCACGCCTGAGCACCACGCCCCGCACCCCGGCCAGGACGGAGGAGCACGCCGGGTACGCGTTGCGACAGCACGGAGAGAGTCGACATGCCCCTCAAAGGCGAGTACGAGCCGAGCAAGGCGCAGTTCGTACGGGACCAGGTGGAGCTGTACGAAAGCTCCGGCGGTACGCAGGGAACGACGCTGAGTGTCCTGGTCGCACGGGAGGAAGCGGACCACCCCACCTGACAGCGGCCAGCTCCAAATCCCCATGCTCGGCCGCCCGGCCGCCTGGACGAAGCACATCACAGACGACCGCGGCATCGATGTCCTCGGCAGCCTGACCTATGACGACACCCACGCCTAAGCACCATGCCCGGCCGAGGCCGGAGGCTGCCGGGTGCACCTACGGCTCTGACCCGCTACCCGGGCAACGGCGCCCGGGCCGGCAGCGCGCGGATCACCCCAGCACGGTCCGCCAACGGGTGGCGCCCCACTACTCACGACCACCGACCGGCCTGACGGCCGTCACGACAAGGAGTACCTGATGAAGCACGTATCACTGGGCGGGCTCGATGTCTCCCGCATCGGCCTGGGAGCCATGACCATGGCCGGCACCTACACCACGGGCGGAGGGCTCGACGACGCCGAGTCGATCCGCACCATCCACCGGGCCCTGGACCTCGGGGTCACCCACATCGACACCGCCGAGATCTACGGCCCCTTCCACAGCGAGGAACTCGTCGGCAAGGCCATCAAAGGCCGCCGCGACGACGTCGTCGTGGCGACGAAGTTCGGCCTCGTCTCCCACGCCGGCGACGGCCCCGGCGTCATCGACGGCAGCGCCAGCAACGTGAAGACCGCGGTCGAAGGCTCGCTCAAGCGGCTCGGCACCCACCACATCGACCTCTACTACCAGCACCGCGTCGACCCGAACACGCCCATCGAGGAGACCGTCGGCGCGCTGGCCGAACTGGTCACCGAAGGCAAGGTGCGCCACATCGGACTCTCGGAAGCCGGCCCCGAGACGATCCGCCGGGCGCACGCCGTGCATCCGGTGTCCGCGCTGCAGACCGAATACTCCCTGTGGACCCGCGACGTCGAGGCCGAGATCCTCCCGCTGCTGCGGGAGCTCGGTATCGGATTCGTGCCCTACTCGCCGCTCGGCCATGGCCTGCTGACCGGGCAGATCCGCACCGTCGACGACTTCGCCGACGACGACTGGCGCAAGACCAACCCGCGTTTCACCGGCGAGAACTTCCAGCGCAACCTGCGCATCGTCGACGAAGTACAGGTCATCGGCGCCGAGATCGGAGCCACCCCGGCACAGACCGCGCTGGCATGGCTGCTGACCCGCGGCGACGACATCGCCCCCATCCCCGGAACCCGCCGGGTCGCACGCGTCGAAGAGAACACCGCCGCCGACGGCATCGAACTCAGCGCCGCGCAGCTCGACCGCCTGAACAACCTCACACCGGCCGCGGGCGAACGCCACGACGAGGCGAACATGGCGACCATCGACCGGTGATCTGGCGCCCCCGCGACGTACTGACCCGTCGCACCCAACCAACCCGCATCCGTTCACCCATTTCACTGATCACTGAAGAGGCTTTCTCACCATGTCCAAGGTTCTCCTTGTCGTAGGCCACCCCGACCTGTCCCAGTCGAAGGCCAACAAGGCCCTGCTGGACGCCGTCCGCGAGCTGGCCCATGTCACCGTGCACGACCTCTACGCCACCTACCCCGACTTCCAGATCGACGTCGACGCCGAGCAGGCGCTGCTGGCCGACCACGACGTGGTCGTCTTCCAGCACCCGGTGTTCTGGTACAACACCACCCCTCTGCTCAAGCAGTGGCAGGACAAGGTCTTCACCCTCGGCTGGGCCTTCACCATGGACGGCTCTCCCTCCGAGCTGGCCGGCAAGAAGGCCGTCGTCGCCGTCACCGCCGGCGTCCCCGCCGAGCACTACACCCCCGGAGGCGCGAACAAGACCACCCTGGAGACGCTCCTCAGTAACTGGCACGCCACCCTGCGGCTGTGCCAGTTCGACATCCAGCCGATGGTCAAGCTGTACGGCACCGCCTTCGGCCTCTCCGACGAAGACCTGAACACAGCCGCCAAGCAGTACAACGAACTGCTCGCCTCCTTTGCCGCCTGACCGCACTCTCACAGCAACAGCCGCCCTCGCTGATCGCAACGCAGCGGTGATAGCCCTGCCAGTCTCCGGTCACTCTTCGCCGGATCAGTGCCAAGCGGCTGGAGACTGGCAAGCGGACGGTGAGGGTCACCGTGGCGCGCGAGCGTACCGGGTCAGCAGCTCAGGGGCAGGCCGGGGGGTCTCCGGGCCGGGGAGCGACGCCGTCCATCACGTTGGCGACCAGGGCCAGCACGAAGTCCTCGGTCACGGGCTCGTCCGGGATCAGCAGCCGGTGGTAGACGGCGCCCCACAACTGGTCGACGAGGACCTGCACGTCGACGTCCGGACGGATTTGCCCCTGCTCCCTGGCGCGCAGCATCCGCTCCCCCGCCAGCCGTCGGCGTTCGGAGGAGTACAGGGAGCGGAAGGCGGTGGCCAGGTCTTCGTCCGTCTGAGACTGGCCGATAAGCTCGGTCACCACCCGGCCAGCCGGGCTCCTGGTCATGATGCGTGCGAACGTCCGCAGTTGACGCGTGAGGTCGGCGCGGATGTCACCCGTGTCCTCGAAGGCGAGCGTCTCCTCGACAGCGTGGAAGTAGCCGTCCAGGGCGAGTGCGCCCTTGGAGGGCCACCACTTGTAAAGCGTCGTCTTACTGACACCGGACAGTCGGGCCACCCGTTCGAAGGTCAGATCGGAGATCCCCTCCTCCATGAGGATCTCCCCGACCACACGGAAGACGTCCGCGCGCACCTCGTCGGCCGGGCGGCGTCCTCGCCCGCGGGCCGGACGCTCGGCGGCGCCCTCGGCCTGCTTCGTCAAGATGTCTCTCCCTCGTTCGTCCGGAACCGGATCAGTCTAGGAAGGTGTAGGTGTGCGTACGGCCTGGGCGCCCGCTCGTCCGAAGTGGTCCGTGGCCGACACCCTCTCCTTCGCTCACTGGGCGCTGCGCCGCATCGGCGAGCGGCCGGGGCGGCGCAGCGGATGGCAGGCGGCGGGTCGTGGTCCGGCCGAGGTGTGTCAGGAGCCCGCTCCCGCGACGTGGAGGAGTTCACCGAAGCCGAGGCGGGTGACGAACTCCTCCTGGGCCCGCCGCAGCACCTCGTTGACCTGCTCCACACCGGCCTGGCTGAAGTCGACGACGGTGCGGAAGGGACGGGTGCCGGCCGGCAGGGCCATGACGCGGGCGATCTCGTCTGCCACGGCACGCGGGTGCGCGTCCACGCCGGGCGGGAACAGCCCCTCGGTGGCCTCCTCGTTGCGCGCGACCATCGCGTCCAGCGCGGCGTAGGCACGGGTGCGTTCGGCGTCACCGGCGCGGTCGGCGTTGGCGAAGTGCTCGGTGCCCTGGGTGAAGGGACCCGGCATGACGATCGTGGTCTCGATGCCGAATTGCCCCACCTCGTACGCCGTGACCTGGGCGAGCGCATCGGCGGCGAACTTCGAGGCGACGTAAGGACCCAGAAAGGGCGGTGCGATCACGGAGGTGGTGCTGCCGACGTACAAGAGGGTTCCGGAGCGGCGCGAGCGCATGTGCGGCAGCACGGCCCGGTTGACGCGCTGGATGCCGAGCGTGTTGATGTCCAGCAGGCGCTGGATGTCCTCGGGGGTGAACGCCTCGACGTATCCGACGTAGAGGTGTCCCGCGTTGTGGACCACCGTGTCGAGCCGGCCGCTCTCATCGAGGACGGTGGCGACGGCCGCCTCCGCCGAGGCGTCGGACTGCACGTCGAGCTCGACGACGCGGAGGTCCTGCTCCGCACGGCGTGCCAGGTCCAGGAGTTCGGCGGCGCGCTCGGCGTTGCGGCCCTCGACGTCGCGCATGCTGGCGTAGACGGTATGGCCTGCGGCGGCGAGCGCGCGGGCAGTCAGATTGCCGATGCCGGTGGCGGCACCGGTGATGAGAACGACGGATGACATGCGTCTTCCTTTCCGCTGAGTGCTGATGGTGCGGAGCGGCGAGGGGTTGTGGGTGCTGTGCCTGGCCGGGGCCGGGGCCGGGGGCGGGGTCAGACCAGTCCGCCGTTGGTGTAGAGGGTCTGGCCGTTCACCCAGCGGGCGGGGCCGGCGAGGAAGGCAACCGTCTCGGCGACATCGCGCGGCTCGCCCAGCCGCTCCAGCGGGGTGGCCCTGACGAAGTTGGCGACGGTCGCCTCGTCCTTGCCTTCTATGAAGAGCGGGGTGGCGACCGGGCCGGGTGCGACAGTGTTGACGGTGATGTCCTTGCCACGCAGTTCCCGGGCCAGGATCAGCGAGATGCTTTGCACGGCGGCCTTGCTGGCGACGTACGCCCCGTAGGTGGGCAGCTGGGTGCGGGTGACCGACGTGGACACGTTGATGATCGCGCCTCCGCGGCGGACCCGCCGCGCGGCCTGCTGGGCGACGACGAAGGTGCCGCGGATGTTCGTGCGGTGCATCCGGTCCAGATCGTCCAGGTCCAGCTCGGCGATGGGCGCGAGCACCATGATCCCGGCGGTGTTGACCACGACGTCGATCCCGCCAAAGGCGGTCTCGACTGCGTCGAAGGCGGCCGCCATCGCGCGCTCGTCGGCGACGTCGCCGCCGACGGCGACAGCTTGGCCGCCGGACGTCGTGATCTCCTCGACGATGGCGTCGGCCTTGGCCAGGTTACCGGCGTAGTGCACCGCGACGGCGAAACCGTCCGTGACGAGCCGCCCGACGACGGCCTTGCCGATGCCGCCGGAACCGCCGGTGACGAGGGCGACGCGGGGAGCGGTGCGAGGGGTGGTGGTCATGGGTCTGCTCCTCCAGGAAATGAACGTTGACTCCATATAAGCACAATATGAACGCACCGTCCACTTACCTGTTGATCGCAGGGACACCCCCTAGCTAGGGTCTGTCTGATAAATGATCTTGTCTGGGTTCGCGGAGCCAGAGGATGAGTGGGCGAGGCGGATGCCGGCCTTGTAGCGGTCGGCGAGTTTGTCTAAGCGGGATCGCGCGGAACTGCTCGAGGCGGTTGAAGCAGCGTTCGACGACGTTGCGAGCCTTGCAGAGGTCCCGGTCGAAGGCCGGTGGTCTGCCACCGGCCCGGCCGCGCCCCATCCGGTTGGCCTTCTGGTCCTCCCGTTCGGGGATGACGGCTCGGGTGCCCCGGCGCCGCAGCGTCTGGCGGATCACCCGTGACGAATACGCTTTGTCGGCGATGACCGCGTCGGGCCTGCGGCGCGGCCGACCGACGCCGGTGCGGGGCACTCTCACCGCGTCCAGGACCGCGTCGAAGGCGGTGAGTCGTTGACGTCGCCCGGCGTGACGAGGACGGCCAGGAGCAGGCCCCGGCCGTCACAGGCGAGGTGGACCTTGGTGGTCAGACCGCCGCGGGACCGGCCGAGCGCCTGACGATCCGCCGTGCGTTCCGGATCTTCCAGTTCGTCCCCCGACGCCGCCCCCTTTGCGGGCGCCAGCGGCGTGCTGGTGAGCACGGTTGATCGTGGAGTCGACCGACACGGTCCACTCCACCGCCCCGACCGAGTCGTCGCGGACCCGGACCTCCTCGAGCAGGCGGGCCCAGGTCCCGTCCGCCTTTCACCGGGCGAACCGCTCATAGACCGTCTGCCACGGCCCGAACCGTTCCGGCAAGTCACGCCACGGAGCACCCGTCCGCAACCGCCACAACACCCCGTTGATCACCTGCCGGTGATCCCGCCACGGACGACCCCGCCCGTCAACGCCCGGCAACAGCGCCGCTATCCGCTCCCACGCCGCATCCGTCAGCTCACCACGCCCACCACAAGATCCATCATCAGACAAGACCTAGGAGAACCATGAGCAGCGAGACCCTGCACCAGGCCGCGGAGTGGATGCCGGGCAAGGCGCTGGACGCCGCGTTCCGCCAGCGCCTGTTCTGCGGCGAGGACGGGCAGCGCACCCCCGCCAGCAGTACCTCGATGACGAATGGGACGGCATCAGACGCGGCGGGCACCCTGGTGGTCGCCTTCCGACGGGTGGAGGATTTTCGCGCGCCGCGGTGGACGGATTCCGCGCATCCTCAGCAAATGCACATCGACGTGATGGTCACGCACCTCGACACGGCTGAGGCCCAAGTGCTCGCCCTCGGTGCGACGCTGTTGGATGGTTCGGACAAGCCGATCGGTTACCGCGTCTACGAGGACCCCGTCGGCCATCCCTTCTGCCTGATCACTACCGAGGGGCATGACCGCCGGCGTCGAAATGTGCCTCGAACTGGGTAGCTGACCTGGGCATTCTCCGGAGGCCGAGGTGGCCTTCGCCTGATCATGTGCTCCGACCGAGGTGCACCGATCAGAAACGAAGGCCGTGAGGGTGAGTCACCTGCCTGAAGCCATCCCTGAGAAAGCGTTCGCGGAAGTCCCAACAGGGCCACCGATCCGGACAGGCCGACGATCACCGCCTGGACGACGGCGGTGCCCCCCAGGAGGATGCCCAGCGACAGCCACAGCGTGCGCATCCCCTCACGCGAGGTCTCCATGACCGAGTCGACCTTGTCCATCGCCTCATGACTGTGCGGCGTCACCAGGTGCGCGACCTCGTGCCGTGCCCTGGCCCACCACCCTGAGCCGTGCGGGTGGTTGTGGTCGTGGTCGCCGGTGTTCACTGCCGTCGGGACATTGCTGGCATACGAGGACGAGCCCGCTGGGGTGCGAGCGCAGTTCCACGGTCCAGCGTCGCCGGGCATGTTGTGCGCAGCCTCATGGGCGCGTATTCCTCCTGTTGCGTGCGTGCCGGTCCCGTCGGGGGCTGGTTCGGTCGCTGCCCGGCTGGCGTAGTGCTTCTCTTCGAGCTCGATGGGACTGAGGTAGCCGAGACGCTTCTGGATGCGGCGGGGTTGCTGTTCGAAGAGCGTGAGGTCGGCCTCGGCTCTGGTGTCGAAGGTCCGCGGCGATCTCTTCCCCTCAGAACCACCGAGCCCGCCCGCCCCAGTCATACGCCCCAGTCGTCGTTAAGCTTGGCGCGTTTGGATCACATGTTCGTCGGCGCCCCTTATGTTGACGCGAACATCTGGCAGGTGGGTGGGGCATGCAGAGAACTGAAGAATGGGCCGAAGCGGCGGAGGACGACGACGCGGACACAGCGGCAACGGGTCACAGGGCTTCCGGTTGGCCCCGGTCCTGGCCGCTCCTGTTGCTGGGGGCGGCCACCGTTCCTGGGACAGTGCTCTATTTCGTGGGGCGCTGGATGGAGACGCCAGCGATGCAGGCGTGGCGCACCGTCTGTCTCGCCGTGACCGTGCAGGCGCTGCCCTTCCTTCTGCTCGGCACAGCCCTGTCTGGTGCGATCAATGCGTTCGTACCGGCACACGTGTTCAGTCGTGTGCTGCCGCGTCGGCCGGCGCTCGCCGTCCCGGTGGCAGGATTGGCGGGAGTCGTGTTGCCAGGCTGCGAGTGTGCGTCGGTGCCGGTGGCGAACAGCCTGATCGGCCGGGGTGTAGCGCCTGCGGCCGCTTTCGCGTTCCTGCTGTCCGCGCCCGCGATCAACCCGGTGGTGCTGACCGCCACCGCAGTCGCCTTCCCGGGCCGGCCCGACATGGTCGCCGCTCGGCTGCTGGCCTCGCTCGCCACGGCGTTGGTGATGGGCTGGCTCTGGCTAGGGCTGGGGAGAGCGGAGTGGTTGGGGCCGGTCGTGCGGCACAGCGGGCATCGGTCCGGTGCCAGTCGATGGCGGGAGTTCCGGGTCGGTTTCCAGCACGACTTCCTGCATGCGGGCGGTTTCCTGGTGGTCGGTGCGATGGCGGCTGCCACGTTCAATGTGGCGGTGCCCCGTTCCGTGCTGGATGCGTTCTCAGGCTCGCCCTGGCTGTCGGTGCTCTTCCTGGCCGGGCTGGCGATCGTGCTGGCGGTGTGCTCGGAAGCTGACGCTTTCGTGGCGGCCTCGCTGAGCGGGTTCTCGTCTACCGCGCGGCTGGCGTTCATGGTGGTCGGTCCGATGGTCGACCTGAAGCTGATCGCCCTGCAGGCGGGCACCTTCGGCCGGGCGTTCGCGGTCCGGTTCTCCGCCGCCACGGTGGTCGTGGGGGTCCTGTCCAGCGCGCTGATCGGAGGAGCCCTGCTGTGAGACGCCCGTATCAGATGACCTTGCTCGTTCTGAGCGGCCTCGGCCTGCTGCACATCGCCCTCTTCACCGACCTGTACCTGCGCTATGTCAAAGAGGGGATGCGCCCGCTGCTGATCGCCTCCGGCGCACTGCTGATCCTGCTGGGCGTGTCGGACGCGGTGTCCTACTGGAGACGGCGCGACCACGGCGCTGAGCACACGGACCACGCCGGGGACGGTCACGGGCACGATCATTCCACCGCACCCCGCGCCGCGTGGCTGCTCCTGCTTCCCGCGTTGAGCCTGCTGCTCTACGCCCCACCCGCCCTCGGCGCATACACCGCCTCCCGCGAGCCGGCCAAGGCCGTCACACAACAGGACGACTTCGACCCGCTGCCTTCAAGCTCGCCGCTTCCGATCACCCTTTCCGACTTCACCCGCCGCGTGCAGCAGGACCGTTCCCGGGCCATCAAGGGGCGCACGGTCCGGATGACCGGTTTCGTCACGTCCGCCAAGCCGGGGAGCAACTGGTTCCTGACTCGGATCATGATCTCCTGCTGCGCGGCCGACGCCCAGTCCGTGAAAGTACGGATCTACGGCATCCAGGCCCCGCCCGCCAACACCTGGGTGGCGGTCACGGGCACCTGGCGCCCCAGCGGAACCCTCGGCACCAGCTCCGCTCCCGCCGCGCTCGAGGCCCGTTCCGTGGAGAAGGTCGCCAAGCCGGCGAACTCGTACACCGACGCTCTTCCACTCACCCTCACGAGGTGAACCGGCGCAGCCGCGTGACTCACCTCGAAGGAGATCGCTCTCAGCGGTTCCGCCGACGCCCGCCCCGGCCAGCGGCGGGTCCGCCAGCCGCCATCCGCCAGACGCCATCCGCCCGCCGCCGCCGTTCCGTGGGCAGCTCCTCCTCTCCCCCGGCGTCCCCGGCCGCCCTGTCGCCGGCCGGGCCGAAGGCACTTGGAGCGGGCGCTGCCGGAGTGCCTGCCGGCGGTAGCGGGGTGACGGGGCGGGTGAGAGCCTCGACGAGGCCGCGTACGTGGTCCAGGACGGCCGGCAGGTCACCGCCGAGGTCAGCGCCGGTGCGCCACACGAAGTGCAGCAGACCGGACCACGCGCGGCCGACGAACTCCGCCGCGTCGGGGACATGTGGGCTGTCAGGAGCGGGCAGGGCGCGGCTCAGGGCGAGCGCGGCGAGGACGGCCTCGGCCAGACCGGCGGGGAAGACGCCGGGCGGCGCGCGGCGGTCGCCACGGCGGCGAGGTAGAACGTAGAACGCGCCCAGCTCCGGCCGGAGCAAGATGTCGAGATGGGAAGGGTGCCCGAGCAAGGCCGTCGCCGGTCGGCCGACCACACTCCGGGCAACAGCGCGACCGGCGACGCCGAGGCCCTGTGGCGGGAGTATCACCGCCAGATCCTCGACAACGCGACCGGCACGGCGGCGCACCGGCCATCGCCGACGGCGGCTACCAGGGGACCGGCCTGCTCATCCCACACCGCAAACGACGAGGTCCGACCCACCTCAGCCCGCAACAGGAAGCGGAGAACGCCGTCCACCGCCGAGCGCGAGCACGCGTAGAACACGCCCTGTCGCGGCTGAAGACCTGGAAGATCCTCCGCGACTGCCGGCTCAAGGGCAACGGCGTTCACCAGGCCATGCTCGGCATCACCCGGCTCCACAACCTGGCCCTCACCGGACAACTCACACCCCGTGCGGGACAACCTCCAGCCCCGAGTGTCGGGTCCAGAGGAGGATGCCGACAAGGTGGAGTGCGGCCCGGTAGGCGATGGTGAGTTCGGCGATCCGCGTGGCCGGGCCGCGCCACTGCTCGGGCGGTTGATGCACCGTTCGACGGGGGCCGGCCGTGCTGGAGTGGTTCGCCGAGGTCGCGGGCACATCGAGCGCTGCCGCCCGCCCAGCCACGCAGCGGCGATGCGCACCGTGTGCCGCTGCGGACTGAGCCAGCGGGACGCCTTCTGTACGTGGTTCGTCCGCGGGATGTACGGCTGTGGCTGGACGAGGTGCCCCAGGAACTCTCGATGCCGTCAACAGTGCGTCCTGCGCTCCTCACCCGTTCCGGCAGCACCCACACCGGTCCCGCGTACGGCGGCCACCGGCGGCTCCGGGACAGCAGCGGTCCCGGGACGCACAGGCACGTCTGCCGGTCCGAGGCGGGCGGGACATCGGACGCCCCCTCCGTCACCGTCTCGCCCGCCCCGGCCGCGAGCGC
This sequence comes from Streptomyces sp. NPDC006309, assembly GCF_040613095.1. NCBI lineage: Bacteria > Bacillati > Actinomycetota > Actinomycetes > Kitasatosporales > Streptomycetaceae > Streptomyces > Streptomyces sp. NPDC006309. Next base: position 106,481 of record NZ_JBEXRO010000010.1, on the reverse strand, counting down.
CAGGCGAAGACGGCGGGTGCGGCGCGGCAGACCAGGTCAATCGCCCACGTGAATGCCGGGGCGACGACCAGGATCGGGTTCATTGCTGCGGATGATCTCGCGAGTGACGGGAGCTGTGTCGCCGCGCCCCAGGAGGAAATAGCGGAACATGTGCTTCAGGGGGCTGCCTTCAGCCCAGGCGAAGTAGCAGTGCGGCTTGACGCCGGTCGTGTCGCGCAGCGCCAGGAGGATGGCCGCGATGGCGTTTGGAGCGGCCGGGGCCTGGGCGCGCAGGATGCGGTACGGGCCGACCTGGACGCCATGGATGGTGAGGGTGTCGCTGAAATCGGAAGGGTCGACCACATCGATCTCGAGGAACAGTACGTCGGCGGGCCCGGGGACGGGATTGGTGCCGCGCTGTTCGAGTTCTTTGGCCGAGTACTCGGCTTCGTCGCCGGCCTGCCGGCGGTTCGCGATGATGTTGATGGACTGGTCGTGGGCGAGGGTATCTGCGATGAACCGGCGGGCGGCCTCATCGAAGACCAGGCGGTCGGCGCGCAGTTCAGTGGTGCGCGAGACACGTGAGACCAGCGAGACGATGATGATGCCGAGGATGAACATGCCCGATATGGCGATGCCGTCGGGCTTGTCGATGATGTTGGCGACCAAGGCGTAGAAGAGGACCGCGGTCAGCATCGCGAAACCGACGGCGGCCGTGCGTTTGCGGCGGCGTACGACGGAGACGGTGACGGCGAAGGCGCCTGAGACCATCATGGCCAGGATGCCGGTGGCGTAGGCGCCGGCCTGCTTGTCGACATCCGCGCCGAACGCGATGGTGATCAGGACGCACAGAGCGGTGTAGACGATCACCACGGGGCGTACCGCGCGGCCCCATTCGGGGGCCATTCCGTAGCCGGGCAGGTAGCGGGGCACGATATTGATCAGTCCGGCCATCGCCGACGCGCCGGCGAACCAGAGAATCAGGATGGTGCTGATGTCGTAGACGGTGCCGAACGCCTCCCCCACGTGCTCGTGCGCGAGCCACGCCAGGGCGCGGCCGTTGGCCGCGCCGCCGGGCTCGAACTGCTTGTGAGGGATGAGGACGGTGGTCGCGAAGCTGGCGGCCAGTAGGTAGACGCTCATGATGAGCGCCGCGGTGGTGAGCAGCCGGCGGGTGTTGCGGATCCGGGAGTGCAGACGTTGTTCATCGTCGGCGGCGTCCGCGGTCACGAGCGGCATCATGCTCACGCCGGTCTCGAAGCCCGACAAACCCAGGACCAGCAAGGGGAAGGCCAGCAGAGCCGGGCCTGCGAGGTCGCCGAAGCCGCCGCCTTCACCGAGGGCGTCGGTCCAGCCCGACAGGGCGCCGGGGGTGCTGAATACGTCCGTCAGAGCGACGGCGATGACCACGGCGTTGAGGACCAGGAATATGGCCACCAAAGGGATGGCCACTTTGACGGCTTCGCTGAACCCGAGGAGAAAGACCCCGCCCAGGATCAGCAGCAAGGCCACGGTGAGGACGACCTCATGTCCGTGCAGAGCCTGGGGGAAGAAGGGATTCTCCACCACGTGGACGGAGGCGTCCGCCGTGGACAGGGTGATGGTGATGATCCAGGAGGTGGCGACGAAGCCGAGCAGGACCAGCACGAACAGTTTCCCCCACCAGAACGGCAGCAGGTCCTCCAGCATCGCCACCGATCCGGCCCCGTGCGGGCTCTCCTTCGCCACGCGCCGATACATCGGCAGCATGCCCAGCAAGGTCAGCGCCACGATCAGCAGCGTCGCCAGGGGTGAGACGGCGCCGGCAGCCAGTGCGGCGATCGCCGGCACATAGGCGAGGCTGGAGAAGTAGTCCACGCCGGTCAGGCACATCACCTTCCACCAGGCATGCGTCTCCGTGTGTCCGCCGTCCGCCGCCGGTCCGACCGGCTGCACCTGATGACGCAGCATCCACCGCGCAAGACGGCTTCTCGGCCTGATCCGCAGAGCCGGACTGTCCACGACCTCGGGGACGAGCGGCTGATTCACATCTTCCATATGCTCCATGAGCCTTTCCTGGTTCCCATCGACGCAGCGCACCAGTCGGAGCCCTGCCCGCGGCACGACCACCGAGTGTGAGACCTGCCGGACACGGAGCCGGCCGGTCAGGGTAGCCGCGACCCACCTTCTTCCCCACGTCTGTCACGCCAACGTCTGTCACGCCGAAGACGAACCCTTGCTCGCCTCAGCCGATCCCGACGCGCGCCGTGGTGGTGCGCTTGGTTCCGGTGGTCGCTGGGGGTGATGCCGTGCAGAGCCCACGGAAGACGCGGGGTGAAGTCTGCGGCGTGGGGGAATCCCCAGCGTGCTGCGAGGGCACGGGTCGGCACGTGACGCTTCGGCGAACCGAGGTGATGTCGTGTTTGCCGGTCCCGGCCCCTGGGGAGACCGGGACCGGATACGGTTCGAACCGCAGCGGGCCGGCGCACGTTCGGCCACACCCGCTTTGCGTCGTCCGGGCGTCAGGGCCAGCCGTCAGGGGGTATCGACGTGCCGCAGGAACCATGGGCCGAGCTGGGGGAGACCATCAGCGCGATTCGTGCCGAGTTGCAGAGCGCCATGGAGGCGGGCAGGGAGGAGTCCCTGAAATTCAGGACCGGGCCGGTGGAGCTCGAGTTCACCGTGGAGGTCAAGAAGGACGGCGGGGCCAGGGCCAAGGTCTTCGTTCTTCCCTGGACGGTTGAGGCCCATGGTGCGGCAAGCGTGGGCCGGACCCACCGTGTCAAGCTCACCCTGCATCCGGTCGACGGCGACGACAACGATCTGAGGATCTCCGCCGACTCTCCGCAGCGTCCGAGATAGCCGCGTACGGTCCGTGTGGAGGACAGGTCGTCGGGTGAGGAACAGGACGGGGGATGGACCAGTCACGGGTCATGGAGATCTGGAATCCGGTCCTCGGGAAGTCGGGCAGCGGGTACCTGATCGGTGACGACGTGGTGCTCACTGCGCACCACGTCGTGGACGGGGTCCGGATGCGCGGCAGCGTGGAGGTCCGGCAGCTGGATCCGGCGGGCCGCACGGACTGGACGGCTGCCGAACTGGTGTGGCTGCCGGAAGCGGCAGCTTCGGAGGTATCGCCGGACGCGGACGGTGCGCTGCTGCGGATCACGGGGCCGGACTGGCAACCGCCGGTGGCTCCGCCGGTGCGATTCGGGCGGACCGTGGGCAGGAGCCGCATGCCCTGCCTCGGACTGGGCTTTCCCGACGCGGTCACACGTCCTGACCACGCACGGGACACCATGCCGATACGTGGTCATGTGGACCCGTTGCACGGCATGAAGTCGCGGATGACCACCGTGCATGTCGACGTGGGCATCGTGCCGAGCCGCTCGGGATGGCGCGGCAGCTCGGGGACCGGGCTGCTGTGCGGACCGCACCTGATCGCGGTCGTGACGACGGAGAAAAGCCTCGCGCCCGGTGTGCTGGAGGCCGTACCCGTCAGTGTCCTCGCCGAACTGCCGGGATTCGAGCAGACCTTGCGTGCCCACGGTGTCCACTTCGTCACCGAGGACATCGGCGAGGCGTCTCCGGAGGCGGACGACGAACCGGACTACGCGCCGATTGCCATACCGCCGCCGTCCTCACGGCACCGCCTGAAGAAGCTGCTGGTGCCCGCCGCAGGAGGGACGATGACGGTCCTGGCGCTCTTGGCGCTGTCCCCGCCCGCGTCGGGCGTCACCTGGCCGATCGGATCGACACTCTCCGGTGTTCTGGCCGGATGGGGCATCGACCGGCTCCGTGGCCCGCGGTCGGCAGGGGCCGGCCGGGAAGCTGCCGTCCGAAGGCTGCGCGAGGCCGTCCGGGGGGAGGTGGAGCGACGTCGTTGGCAACTGCTGGGCAACGACAGCAAGGCCATCAACGTCACGTTCGTCACCGTACCGCAGGGCGGCAGGGACGCGGACAGGGCCTGGCCTCGCGGGGACTTCGACGGCATCGCCCGTTACCTGGACGAGCTGCGGCCGAAACGTCTGGTCATCACGGGCGGTCCCGGCTCGGGCAAGACGCTTCTGGCTTATGAACTCGTCCATCGGGTGCTCGCCCGCAAGCACTACGACGGTCCGGTGCCGGTGCCGGCCGGCCTGTCGGAGTGGGACACCAGCGCGACATTCGCCGACTGGTTCAGCGCTCTCTGGGGTCAGGAGTACCTGGGCGGTTCCGAGAGCACGGCGCGGGACCTGTTGGCGTCCGGGCGCATCATGCCGGTCCTGGACGGGCTCGACGAGATGGACCCTACGGACAGCGGACGGCCCAGGGCCGTCGCCGCGCTGGCCCAGCTCAACCGGTTCGCCGGGCCATTGGTGCTGACGTGCCGTTCGGACGAGTACGCCGAACTCAGCCGCGCCGATCAGCGTCTGCTGGACTGCGCGACGGTGCGGATCGAGGAGGTCCACCCCGTCGACGGCCGGCGGTTCCTGGACGAACGGACCAGGAACAGGGCCCGGCTCGCCGAGTTCGAGGACGACCTCTTCGCAACGGGGACGGCCACGAGAGCGGTGCTGTCCTCACCGTGGATGCTCACGCTGGCATCACTGGCATCGCAGACGGAAGCGGGAACCGCGAAACTCCGCTCGTTCATCGGGGCACCGGCCTCGGGCGGCCGAGAGCAGGAGGAGCTGCACGCGGCGTTGCTGGAGGAACTCGTCCCGTCCCTGTGCGAGCCGGATCCGGCCGACCGGCGTCGGCCGTACCAGGCGCAAGCCGTGACTCAGTGGCTGCGGCTGCTCACCGCAAGCCTGCGCGGCGGCCACGCGGCGCCGGCCGACGGCAGCGGTGCCGTCATACCGTCCCGAGACCTGGCCATCCATACGCTGTGGCCGGTCGCCGGGCCGCGCAGCGCCCGCTACGCCGCCGCAGCGATCACCATCGCCCTCTGGCTGCCCGCCCTGCTCTCCTTGGCGGTCTGCCTCCACCACAACCACGCCCTGCCACTGCCCGGCGCGGTACTGCTCGCACTGCTGACCCCCGCGCCGCTGCTGTCGGCCTGGAACGCACGTGCACGGTACGTCCAGCCCCGCCGAATCCTGTTCGGGCGGCTACGCAGCAGACGCGGCTGGAGCCGGATCGTCCTGGGTGCCACACTGGGCGGCGTCCTCATGCTGCCGCTGACGCCGCTGTTCGGTCCGGGCTTCGCGCTGGCCGCCGGCGCCGGGTTCGCAGCCGTCTTCGGCCTCGGCCTGGCGCTGTCGGTGCGGGCGGACATCGACCGCCGCCATCTGGTGGCAGTCAGTACCCCGTCCGCCCTGGGGGTGACAGTGGCGGCCGGGTTCCTCGCCGGCGGACTCGGCGATTTCATCGGTCTCACCGCGGGATGCGGAGCGGGAGCCATCGGGCTGGCGGTGGGGGTACCCGCAGGGCTGCGCGCCGCTCGGCGCAACAACGGCGGAGACCCGGACCCGGATCCGCCCGGGGTGCCCACGCCGCTGTCCCCGCTGCGCAATGACGCCATGGCAGGGGTGGTGTCCGGTGCCGTCGTCGTGGCCCTCACCCTCTACGGGACGCTGAGCGTCGAGTGGTTGCGGGTGCCCTGGCCGCTCGCCGTCATCACGGCCCTGGCCTGCGGTGTGGCTGCCGGGCCCGGTTTCGTCGCGGTCACCACCCGCCAGTACCTCGGCCTGATCTCGGCCACCCGCGGAAAGCTGCCGTGGCGCCTGGCCGCGTTCCTCCGCTGGTGTCATGAACGAGGACTGCTGAGGTCGGCCGGCACCGTCTACCAAGTACGCCACGACGAACTGCTTGAGTGGCTCCGGCGTTGACCTCTGCTCACGCCGCGTTGCCGCTCAGCATGCGGAGTGACGAGAATCCGTCGCATCGGGGCAAGTTGTTGATCTGGGACAGGCCGCCCAGGTCGTGCACCGGCGTTTCGGATTCTCACCCGTTCTCGTCGGAGTTCGCGGTGGAGTTCGCGGTGCCGAGGACAGCACGTACTCACGGCCGATCCCGGCAGGCACGCCCTGCTCGCGAACCCCTACGCCGTCGAGCTGATGCGCTGCCGTGACCGATGGCTCATGAGCCCCGCGCATCGACGACACCTTTCACCGGCGACCCCGTCGCGGTCTTCGGCGGCTGAGGGCCGCCGTCACGCGGGAGGGGAACCGGCAGCGGGTGCGGCGGCCCCTCCCGCCGCCCTCCCGCGCGGTTTCGGGTGACGGCCGCGGCGGACATGGGGGGATCGCCCCCATGTTTGCTCCCGGCCCGGCGGTGGACCGGTGGTGGCCGCCGGAACCCGGTGGCGGCGGGCGGCGAGGCGGTGCGGACGGCGACTGCGGGCGGCGGGCCCGGGCGGGCGGTGAAGGCCGCGGGGACGGCGGTGCGGGCCGGCGGCGGTCGCTGCCGGCCCGCACCGCCGTCGGACCGGGAAAACTGGGTGCCCGCACCCGATGCCGCTCGGGGCCCCGCGACCGATGCTCTCTCCTGTCGGGCAGGGCCAATTATCAGGAGGAGCCGATGGGCGAACCGGTGAGAGTCAGCATCGTCGCGCAGGACCCGATACTGGAGGCCGGTACCCGGATCAGCCTGCAGTACCACGGCGACATCGCGGTGGCGCTGTCCGGGGAGCGGGCGCAGGTCGTGGTCATGATGGTGGACCGGGTGGCCCCGCAGGTGATGAACGCGGTGCGGGCCGGGCGCGAGGCGGACGAGCGCCAGGAGGTGGTGCTGGTCGCGACCGATCTGGCGGCCGGCGACGCGGTCCAGGCGTTCGCGGCGGGCGTCCGGGGGCTGCTGCGCCGTTCCGAGGCCACCGCCGAGCGCCTGGCGTCGACGGTCGTGGCGGCCGCCGCGGGCGACTGCACGCTGCCGCCGGACCTGTTGGACGGCCTGCTGGAGCACGGCCAGGGCGCCGGCGCCCGCCGCCCGGGCACGGGCGGGGTGGCGGCGCCCGGCGGCTCGGCGCTGTCGGAGCGGGAACGGGCGGTCCTGCGACTGGTCGCGGACGGCCGGGAGACCGAGGAGATCGCACGTGAACTGTGCTACTCGCCCCGCACCGTGACCACCGTGGTGCACGACGTCACCCGGCGGTTCCAGCTGCGCAACCGGGCCCACGCGGTGGCCTTCGCCCTCCGGGCGGGCCTGCTGTGATCGCGACGATGACGGCCCCCGCCGCGGCCCCGTCCACGGCCGCCCCGGCCGCCACCGCGCCCAGGACGGGGGTCCGGGTGCGGGTGCGGTCGAGCGACGCGGCGGCGCGCGCGGTGGTGGAGGCCAAGCTGATCATCGCGGGGCTCCGGCCGGCCGAGGCGCCGGATCCGTCCCCGCAGGACGTGCTGGTGGCCGTCGGCGACACCGTGGAGGGCGCGATCGAGGCCTGCCGGCCCGGCCTGCCGGGCGGTCACGAGCGGCTGCTTGTGGTGGCCGACGTGCTGTCCCGCCACGGCGCCCGGCAGGCGTTGCGGGTGGGCGCGCGGGCCATGGTGCTGTCCGCCGAGGCGACGCCGGAGCGACTGGCCGCGGCCGTCCACTCGGCCCACCGCGGCGAGGGCCGGCTCTCCCACCTGGCGCTGGCCCGCCTGCTCGACGGATCGCCGGAGCCGGCCGGGCCCGGGCGGCGGCCGGGCCCCCCGACGCTGACCGGCCGTCAGCTGAAGGTGCTGCGGCTGATGGCGGACGGCCACGGCAACGAGGCGATCGCCGCGACGCTGCGCTGCTCCAAGCACACCGTCAAAAACGTGATCTACGAGCTGATGGGCCAGCTCCAGGTCCGTAACCGGGCCCACGCGGTGGCGCACGCGGTGCGCACCGGGCTGATCTGACCCCCGACCGGCCGGGCCGGACGGGATGCCGGGCCGGGCCGGACCGGCTCGCGGGCCGGACCGGGACAAACGCGCAACGACGCGGCCGCGCGGCTGCCATTCGTTCCCTGGTGCCGCGCCACGGTCCGGCGGCACGCTGCTCCTGCCCATGTCCGTCCGGCGGGCATGGCGACCCTCCCTCCACCTGCGGGCACTGTCACGAGCGGCTGCCGCGGGCTCGTTTCCTGCCGAGAGGACCCGATGGACATCGCCGAGGACACCCCGACCACCGGCCAGGAGTCCCTGCCGGAGCCAGAGTTCAAGATCTTCGAAGACCTGGAGTCGGAGGTCCGGCTGTACTGCCGCAAGTTCCCGGCCGTCTTCGAGCGGGCCAAGGGCGCCGAGCTGTTCGCCGAGGACGGCCGGACCTTCATCGACTTCTTCTGCGGTGCGGGGACGCTCAACTACGGGCACAACAACGACTTCATCAAGGCCCGGGTGGCCGGCTACCTCGCCGCCGACGGCCTCGCGCACGGCCTGGACATGTACACCGTGGCCAAGCGGGACTTCCTGACCGCCTTCGCCGACACCGTGCTGCGGCCCCGCGGGCTGGACTACAAGGCGCAGTTCACCGGGCCGACCGGCACCGACGCCGTGGAGGCCGCGCTCAAGCTGGCCTGCAAGCAGACCGGCCGCTCCGGCCTGGTCGCGTTCACCGGCGCGTACCACGGCATGTCGCGCGGTTCGCTCGCGGTGACCGGCAGCCGCCGGGCCCGCCGGGCGGGCGGGGTCACCGGGCAGGACGTCACGTTCGTGCCCTACGAGGACGGTCCGCAGGGCGGGTTCGACTCGATCGGTTACCTGGAGCGGCTGCTCACCGACTCCTCCTCGGGCGTCGACCTGCCCGCCGCGGTGATCGTGGAGCCGATGCAGATGGAGGGCGGCGTCTACCCCGCGAGCGCCGGCTGGCTGCGCGCCCTGCGCGAACTCACCGAGCGGCACGGGATCCTGCTGATTCTGGACGAGATCCAGGCGGGCTGCGGCCGATCCGGCCGGTTCTTCTGCTTCGAGCACGCCGGCATCACCCCCGACGTGGTGACCCTCTCCAAGTCGCTGAGCGGTTACGGGCTGCCGCTCTCCCTGGTGCTGTTCAAGCGGGAGCTGGACGTCTGGGAGCCGGGCGAGCACACCGGGACGTTCCGCGGCAACCAGCTGGCCTTCGTCGCCGCCACCGCGGCCTGCGAGCTGTGGCGGCAGGACGCCTTCCACACCCAGCTCGCCGCCTCGATCGGCCGGCTGGACCGGTTCCGCGCCGAACTGGACGCGCTGGGGCGGGGACTGGTGACGCGCGGGAGCGGGATGGCGCTCGGCATCGACCTCGGCTCCGGCGCCGGCCCGCTGCGCGCCGAGCGACTGCAGCAGTACGCCTTCGAGCACGGGCTGATCGTCGAACTGTGCGGCCGCCGTGACGAGGTGGTCAAGCTGCTGCCGCCGCTGACCATCGATCCCGCCGTGCTGGACCGCGGGCTCGACGTGCTGCGACAGGGCCTGCGAATCGACTGACGCTCCGCCAGGACCTTTTCCGGGTCCGTCAAGCCCTGTTCCAGGCCGTCAGACAAGCCCGTCAAGGAAGGAGACCGCAGATGTCCGGTCCGCTACGCCGACACCTGATCTCGATCGACGACCTCGGCTTCGAGGAGATGCACGGCATCGTGCGGCGGGGTGCCGAGTTCGCCGCCGGCCGCCGCGAGGACGCCCGCCCGCTGCACGACGCCGTGGTGGGCGTGCTGTTCCGCAAGACCTCCACCCGCACCCGCACCGCCTTCTCGGCCGGCGCCCTGCGCCTGGGCGGCCGGCTGATCACCTACGGCCCCGGGGACCTCCAGGAGAACACCGGGGAGACGGTCGAGGACACCGCCGCGGTGCTGTCCCGGATGCTCGACGTGCTGGTGGCCAGGACCGCCGGTGGCGAGGCCGAGCTGCGGGCCTTCGCCGCCCAGCGGCGGATGGCCGTGGTCAACGCGATGAGCGCCGCCGAGCACCCCACGCAGGCGCTCACCGACCTCACCACACTGCTGCGCCGGTTCGGGCGGATCGACGGCCTGCGGGTGCTCTACCTCGGCGAGGGCAACAACACCGCCTCGGCGCTGACGCTGGCGCTGTCCCGCTACCCCGGCACCGAACTGCACCTGCGCACTCCGCAGGGGTACGGGGTCGAGCAGCACTACCTCGACCGGGCCGCCGAGTACGCGGCGGCCGGCGGCGCGCTGGTGACGCATCGGCACGACCCGGCCGACCTGCCCGAGGCAGACGTGGTCTACACCACTCGTTGGCAGACCACCGGCACCACCAAGGCCGACCCCGACTGGCAGCGCGCCTTCGAGCCGTTCCGGGTCGACAAGGCCGTCATGGAGGCCAGCCCAGGCGCGCTCTTCATGCACGACCTGCCCGCGCACCGCGGCGACGAGGTGACCGCCGAGGTGCTCGACGGACCCGCCTCGATCGCGTTCGAGCAGGCCGAGAACAAGTACCACAGCGCCCGCGCGGTGCTGGAGTGGTGCGTCGGCGGCGCCCCCGAGGGAGACGGCGATGAGTGAGCCCGTACTGCTGCCCGGCGGCGGCTGGCGCCTGTGGCGGCACTTCGCGCTGCGCGGACCGGGCTTCCCGGTGACCGGGGTGCTGCGGCTGGCACCGCAGGGCCTGGCCGAGGCGGCAGACCGGTTCGGTGCCGGGGCGGAGCTGGCCGGAGCCGACTGGCGGTCCTTCGAGACCGCCTTCGCCGACGCGGCCGTGGAGACCGCCAGGGAGCTCCAGACGATCGCCGGCCGGCCCGACTTCCGGGCCGCGGTGGCCTGGCAGAACCGGACCGTGCTGCGCACCGGCATCGCGCCGTTCCTGGCCTGGACGCCGAGCGCGGCCGGCCGGACCAGCATGCCCCGCCAGCGGGAGGAACTGGTGGCGCACTACTGGCAGCGGTTCTGCGTCAAGAACGACACCATCGGCTTCTTCGGCCCGGTCGGCTGGGCCACCCTCGACCCGGAGCTGCGCGGGGTCGAGGTGGACCGCGGCACGGGCCTGATCACCCGGTCCGAGGTCTTCTTCTCCAGCTGGTCGATCGACGAGCTGGCCAGGACGCTGGACCGTGATCCGGGTCTGCGTCCCTGGCTGGCGCCGCGCCGGCTGCCGTACCTGCGGATCGGGGAGGCGCAGGTACGGATCCCGGGGCGGCCCGCGCAGCCGGTGCCGGAGCTGGAGCGCGAGGTGCTGCTGCGCTGCGACGGGGTGCGCCCGGCCCGGGACATCCAGCGGGAGCTGGCCGACCGGGCCGCGCCGGAAGAGGTGGAGGACCTCCTCGACCAGCTGGTCCGGCGGCGCTGGATCGCCTGGCGGCTGGAGATCCCCGCCACCGCCTACCCGGAGCGCCACCTGCGCGAGACCTTGGAGCGGGTCGGCGACCCGGCGGTCCGCGAGCCGGCCCTGGCCGGACTCGCCGTGCTGGAGCGCGGCCGGGACCGGGTGCAGGCCGCCGGGACCGACGCGGAGGAGCTGGTCGCGGCGCTCGCCGCCCTGGAGGCCGACTTCGCCCGCCTGACCCAGGCTCCGGCGCAGCGCGAGAAGGGTGCCAGGACGGCGCCCAACCGCTCGCTGGTGTACGCGGACTGCCGTCGCTCGGCGACGGCCCGGGTCGGCAGTGCGGTGCTGGACGCCCTCACCCCGCTGGAGCTGTGCCTGACCGCCGCCCGCTGGATGACCGACCGGTTCGCCGAGGTCGTCGGCGCCCGGATCACCGACGCGTACCGGCGGCTGCGCGCGCGGCAGGGGACGGTGGACCTGGGCTCGCTCTGGTTCGAGTGCCTGCCCGCCCCGCACAGCCGGTCGATCGCCGACATCGACGCCATCCAGGCGGAGCTGCGCGAGCGCTGGGCGGCCGTCATCGCCGCCCCCGAGGGTGCCCGCCGGGTGGAGCGGGCCTCCGCCGACATCGCCGAGCAGGTCCACAAGGCGTTCGGGGAGCCGGGCGCCGGCTGGTCGCTGTCCCGCTACGCCAGCCCGGACGTGATGCTCATCGCCGAGGACCTCCGGGCCGTGGAGCGGGGCGAGTTCAGCCTGGTGCTCGGCGAGCTGCACGTGGCGATGAACACGCTGGGCGCCTCGCTCTTCGTCACCCAGCACCCGGACCGCGAGGAGCTGATCGCGGAGACCACGGCGGACTTCCCCGGTCCCCGCCTGGTCCCCATGCTGCCCAAGGAGCTGCCGCTGATCCGCTGGTCCGCGCGCAGCCGCCCGGCGCTGGACCGCCCGGAGGACTACTACGTCGCGCTCGTGGACCACACGGCCGACCCGCGCCGGCCGCGCACCGTCCGCTGTGCGGACGTGGCGGTCGAGGAGCGGGCGGGCCGGCTGGTCGCCGAACTGCCCGACGGCGCCGTGTTCGACCTGCTCGACGTCTTCTGCCACGCGATGACCAACCGGGTGATGGACCGGTTCCGGATCCGCCCGGACGCCGACCACTCCCCCAGGGTCACCGTGGACAAGATGGTCCTCTCCCGCGAGACCTGGCGCTTCGCCGCCGGTCAACTGCCGTTCGCCACCGAGAAGAGCGAGGCGAAGCGGTTCGTCCGGGCCCGCCACTGGCAGGCCGCGACGGAGCTGCCGCGGCACGTCTTCGTGGTCTCGCCCGCCGAACCCCGGCCGTTCTACGTGGACTTCGACAGCCCGGTGTACGTCAACATCCTGGCCAAGGCGATCCGCCGGCTGGCCGCCCGGGACCCGCAGGCCCGGCTGACCGTCTCCGAGATGCTTCCGACCCCGGAACAGGCGTGGCTCACCGACGACCTGGGCAGCAGGTACACCTCCGAGCTGCGCTTCGTCGCGGTCGACCGCTCCGAGTCGCCGGGCGGTGCCGGATGACCGGAGAGCCGACCGTGGAGCCGAGCTACGTCGACTCGATCGCGGCGCACGCCGCCGGTGCTCCCGGGGCGCCCGCCCTGGTCACCCCTGAGGGCGTCCTGACGTACGGTGAACTGCTCGCGCGTATCGACGGGTTGGCCCGGCTGCTGGCCGTTCGCGGGGTCGGTCCCGAGCGGGTCTGCGCGGTGGCGCTGGAGCGCGGCCCGCACGCCGTGGTGGCGATGGCCGCCGTCTCCCGGGCCGGCGGTGCCTTCCTCACCCTGGACGTGGACGCGCCGCCGCCACGGCTGCGGGCGATGGCCGCCAGTGCCCGGGCCGGCGTCCTGCTCACCACCGCCGCACTGGCCGAGAAACTCGAACTCGCCGTCCCCGGGCCGACCGTGCTGATCGACGAGGAGGCCGGGGCGGGCTCCGAAGGCGCGCCGGATCCGGCCGCGCCGACCGCGCTGCCGCAGATCGTGGCGTCCTCGCTGGCGTACGTCTCGCACACATCCGGCTCGACCGGGACGCCCAACGCGGTGCTGATCGAGCACCGCGGGCTCACCCGCTACCTGCGGTTCGTGGCCCGCGACTACGGTCTGGGCCCGCACACCACCGCGCTCCAGCTGGCGCCGCTCGGCTACGACGCGTCCGTCCGGGACACCTTCGCCCCGCTGGTCGCGGGCGCCCGGCTGGTCCTGGTGGACCGCTCGGTGCTGCTCCGGGCGGAGGGTTTCGCCGAGACGGTGCGGCGGTTCGGCGTGGAAACGGTGCTCAGCGCCACCCCGTCACTGCTCACCTTCCTGACCCGGCACGAGACGAGCGCCGCGGAGCTGCGCGGGCTGCGGCTGACCGTCTCCAGCGGGGAGTCGCTGCGGCCGTTCCTCGCCGCGGGCGGCCACCGGGCGCTCGGCGGCGGGCTGGTCAACCAGTACGGCCCGACCGAGTGCACCATGACCTCGACCCGGCTGCACCTGCCCGAGCGGCCGGAGACCACCGCCGACCTGATCGGCACGCCGATCGACGGGGTCGCCGTGCGGCTGCTGGACGGCGGGTCCGACCCGGTGGCGGACGGCGAGGTCGGCGAGATTCACATCGCCGGCGCCGGCGTGGCGCGCGGCTACTGCGGCCGCCCCGCGCTGACCGCAGAGCGGTTCCTGCCCGATCCGGCGGGCCCGCCCGGCGCGCGGATGTACCGGACCGGCGACCTGGCCCGGCGGCGGCCCGACGGCAACCTGGAGTACCTGGGCCGCGGCGACCGGCAGATCAAGATTCGCGGCTACCGGGTGGACCCGGCCGAGATCGAGGGCGAGCTGCTCGGCCACCCCGCGGTGACCGGCGCCGTGGTCACCGCGGAGACCGACGACCGGGGCCGCACCTACCTGGTCGCCCACCTCTCCGGGGCACTGGCCGGGGTGACCGACGCCGCGCTCCGCGCCCACCTGGCGCGGACCCTGCCGTTCCATCTGATGCCGCGCCGCTTCGCCCGGATCGACCGGGTGCCGACCACCAGCACCGGCAAGGCCGACCGCCGCGCGCTGGGTTCCCCGGACCGGACACCGTGACGGCCCTGCCGACCCGACTCGGGCTGGCGGACGTCCGGGCGGCGGCCGACCGGATCGCCGACCGGGTGCGCCGTACCCCGCTGCTGGCCCTCGACGCGCTGCCCGGCATCCTGCTCAAGGCCGAACACCTCCAGCACAGCGGCTCCTTCAAGGTCCGCGGCGCCGCCAACGCGATGGCCGGGGCTACCGCGGGCGAGATCGTCACCGGTTCCTCGGGCAACCACGGCATCGCGGTGGCCCGCAACGGCCTGGCCCTCGGCGTCCCGGTCACCGTGGTGATGGCGGCCGGGGCCAGCGCGGACAAGGAGCGGGTCATCCGCTCGCTGGGCGCGCGGGTACTGCGGGTGGACGGCGGCGTGGCCGAGCGCGAACGGCAGGCGCTGGCCCACGCGAAGCGGACCGGCGCGCTGCTCGTGCCCTCCTCCGACCACGAGCTGGTGGTCGCGGGCCAGGGCACGGTGGGCCTGGAGATCTTCGAGCAGGCGCCCGAGGTCGACACCGTCTTCGTCCCGACCGGCGGCGGCGGTCTGCTCGCCGGCATCTGCCTGGCCGCGCGGGCGGCCCGCCACCCGGTGCGGATCGTCGGCGTGGAGCCGGCCGGGGCCGACCGGTACGCCCGCTCGCTGGCCGCCGGACGAGCGGTCGCCGTGCCGCCGTCGGACACCGTCGCGGACGGGCTGCGCGGGCAGCGGCCGGGCACCGTCACCTTCCCCATCGTGCAGGAGCGGGTGGACGCGCTGGTCGAGGTCGCCGACGAGGCGATCCTGCGGGCCATGCGGCTGCTGCACCGGGAGGGCGTCCCCGCAGAGCCCAGCGGCAGCGTCGCGCTGGCCGGGGCGCTCTGTCCGGCGGGCCGCCGGCTGCGCGGCGAGCGCGTCGCCGTCGTGGTGTCGGGGGGCAACACGCCCGCCGCACTGTCCGCCAGGCTGCTGGGCCGTCCCCCGGCCGCTTCGGTCTGACCCCCGCGGTACCGCCGGCACCCGGCCGGCGGTACCGCACCGATTCCCGGCATCGCGCCGGCTCACCCGTACAGCAAGCAGCTACTCACTCGGAGGTACCGGATGACCAGCACGCACAGCCCGCAGGTGGCAGCGGCAGAACTGCCCGAGCTGATCGCCTCCTTCTACCGCGAGACGCTGGGCGACGACACGCTGGACACCTTCAGCGACTTCTTCGAGGCGGGCGGCGATTCGCTCAGCGCCTTCCAGATCACCGCCCGGCTACAGCAGGCCGTCGGTGCGGAGGTGCCGGTCGCCCTGGTCTTCACCTACCCGTCGCCCGAGGACCTTGCCATGGTCGTCATCGCCGACGCCGGCCTGAGCTAGGAGGGGGCACCATGGCCGGGAGAACCGTCCCGCTGGGGGACAAGTGGCAGCTGTGGCGGCAGTTCGCCCTGCGCGGGCCGGGCTTCCCGGCCGACGGGGTGCTGCGGCTGGCCGCGCCCGAACTGGCCCGGGCGGCCGACGCCCTGGGACCGCGGGCCGCGCTGACCGGGCCGGCTTGGAAGGCATTCGAGGCGGCCTTCGCCGAGGCCGCGGTGGACGGCGCCAGGGAGCTGCAACGGATCGCCGCCCGGCCGGACTTCCAGGCCGCGGTGGCCTGGCAGAACCGCGCGGTGGTCGGCCGCGCCGTGGAGCCGTTCGTGCGCTGGGAGCCGAGCGCGGCCGGGCGGACCAGCGGCCACCGGCAGCGCGAGGAGCTGGTGGCGCACTACTGGCAGCGGTTCTGCGTCAAGAACGACACCATCGGCTTCTTCGGCCCGGTCGGCTGGGGCACCCTCGACCCGGACCGGCCCGGCGTGACGGTCGAGCCGGGCGAGGGCCTGGTGGCCAGGACCAAGGTGTACTTCTCCAGCTGGTCGATCGACGAGCTGGCCAAGGTCCTGGACGCCGACCCGCGGCTGCGCGAGTGGGTCGCCCCGCGCCGCATGCCGTACCTGCGCACCGGCGCGGCGGCGGTCCTGCTGCCCGGCCGGCCCGCGCAGCCGGCCACCGAGCTGGAGCTGGCGGTCCTGCGGCTGTGCGACGGCCGGCGCCCGGCCCGGGAGATCCGGCGCGAGCTGGCCGGCCGGGCCGCGCCGCAGCAGGTCGAGGACCTGCTCGATCAGCTGGCCCGGCGGCGCTGGATCGTCCGCAGGCTGGAGGTGCCGGCCGGCACCCACCCCGAGCGCCACCTGCGGGACTGGCTGGAGCGGGTCGGTGACGAGCCGGCGCGCCGGCGCGGCCTCGCCATGCTGGAGGTGCTCGAACGCGGCCGGGCCGGGGTCGCCGCCGCGGCCACCGGGCCGGAGCTGACCGCGGCGCTGGCCGCCCTGGAATCCGACTTCCGGGAGCTGACCGACACGGCGGCGGCCCGCGAGAAGGGCAGCACCACCGCGCCCTGCCGCACCCTCGTCTACTCGGACAGCATCAGGGCCGCGACCGCCACGGTCGGCGCCGAGGTGCTGCGGGCGCTGGAACCGCTGGACCTGCTGATGACCAGCGCCGGCTGGCTCACCTCCCACCTGGCGTCCCGGGTGCTGGCACTGGCCGAACAGGTCCACGAGCGGCTGAGCAAGGCCGCCGGCGGACCGGTGGATCTGGCGTCGTTCTGGTTCGCCTGCATGCCGATCCTGCACGGTGACGCGGCCGGCGAGGCGGCCGCACTGCAGCGCGAGTTCTGGCACCGCTGGTCCGCGATCCTGCGCCTGCCGGAGCACGAGGGCAACGTCGCGGTCGCCGCGGCGGACATCGCCGGGGCGGTGCGGGCCGCCTTCGACGAGCGGTCGGCCGGCTGGACCGCGGCCCGCTACCTCAGCCCGGACGTGATGCTCGCCGCCGACGGCCTGCGGGCCGTCGAACGGGGCGAGTTCGAGCTGGTGCTCGGCGAGCTGCACGTGGCCATCAACACTCTCGGTGCCTCGCTCTTCGTCCACCAGCACCCGGCCCCGGCCGAGCTGTTCGCGCAGACCGGCCTGGACCACCCGCGGCCGCGGCTGATGCCGCTGCTGCCCAAGGAGCACCGGGCCCGGCTCTCCACCCGGGTCCGGCACGCCCTGGTCCGCCCCGAGGACTACCAGATCGCCCTGCTCGACCACGGCGCCGACCCGCACCGGGAGCGCACCGTGCCGAGCGCCGAGGCGGTGGTGGAGCGGCAGGACGGCCGCCTGGTGGTCCGGCTGCCCGACGGCGCGGTCTTCGGTGTGCTGGACGTCTTCGCGCACGTGCTGACCACGCTGGTGATCGACCTCTGCCGGCTGCTGCCGGAGGCCGACCACACGCCCCGGATCACCGTGGACCGGATGGTGCTGGCCCGGGAGACCTGGCGGTACGCCGGCGCCGCGCTGGACTGCGCCCAGGACAAGAACGAGGCGCGCCGCTTCGTGCGGGTCCGCCGCTGGCACGCCGCGAGCGGGCTGCCCAGGTTCGTCTTCGTCACCACGCCGGCCGAACCCCGGCCGTTCTTCGTGGACTTCGAGAGTCCGGCGTACGTCAACCTGTTCGCCAAGGCGGCCCGCCGGCTGGCCCGGCAGGACCCGGAGGGCCGGCTGACGGTCACCGAGATGCTGCCCAGCCCGGAGCAGACCTGGCTCACCGACGACCAGGGCAACCGCTACACCAGCGAACTGCGCTTCGTCGCCCTCGGCGACTGACGCAGGCCGGCCGGACGGGCCGCCCCCGAAGACCGGCCGGGGGCGGCCCGCCGCCGTGCCACGCCGGGCAGCGAACACTGACGGACCGCCGGGGCCGTACGCTGACGGACGGCTGGTGCCGGAGCGCCGGCGGTCCGTCAGGGACCGGCCGAGAGGATCTGTCGGGGAGCGGTCAGCCGAAGGTCCGTCAGGGTGCGGTCAGCCGAGGGGCCCGTCAGGGTGCGGTCAGCCGAGGGGCCGTCAGGGAGCCGTCACCGAGGGCCGGCAGCCGGCCCGACCGCCGCGGCTCGGCCGGTGCACCGGTACCGAGCACGCCGGTCCCGAAGCTCTCGCGCAACGCGCGCACTGTCCGGCCGAGTTGCGCCTGCGGGCGGGACGCGCCGAGCCGGCGGGAGCCGAACGAGGTGGCCGCCGGGCACACCCCCGCGCGGGCCGGCGCCGCGCAGAAGGCCGCCGCCGTCGCGGGGGCCGGTCGCGGGCCGGCGCCGCGCAGCGCCGCCTCGACCACCCGGTCGTCCGGGCGGACCCGGTCGGCAGCGGCCGGGGCCGGCGCCGCTGCCGCCACGGCGGGGGCCGGCCCGTGCGGCCGCGGGACGGTGAACGTCACCGCCTCCGGGCCGCCCCGGAACGCCACGGTGCCGACCGGGACGCCGCGTCCCGCGGCCGGCCGCAGGAAGTGCGCGGTCGCGGCGGGCGGCTCGCCGCCGGCCGCGACCGTGATCAGGACACCGGCGAACGAGACGGTGACGCCTCGCACGATCGGCCGCGCCACCGGGTCCTCCCCGCCTCTGACTCGACGTCAGCCGGTCACGACGTGGCCGTCGCCCGCCCGGTGGACACGCGAGCGGCGCAGGTTCTGGGTCGCGAAGGTGCGGTGCAGCCAGCGGTCGCGTCCGTCGTAGCGCGGCGCGAAACCGGTGCGGCCGTGCGCGGTGACCCGGTTGTCGACGATCGCCAGGTCACCGGGCAGCAGGTGATGGGTCAGCGCGTGCGCCGCGAAGAGGCGCTGGAGTTCGAGCATGGCCTGCGCCGCCCGCTCGGTGAGCGGCTCGGTGGCGGCGAAGTCGACCAGCAGGTCCGGGTCCTCGCGAGCGCCGCTGAGCACCGGGTGCGGCCGGGAGTGCGCCGCGGGCAGTGCGAAGGAGGGCGGCGGCGCGGTGCTGAACTCGGGCTCGAAGAGCGCGTCCCGGTGGGTGTCGCCGAGCAGGTGGTGGACCTGCCGGATGGAGGCGGTGCGCAGCCCGGCCACCCGGTCGTGGTCCGCCCGCACGCACAGCAGCAGGACGAAGTCGGGGCGGTGCGGGTGGAAGGCGTTCTCGTTGTGGAAGGTCAGCAGGGCCGAGCCCTCGTTGCCCTGGAACTCCTCGCTGCCCGGCACCGGGACCACGTCGTGGACCATCGCGCCGGACTTCTCGGGCCGGAAGGAGATCGGCTCGCCGAGCGCGTGGGTGAGGAGCATCAGGACGGCCGCGGGGATGGTGGCCTCGCGCTGGACCGAGCCGCTGACCATGGGGGTCGGCCCGATCAGCTCCTCGTCGACCGGCAGGCCGCGGATCAGCAGCGCGCCGGCCGGTCCTGGGTCCCGGCCGAAGTCGGCCAGGGATCTGCGCAGGGGGGTGGGCAGCTCGTGGCGGCGCCGGCCGGCTTGGCGGATCCAGGCGGGATCGTCGATCCGTCCGTCCGCGAAGGACAGGAGGTCGGCGGCCAGGCTCTCGACGGCCATGGACGCGCTGGGGTCCAGGGTCACCACGCTGTCGTGCGAGTCCGCTGTGAGGACGGGGGGCATCGGTTCACTTCCTTCGTCGGTGGTACGTGGTCCCGGCCGGGCTCGACTGACGGACCCGGCGGGTGGGTCGTGCACGCGCCGGCCGGTTCGTCCGGCACCGGGGCGGGCGGGCCCGGCCACCTGCCCCGGCCGGGTGCTTACTGCTGCTCGCCGGCCAGCAGGCCGGTCAGCACCGCCGCGACCTGGGCGACATGGGGCGCCTTCAGGACGCCCAGGTGGTTGCCGCCCACCCGGTGGACCGTCAGCCCGCCGGAGGCCAGCTCCCGCCAGCGCGCGGTGAAGTCCTCGAAGCTGACCCCTTCCGCGACCTCGTGCTCGCCCGCCGCGACGTCGTCACCCGCGAGCAGGTGAAGCCGACCCTGGTACGGCTTGTGGCGGTAGGCCAGCCGGGTCTGTAGCAGCTCCCGCCAGACCCGGATCCGCCCCGGCCAGAAGTCGTCGCCCGGCTCCGGCGGGGCCACCTCGCCGTCGTCCAGGATCCCGTTGAGCAGGTCACCGGCCCGCTGCCGCAGCTCGGCCACCCGCTCCCGGCCGGCTCCGGAGCGTGCGGCGTCGGCGAGTTCGGCGAACGCCGCCTCGGCCCGCTCGAAACGGCGGACGAACTCGTGCATGTTCTCCCGCTCGTAGGTGTCCAGCGCGGGGTCGAGCAGCAGGAAGGTGACCTCCTCGCCCGCCGCGTGCAGTCGGCGCACCATCTCGGTGGTGATCTGGCTGCCGCCGCACCAGCCGAGCAGGTGGTACGGACCGCTGGGGGCGATCCGCCGCAGCTCGGCCAGGTTCAGCTCGGCGACCTGCTCGACGCTCTCCGGCGCCGGGCACGGACGGCTCAGGCCCGGCCACTCGAAGGCGGCCACCGGCTGGTCCGGGTCCAGGTGGTCGGCCAGCTCGGCGAACCAGTGGGCGCTGCCGGGGTGCACGCAGAACAGCGGCGGCCGGCTGCCGGTGCGGCGCAGCCAGACGATCGAGTCCGCCGCCCTGGCCTGCGCGCCGCTCGGGCCGTCCGGGACACCCGCGCCCTCCGCCGCCTTGGCGTCGGTCACCACGGCGGCCAGCTCGGCCACGGTCCGGTGCCGGTAGAAGTCCTGGAAGGTGAGCTTGTAGCCGTGCTCGGCCCGGAGCTTGGTGATCACCTGCATCACCGTCAGGGAGTGGCCGCCCAGCTCGGTGAAGCTGTCGTCGATCCCCACCTGCTCGCGCTTGAGCGCCGCGGCCCAGGCCCGGGCCAGGATGTTCTCCACGGCCGTGCGCGGGGCACGGTAGGGGCGGGCGGAGACCGGCTGGGTGTCCTTCGGCAGCCTCGCCAGGTCGATCTTGCCGCTCGGCGTCATCGGCAGCTCGTCGAGCACCAGGTACCTGGACGGCACCAGGTGGGCCGGCAGCACCTGGGCCAGCCGGTCGCGCAGCGCCACCGGATCGAGCGCGGTGTCGCCGGCCGGCACCAGGTAGGCGGCCAGTTCCTTCTCGCCGCCCGGCGTGCTCGCCACGTGCACCGCGACCTCGCGCAGCCCGGCCTCGCGGCGCAGCGCGGCCTCCACCTCGCCGGGCTCGATCCGGTAGCCGCGGATCTTCACCTGGTGGTCCACCCGGCCGGCGAACTCCAGCACCCCGTCCTCCCGGTAGCGGGCCAGGTCGCCGGACCGGTAGAGCCGCTCGCCGGGGCGTGCCGCGTACGGGTCCGGCACAAAGCGTTCGGCGGTCAGCTCCGGCCGCTCGACGTACCCGCGGGCCAACTGCGCCCCGCCGATGTACAGTTCGCCGACCACCCCGACCGGCACCAGCTGCATGTCGCGGTCCAGCACCCGCATCGTGGTGTTGGCGAACGGACGGCCGATCGGCAGCACGCCGGCCGGCAGCTCGCCCGGGGTGCCTTCGAGGTGGGAGCAGCCGACGGTGGTCTCGGTCGGGCCGTACTCGTTGTCCACCACGGTGTCCGGCGCGTGCTCGGCCCAGCGCGAGACCATCTCCCGGGTGAGCTCCTCGCCGCCGGCGATGAGGCGCCCGGCCGCGCCGCGCAGTGCCTGGGGCGACAGCGACTGGTTCAGCAGCGCCAGGTGGGAGGGCGTCAGCTTCAGCAGCCCGAACCCGCCACGCTCCAGCTCCGCCACCAGGGCGTCGATCCCGGGCGTGCCGTCGTCCTCGGTGAGGGTGACCGGCTGGCCGGAGAGCAGCGCGGGGAAGAGCGAGGTGACCGGGAGGTCGAAGGCCATCGAGGAGTACAGCGGAGCGCCGGTGCCGCCCAGCGGCCGGTAGCCGTCCAGGCACCAGCACACGTAGTTGACCAGGTTGCGGTGCTCGATCATCACGCCCTTCGGCATGCCGGTCGAGCCGGAGGTGTAGATCACGTAGGCCAGCGAGTCCGGCGTCACCGGCAGGCCGGGGTTGCCCGGGTCCTGGCCGGCGATGCCGGGGTCCCGGTCGACCAGCAGCGGCTCGGCGGCGCTCGCGGCGAGCAGACCGGCCAGGGCGGTCTGGGTGAGCACCACCCGGGCACCGGTCTCGGCGACGAGTGCGGTCAGCCGGGCCGCCGGGTGGCCCGGGTCGAGCGGCAGGTAGCCGGCGCCCGCCTTGAGGACCGCCAGCAGCGCGACCACCAGCTCCGGGCCGCGGCGCAGCAGCACGCCGACCCGGGACTCCTGGCCGACCCCGAGCTCGCCCAGGCGCCGGGCCAACCGGTTGGCGCGGGCGTTGAGTGCGGCGTAGTCGAGGGTGCTGCCGTCGGCGCAGCGCAGCGCCGTGGCCCTCGGGGTGCGCTCGGCCTGCGCCTCGAACAGCTGGTGCAGGCAGGCGTCCGGGTAGGCCGTGGCAGGGCCGGTCGCGAACTCCGCCAGCCGGGCGTGCTCCTCGGCGGCCAGGACGCTGCCCCGGGCGTCGCCCAGCGGGTCGGCGGCCATCGCCTCCAGGATCCGCCGGTACAGCGCGGCCAGCCGGCGCCCGTTGGCGCGGCTGATCCGCTCGGGCCGGCCGGAGATGAAGACCACGCCGGGGAAGGTCCACACGTCCAGCGCGAACTCGTTGGGACTGACGTCGACCACCTTGCCGGAGTCGATCTGCCGGCTGTCCAGGACGTGGAAGTCCAGGTAGGTGAAGGCGACGTCGACGAGCGGAGTGCCCTCGCCCCAGGAGCGCTGCATCTCCGGCAGGGGGAACCGGCGGTGCGGCCAGGCCTCCACCTCGGCGGTGAAGACCTGCCCGGCCAGTTCGCTCCAGGTGGCGCCGGTCAGCTCGACGCCGAGCGGCAGGGTGTTGAGGTGCATGCCGCGGACCAGCTCACCGCCGTCGGTCTCCAGGCGGCCGTTGCAGACCAGGCCGCTGTGGAAGCGGTGGCTGCCGCTGATCGTGGCCACCGCCTTCAGGTGGGCGGCGAACAGCACGCTCTTGAGCGGCACCCCGGCGGTGGCGGCCAGCCGGCGCAGGCCCGGCTCGAGGTCCCGGAACGGCACGGTGACCTGGAACGCCCGCTCGCCGGCCCGCGGGTCGGCGGCCCAGGCGGGCGGCAGGGCGACCCGCTCGAAGCCGGCGACGCGCGCCCGCCAGAACTCCCGGTCCGCGGTGGAGGCGAGCGAGCGCCGCTCCAGCGCGACGTGGTCGGCGAACCGGACGGTGTGCCCGGCGGGGCCGGCCGGGGCCTGCCCGGCGCGGATCGCCCGGTAGTCGCCCATCACCTCGTCGATCAGCGAGTGGTGGCTCCAGCCGTCGAGGATCGCGTGGCACTCGATGAAGGAGAAGGTCCAGCGGTCCTCGGCGGTCTGGTGGACGTGGAAGCGCAGCATCGGCGCCTCGCCGATGTCGAAGGGCGTGCGGCGGGTCTCGGCGGTGAAGCGCTCCAGCTCCGCCCGCACCTGCTCCTCGTCGAGCCCGCGCAGGTCGTCGTAGCCGACCTGGGCGACGGCCTCGGCGTGCACGAATTGCAGCGGCTCGGAGAAGCCGGTGAGGTCGAAGCCGGTGCGCAGGATCTCGTGCCGCCTGGTGAGCTGGGCGGCCGCCTCGCGCAGCGCCGGCAGCGAGAACGGCGCGTCGTCGATGAACGGGAAGAGCGTGATGTTGTGGTACGGGCTCTCGTCCCGGTCGGCGAGCATCTGGTAGACCATCGCGGCCTGCACCATCCCGAGCGGGTAGGCGTCCACCAGGCCGGGCGGCAGGGCCGTGCGGTCGGCGGGCGACAGCAGCGCGAACGGCGCCACCCGCTCCTCCTCGACGCTCGCCTGCCCGCCGGGCGCGGCCGTCTCGGCGAACCCGGCCAGGCCCTCGACGCTCTGGTGCACCAGCAGGTTCTGCACCGTCAGGTCGACCCCGCGCCGGCGCAGCGCGCCGACCACCTTGATCGCACGGATCGAGTCGCCGCCCAGCTCGAAGAAGTTGTCGAGGGCACCGACCTTCGGCAGGCCGAGCACCTCGGCCCAGGTCTCGGCGACGATCTGCTCGGTCCTGGTCCGGGGGTTGACGTACTCGCCCGCTCCGCGGGCGCCGTACGCCTCGGGGTCGGGCAGCGCCCGGCGGTCGATCTTGCCGTTGGCCGTCATCGGGAAGGCGTCCAGCGGGACGAGGAGGGCGGGCACCATGTAGCCGGGCAGCGTCCGGCCGAGCCGGGCCCGCAACTCCGCCACCTCGACCGAGTGGCCGGCCCGCGGCGCGACGTACGCGACCAGCCGGGCCTCCCGCTCGCCCGGGCGGCGGTGCGCGATCACCAGGCTGCTCTCCACCTCGGGCTGGCTGCCGAGGGCCGCCTCGATCTCGCCGGGCTCGATCCGGTGGCCGCGGATCTTCACCTGCTCGTCGGCCCGGCCGAGAAATTCCAGTTCGCCGTCGGCGTCGTAGCGCGCCAGGTCGCCGGTGCGGTACATCCTGGCCCCCGGCACGGTGGCGAACGGGTCGGGCAGGAACCGCTCGGCGGTCAGGCCCGGACGGCCCAGGTATCCGCGCGCCAGGCCGGGTCCGGACACGTGGAGCTGGCCCGGGACGCCGACCGGCACCTGGTTGAGGTCGGAGTCCAGCAGGTAGAGCCGCAGGTCGCCGAGCGGGCGGCCGATCGGGCTGCGCCGGGCGCCGGCCTCCTCGCCGGCCCGGACCGGGCGGTAGGTGACGTGCACGGTGGTCTCGGTGATGCCGTACATGTTGACGAGCGACGGCCGCTGGTCGCCGAACCGATCGAACCAGGGCGCCAGTTCGGTGACGTCCAGCGCCTCGCCGCCGAATACCACGGTCCGCACCGCGAGGGCACCGGGCCGCAGGTCGGCCAGCGCCACCGCCTCCTGGAGGCCGCGGAACGCGGAGGGAGTCTGGTTGAGCACGGTGACCCGCTCGGTGACCAGCAGGTCGAGGAAGTCCTGCGGCGAGCGCGAGACGGCGAACGGCACCACCACGGCCCGGCCGCCGTTCAGCAGCGCGCCCCAGAGCTCCCAGACCGAGAAGTCGAAGGCGTAGGAGTGGAAGAGCGTCCACACGTCCTCGGGGCCGAAGCCGAAGTCCTCCTGGCAGGAGCCCAGCAGCCGCAGCACGTTGGCGTGGGTGACCTGGACGCCCTTGGGCGCTCCGGTGGAGCCGGAGGTGTAGATGACGTACGCGGTGTTGCCGGAACTCGCGAGCGGGACCGGGTCGGTGTCGGGCCACTGCTGGTCGTCCTCGCCGAGCAGCAGGGTGGTGACGGCCTCCTCACCCGTGCGCCGGTCGGCGACCAGGGCCGTCACCCGGGCGTCGGCCAGGATGTAGCCGAGGCGGTCGGCCGGCTGGCCGGGGTCCAGCGGGAGGTAGCCGGCCCCGGACTTGAGTACGCCGAGCAGCGCCACCACCAGGTCGAGCCCGCGCTCGAACCGCACTCCGACCAGTTTCTCCGGGCCGGCGCCGAGCGCGCGCAGCCGGTGGGCCAGGCGGTTGGCCCGGGCGTTCAGTTCACCGTAGCTGAGGGAGACGTCCTCGCAGCTGACGGCGGGCGCGTCGGGGGTGCGGCCGGCCCAGCGCTCGAAGACCTCGGGCAGGGTCCGTTCGGCGGCGTAGCTGCGGCCGGATCCGCTCCAGGAGGCGAGGAGGGCGCGCTCGGCGTCCGGCAGCAGTTCGAGCCGGTCGACCGGCTTGCCCGGCTCGGCGACGATGTCGGCCAGCAGCCGCAGGTAGTGCGCGATCGTCCGGTGGATCGTCGCCTCGTCGAACAGCGCGGTGGCGTACTCCAGTCGGCCGGTGATGGTGCCCTCGACGGTGCTGCCCAGCGCCAGGCCGAGGTCGAACTTGGCGGTGCGCCAGTCCACCGGCTGCTGCCCGGCGCGCAGCGCGCCCGGCTCGGCCGGGGTGTGGGCGACCAGCTGGAAGACCACCTGGAAGATCGGGTTGCGGGAGGGATCGCGCTCCGGCGCCAGCTCGTCCACCAGCCGCTCGAACGGGGTCTCCTGGTGGGTGAACGCGCCGAGCGCGGTCTCCCGGACCCGGCCCAGGAGTTCGAGGAAGGACGGGGCGCCGGACAGATCGGTGCGCAGCGCCACCGTGTTGGCGAACAGGCCGACCATGGCCTGGGTCTCGGCGCGGTCCCGGCCCGCCACCGGGGTGCCGACCACCACGTCGCGCTGCCCGCAGCTGCGGCCGAGCAGCAGCTGGAAGGCGGCCAGGAACACCATGAACGGGGTCGCGCCCTGGCCCCGCCCCAACTCGACCAGCGGCTCCACAAGTTCGGCCGGGATGGTGAAGGCCGCGGTCGCGCCTGCGGCGTCCCGGACCGAGCCGCGCGGCCGGTCGGTGGGCAGCGCCAGCGGGGTGAGGCCGGCCAGAGTGGTGCGCCAGTAGGCGAGCTGGGCCGCCAGGCGGTCGCCGGAGAGTTGCTCGCGCTGCCAGGCGGCGAAGTCCGCGTACTGGAGGCCGGCCGGTTCCAGGGGGGCGGGCCGGCCGGCGGCGAACGCCTCGTAGAGCTGGTCCAGTTCACCGAGCAGCACACCTTCGGACCATCCGTCGGAGGCGATGTGGTGGAGGGTGAGCAGCAGCGCGTGGGTGTCCTCGCCGAGCCTGGCGAGCAGCGCCCGGACCGGGTGCTCGGCGGCCAGGTCGAAGGGGCGCCGGCCGTCCTCGGCCACCAGCTCGGCGAGCCGCCGCTCGGCCTGCGCGAGGGCCGCGCCGGCACCGCTGTCCGCGCCGGGCCCGCCGTCCTGGCCGTCCGCGCCGCGCAGGTCCACGGTGGTCAGGGCGATCGGGCCCGGCGCGTCGATCACCAGCACCGGCTCGTCGTCCACCGCCGGGTAGCGGGTGCGCAGCACCTCGTGCCGGGCCACCAGCGCGTCCAGGGCCCGCCGCAGCACCACCGGGTCGACCGGGCCGGGCAGGCGCAGCAGCAGCGGCATCAGGTACTCGGTGCCGCCCGGCTGGAGCTGGTCGAGCACCCACATCCGGTGCTGCGCGAACGACAGCGGGAGAGCGCCGTCCCGGGGAACGGGGGCGATCCCGTCCTGCCGCTTCTTCGTCAAGCCGCGCAGGCGTCGCTGCAGCAGCTCCGTGCGGGAGCTCGGGCTCGTGCTCATCCTTCGCCTTCCTGTGCGTGCGACGGGGTCCGGTCCGGCGACGGTCCACCGGCCAGGCAGCAGCCTGCCGACGGCGGACGGGCCGGCGGCAGGGTCAGCAGGGCGAAGCTTTTGGCCGCGGACTGCGCGCGTGACTGCCGGTCCTTCTCTGGGCCGGGGACGGACGGCCTCCCAGCATCGAGCCATGACCCACACCGTGCGCGAGGAAGTCCCCCGGCCCGTCGAGCCGTTGCTGCGCAACCGAGACTTCGTCCTGCTGTGGCAGGCCGCGGCGGCCTCCGGGCTGGGCTCCAACGTCTCCAGCGTGGCCTACCCGCTGCTGATCCTCGCGCTGACCGGCTCCCCGGCGGACGCCGGACTCACCGGCTTCATCGCCCTGCTGCCGCAACTGCTGTTCCAGCTGCCGGCCGGAGCGCTGGTCGACCGCTGGAACCGGCGGCGGACGATGATCACCTGCGACGCGCTGCGCGGCCTGGCCATCGGCAGCGTGGCGGCGGCCCTGCTGCTGCACCGGCTCTCGCTGCCCCACGTGCTCGCGGTCGGGTTCACCGAGGGCACGCTGACGGTGTTCTTCCGGATCGCCGCCTCGGCGGCCGTCCCCAACGTGGTGCACCCCTCCCAGCTCGCCGCCGCGCTCTCCCGCAACGAGGCGCGGGCGCGCGGGGCCGCGATGCTCGGCCAGCCACTGGGCGGCGTGCTCTTCGGTCTGGGCCGGGCGGTGCCGTTCCTCTTCGATGCCGCCAGCTACCTGTGGTCGCTGGTCGGCCTGCTGCTGATCCGCCGCGAGTTCCAGGCCGAGCGGCGCCCGCGCACTGCCCCGCTGCACCGCGAACTCACCGAGGGCGTGCGCTGGTTGTGGCGCCAGCCGTTCCTGCGTACGACCACCTTCCTGATCGCCGGCAGCAACCTGCTGTTCCAGGCGCTCTTCCTGACGGTCATCGTGATGGCCCGCGGGCGGCACGGCTCGTCCGCCGCGATCGGCGTGATGTTCGGGGTGGCGGCGGTGGGCGGGGTGCTCGGCTCGCTGCTCGCGCCCGCGGTGGAGCGCCGGCTGTCGATGCGGACCGTGGTGATCGGCGCCAACTGGGCCTGGGCCCTGCTCACTCCGGTGCTGCTGGTGGTCCGCGACCCGTACCTGATCGGCGTGGTGTACGCGTTGATGTGCTTCGTCGGCCCCGTTTGGAACGTGGTCATCTCGGCCTATCAGCTGGCCGTCACGCCCGACGCCATCCAGGGCCGGGTGCTCGGCGCGGTCGGCCTGGTCGCGTTCGGCGCCATCCCGCTCGGCTCCCTGGTCGGCGGCCAGTTGCTGGCCGGGCTGGGCGCGGACGCCACCGTCCGGGTGCTGGCCGCCTGGATGGTCCTGCTGGCCGCGACCGCCGCGCTCAGCCCTTCGGTGCGCTCCGCCCCCACGCTGGCCGGCGCCACGGCGACCACCGACGAGCCGGAGCCGACGCCGGCCGCCTGACAGCCGGTCCACGAGCGCCGCCCCCGCGCGGCGCACGGTTCCCCGCCGTGCGCCGCGCTTCGCCGTTGCCCGCCGGCAGCCTCGTGGCCCCGGCCCCGCCACTCAGGACGCCGCCCGACCGCGCGTGAGGACGGGAACGCGAAAGACGTCCGCCCGCCGCCCCCCAGGGGGTGGCGGGCGGACGTGCCGGGCCCTGGGTTCAGCGGGCTTCGCCCTCCTCCGCCAGCAGGGCGGCGACCTCCTCGTCCGTCAGCTCGGCGATCTGCGCCTCCAGCGCCTCCAGCAGGACCTGGCTCAGGGCGGCCACCGTGGTGGCCTCGAAGAGGCAGCGCAGCGGCAGGTCCACGTCGAAGACGGCGACCAGCCGGGCGAGCACCCGGGTGGCGAGCAGCGAGTGGGCGCCGAGGACGAAGACGTCCTCGTCGACGCCGATCCGCTCGATGCCGAGGGTCTCCGCCCACACCTCGGCCACGATCTCCTCGGTCGGGTTGCGCGGCGCCCGGTAGGGGCGTTCCAGCAGCTCGCCGGTGGTGGCGGGCTCCGGGAGGGCCTTGCGGTCCACCTTCTTGCTGGGGGTCAGCGGCAGCTCGGGCAGGGTCGTCCAGAGCGAGGGCACCATGTACGGGGGCAGCCGCTCGCCGGCCCACTCGCGCAGCTCGGCGACGTCCGGGCAGCCGTTGCCGCGCGGTACCAGGTAGGCGACCAGCCGGCGGTCGCCCGGCCGGACGTCGCGGGCGACGACGGCGACCTGGCGCAGCCCGGGGTGCTGCGCCAGCACCGCCTCGATCTCCCCCAGTTCGATCCGGAAGCCGCGCAGCTTGACCTGCTGGTCGATCCGGCCGAGGAACTCGATGGTGCCGTCGGCGAGGTAGCGCACCAGGTCGCCGGTCCGGTAGAGCCGGCCGCCCGGCACGTCGCCGAAGGGGTCGGGGACGAACTTCTCCGCGGTGAGCCCGGGGCGGCGATGGTAGCCGCGGGCCAAGCGGACCCCGGCGAGGTGGAGTTCGCCGGGCACCCCGACCGGAACGGGGCCGCCGGCACCGTCCAGCACGTAGGCCCGGGTGCCCGGGACGGGGCGGCCGATCGGCAGCGCGGCCTCGCCGCGGCCGGCCGGGGCCGCCGGCACGGGGTGCAGGACGCAGGTGACGGTCGCCTCGGTGGGGCCGTAGTTGCACAGGAACCGGCCGGGCAGGCCGGTGGTGGTCCAGGCCCGGGCGTCGTCCACGGTGACCACGTCGCTGCCGACGTTCATCAGCTTCAGGCCGCTCAGCCGTTCGTCGCCGGGCGGCACGTGCTGGATCACCTCGCGGTAGTAGGCGGGGGTGATCTCCATGACGGTGATGCCGTGTTCGGCGACCCGCCCGGGGAGTTCGGCGGGGCTCCAGAACAGCGGGTCGGCCACGACGACGGTCGCGCCGGCCAGCAGGGTGGCGGCGATCTGGTCCATCGCCACGTCGAAGGTGAGCGCCGAGAGCAGCACCACCCGGTCGCCCGGCTCGATGCCGTAGGCGTCGGCGATCACCCGGCAGTGGTGGGCGTAGGAGCCGTGCTCGATCAGCACGCCCTTGGGCTGCCCGGTGGAGCCCGAGGTGTAGATCATGTACGCCAGCTGGTCCGGCGCGGCCTGCGGCGGGGGGTTGTGGTCCGGGCGCCCGGCGATCCGCCCCGCCTCCGCGTCGACCAGCACCAGCGGGCCGCGGGCGACGGCGGAGAGCCGCCCGGCGAACCGGCCGGTGCTCAGCACGGCCCCGGCGTCCAGCTCGCCCAGCATGAACGCCAGCCGTTCGGCCGGGTGTTCGGGATCGATCGGCACGTAGACGCCGCCCGCCTTGAGCACCGCGAGCAGCGCCACCACGACCTCGACCCCGCGCTCCATGCAGACGGCGACCGGGCGTTCCGCCCCGACACCCAGCTCGCGCAGGTGGTGGGCCAGCTGGTTGGCCCGGGCGTTGAGCTCGGCGTAGCCGAGGGAGGCCGGTCCGAACGAGACGGCGACCGCGTCGGGGGTCTCGGCGGCGCGCCGCTCGAACAGGGCCGGCACGCAGGCCGCCGGCAGCTCGGCGCCGGCCGTGTTCCAGCCGTGCACCAGCTGCTCCCGTTCGTCCTGGCTGAGGATCGCCAGCCGGCTGAGCGGGGTCTCGGGCCGCGCGGTGGCCGCGCGCAACAGGGTCAGGTAGTGCCCGGCCATGCGCTCGACCGTGGTGCGGTCGAAGAGCGCCGTGGCGTACTCGAACAGCCCTTGCAGACCGCCGTCGGCGCGGCGGCCGAGCGAGAGGGTGAGGTCGAACTTCGCGGTCCGCCAGGGCGAGGGGACCCGCTCGACGGTCAGGCCGTCCAGCCGCAGCGGGGTTCTCTGGACGTGCTGTAGCTCGAACATCACCTGGAACAGCGGGTTCCGCGACAGGTCCCGGTCCGGCTGGAGTTCGTCGACCAGGCGCTCGAAGGGCAGGTCCTGGTGGCTGTAGGCGGCGACCACGTCCTGGTGGACCCGGCGCAGCAGCGCCGCGAAGCTCGGGTCGCCGCCGAGGTCGGCGCGCAGCACCACGGTGTTGACGAAGGAGCCGACCACCTCCTCCACTTCGGGCCGGGTCCGGCCTGCGGTGGGGGTGCCGACGCAGACGTCCGCCTGCCGGGTGTAGCGGGCGAGCAGCACGTCGAAGGCGGCGAGCAGCACCACGAACGGGGTGACCGCCTGGCTGCGCGCCAGGTCCGCCACGGCCTCGGCGAGCTCGTCGGGAACCGCGAGGGCGAGCAGGTCGCCGCGCGGGTCGCGGACGGCCGGGCGGGGCCGGTCGGTGGGCAGCTCCAGCGGGGTGAGCCCGCCGAGCCGCTCCCGCCAGTGCGCGAGTTGGGCCTCCGGCAGCTCGCCCTGCGACCAGCGGTCCTGCCAGGCCGCGAAGTCGGCGTACTGCACCGGTGGCGCGGGCGGCAGGCTGCCGCCGGTGAGCCGGGCCCGGTGGAGCGACCCGAGGTCGCGGGTCAGCAGGTCCAGGGACCAGCCGTCGACCGCTATGTGATGGGCGGTCAGGACGAGCAGGTGCTCCTGTTCGCCGACCTTGACGAGCAGGGCGCGCAGCGGCGGTTCCCGGTCGAGGCGGAACGGCCGGGCGGTCTCGTCCCGCACCAGCTCCTCGGCCCGAGCGGCGGCCTCCTCCGCCGGCAGGCCGGAGAGGTCCACCGGCGCGGCACCGAGGGCGACCACCGGGTCGATCACCTGTACCGGCTCGCCGCCCGGCGCCAGGTAACGTGTTCTCAGCGCCTCGTGACGGGCCGCCAGGTCGTCCAGCGCGCCGGTCAGTGCGGCGGTGTGCAGCGGGCCGCGCAGGCGCAGCACCAGCGGCACCAGGTACTCGGAGCTGCCGGGCTCCAGCTGGTCGAGGAACCACATCCGGCGCTGGGCGGAGGAGAGCGGCAGCGTGCCGCCGCGCGGCACCGGCAGCACCGCTCCGGCCGGGTCGGCGGGCCGGGCGCCCGGGGCGGTGGCCAGTTCGGCCAGGGCGGCGACGGTGCGGCGGGAGAAGACCTCGGCGACCGGGATGTCGACACCGAAGGCCGCCCGCAGCCGGAAGACCAGCCGGGTGGCGAGCAGCGAGTGGCCCCCGAGGGCGAAGAAGTCGTCGAGCGCGCCGACCAGCTCGCGGCCCAGCAGCTCGGCGAAGATCTCGGCGATGGTCTGCTCGGCGGGGTCACGTGGCGCGAGGTACTCCCCCACCGCGGCCAGGCCGGCCAGCCCGGGCAGCGCCTCGAGGTCCACCTTGCCGCTGGCGGTGAGGGGCAGTGCGGCGAGGGTCCGCAGCACGGCCGGCACCATGGCGTCCGGCAGCCGGGCCGCCAGGTGGGCCCGCAGCGCGGCCGGGTCGGGTTCGGCGCCCTCGACGGGGACGACGTGGCCGACCAGTTGCTGGTCACCGTAGACGCCGACGGCCGCCGCGGCGACGGAGGGGTGCTCGCAGAGCGCGGCCTCGATCTCGCTGGGCTCGATCCGGATGCCGCGCAGCTTGACCTGCCGGTCGAGCCGGCCGAGGTACTCCAGCGTGCCGTCGGCGCGGCGCCGGACCCGGTCCCCGGTGCGGTAGAGCCGCTCGCCCGGGGCGGCCGGGTGCGGGTTGGGAACGAAGCGCTCGGCGGTCAGGTCGCCGCGGCCGAGGTAGCCGCGGGCCAGGCCGGTGCCGGCCACGCACAGCTCGCCGGGGACGCCGAGCGGGACCAGGCCGCCGTCCGGGTCGAGCACCAGGATCCGGGTGTTGTCGATCGGCTGCCCGATGGCGACGATCTCGCCGGCCTCCCGGCCGTCGTAGCGCCAGGAGGTCACGTCGATGGCGCACTCGGTGGGGCCGTAGGTGTTGACCAGGGTGACCGGCAGCAGGGCGAGCAGCCGGTCGCAGAGTTCCACGGGCAGCGGCTCGCCGGCGCAGAACACCAGTCGCAGCGTGCCGCAGTCGCGCAGCCCGGGCTGCTGGACCAGCACCCGCAGCACGGACGGCACGAGTTGCAGCACCGTGATCCGGTGCTCGGCCACCGCCCGCACCATGGCGGCCGGGTCGCGCGGCACGCCGTCGGCGGCGACCACCACCGTCGCGCCGCAGACCAGCGGTGCCAGGAACTCCCAGACGGAGGCGTCGAAGCCGACCGTGGTCTTCTGTAGCACCCGGTCCGCCGGGCCGAGGCCGTGCTCGCGCACCGTCCACAACACCCGGTTGCGGATGGCCTCGTGGCTGATCAGCACGCCCTTGGGGCGGCCGGTCGAGCCCGAGGTGTACACCAGGTAGGCGGCCCCGGCGGGGTCGAGCGGCGGCAGTTCGGCGGCCGGCCGCCAACCGGCCGGTGCCGGCCCGGCCGGCTCCGGGTCCTCGTCGAGCAGTACCAACCGGGCGGGGCACTCGGGCAGTTCCCCGCGGATCCAGGACTGGCTGATCAGCACGGTGGCGCCGCTGTCGGCGAGCACGTGGGTGCGGCGCTGCGGTGGGTGCGCGGGGTCGACCGGCACGTAGATGCCGCCGGCCCGGAGCACGCCGAGCAGAGCGGTGACCAGGTCGGCGTCGCGGCGCAGGCAGACCGCGACCGGGGTCTCCGCGCGCACTCCGAGGGCGCGCAGGTGGTGCGCCAACCGGGTGGCCCGGGCGTCGAGTTCGGCGTAGCTCAGGGTGTGCTCGGCGAAGACGACGGCCGGCGCGTCGGGGGTGCGGGCGGCCTGTTCGGCGAAGAGCTCGGGCAGGCAGCGGGCGGGCGGCTCGGCTGTGGTGTCGTGCCGGCCGTGCACCAGCGCCTCCCGTTCGGCGGCGTCCAGCGCCTCGATCCGGTCGAGCGGCAGGTCCGGTTCGCCGACCACCGCGGCGAGCAGGCGCCCGTAGTGCTCGGCCATCCGCCGCACGGTGTCCCGGTCGAACAGCGCGGTGGCGTACTCGAAGCCGCAGCGCAGGGTACCGTCCGCCTGCGGCTGCACCGAGACCGTCAGGTCGAACTTGGCGGCCGGCCAGGAGACGGCGAGTTGCTCGACCCGGAGCCCGGGCAGGCTGAACGCCTCGCCCTTGGGCGGGCGCAGCTCGAACATCACCTGGAAGAGCGGGTTGCGGGACAGGTCGCGTTCGGGTGCCAGCTCCTCGACGACGCGTTCGAACGGCACGTCGGCGTGGCCGTAGGCGTCGAGCGCCAGCTCGCGGACCCGGGCGAGCAGGTCCGTGAAGCTGGGGCGCCCGCTGAGGTCGCCGCGCAGCACCAGGGTGTTGGCGAAGAATCCGATCAGCGGTGCCGTCTCTGAGCGGGTGCGGCCGGAGACGGCGGTGCCGACCGCGATGTCCTGCTGGCCGCTCCACCGGCCGAGCAGCGCGTAGCAGCCGGCGAGCAGCACCATGAACGGGGTGGCGCCGTTGCGGCGGGCCAAATCATCGATGGACTCGCCGAGTTCGGCGGGCAGCTCGATGGCGAGCCGGCCGCCGCGCGGGTCGCGCAGGCGCGGGCGGCGGCGGTCGGTGGGCAGCTCCAGCGGGGTCAGGCCGGCCAGCCGTTCCCGCCAGTGCCCGAGGCGGGCGGCGAACTCCTCGGTGGCGGCGTGCTCGCGCTGCCAGCGGGCGAAGTCCGCGTACTGGACGGGCAGCGGCTCGACGGCCTCGCCGGCGTAGTGCCGCGCCAGCTCGTCGGCCAGGACCTCCACCGACCAGCCGTCGGAGACGATGTGGTGCAGCGTCAGCGCCAGCAGGTGGTCGTCCGCGCCGATGCGCAGCAGCATCGCGCGCACCGGGGCGCCGGCCGCCAGGTCGAACGGGACCTCCAGGTCCGCGCGGATCAGCCGCAGCGCCTCCTCCTCGGTGGCCGCCCGCTCGGTCAGCGGGATCCGGGCGCCGGGGTCGACGAGCTGGACCGGCTCGCCGTCGCGCTCCTCGTACCGGGTGCGCAGCACCGCATGTCGCTCGGCCAGGCGGGCCAGCGCGGTGGTCAGCGCCGTCCGGTCCAGCGGGCCGCGCAGCCGCAGCGCGATCGGCACCAGGTAGTCGGTGGCGCCGGGCGCGAGGCGGTCGAGGAACCAGAGGCGCTGCTGGGCGAAGGAAAGAGGCAGCGGTCCGTCCGTGCCCGCCGGGGTGATCGGCGCCTGCCGTTCGGGGGCGGCGGCGGCCAAAACCTCGGCGAGCCGGGCGACGGTGCCTGCGGCGAACACGTCCGCCAGCGGCACGTCGGCGGAGAGGACCTGCCGGAGCCGGAAGGCCAGCCGGGTGACCAGCAGGGAGTTGCCGCCGAGGGCGAAGAAGTCGTCGTGCACGCCGACCTCGTCCAGGTCGAGCAGCTCGCACCAGATGGCGGCGACCGCCCGCTCCAGCGGGGTGCGCGGCGCGACCCGGTCCGCGGCCGGGACCAGCCGGGCGCCGGTAGGGTCGGGCAGCGCCTTGCGGTCCACCTTGCCGCTGGCCGTGTGCGGCAGCTCGGGCAGCACCACGTAGAGCGCGGGCACCAGGTAGGCGGGGAGCAGCCGCTCCAGGTGGGCGCGGAGTTCGGCCACCCGCGGTGCGCGTTCGCCGGCCGGCACCAGGTAGGCGACCAGCCGGGCCGCGTCTCCCGTGCCGTGGGCGCCCACCGCGGCCTCCAGCACCTCGGGGTGCTCGGCCAGCGCGGCCTCCACCTCGGCCGGTTCGACCCGGAACCCGGCGACCTTGATCTGGGTGTCGACGCGGCTGAGGAACTCCAGCAGGCCGTCGGAGCGGTGCCGGACCAGGTCGCCGCTGCGGTAGAGCCGGGCGCCGGGGACCTTGGCGTACGGGTCGGGGACGAAGCGCTCGGCGGTGAGGTCGCCGCGCCCCCGGTAACCGCGGGCCACCTGGACGCCACCGATGTACAGCTCGCCGACGGCGCCCGGCAGCACCGGCTCGAGCTCGGCGTCCAGCACGTACAGGGTGGTGTTGTCGATCGGCACGCCGATGCCCATCGGGCCCTCGTCGAGCTCGCGCACCGGGAGGGCGAGGGTGGCGCAGCCGACCGTGGTCTCGGTCGGGCCGTACTCGTTGAACGCCACGGTGTCCGGGGCGTGCCACCGCCACGGCTCCAGCATCGCGCCGGTGAGCTGCTCGCCGCCGATCACCAGGTGGGGTGTCGCGGTGCGCAGCGCCGCCGCGGGCAGCTCCCGGCCGAGTGGCCCGAGGTGGGTCGGGGTGAGCTTCAGCAGGTCGAAGGAGTCCCGGCTCAGCAGCTGGACCAGGCCGTCGAGGCCGGGCGTGCCGTCGTCCGGGGTGAGGGTGACGGCGGCGCCGGTGAGCAGCGCGGGGAAGAGCGAGGTGACCGGCAGGTCGAAGGCGACCGAGGAGTACAGCGCGGTGCCGGCGCCCTCGCCGAGGTAGGTCCGGGCGGACCAGCGCACGTAGTTGACCACGTTGCGGTGGGTCACCATGACGCCCTTGGGCTCGCCGGTGGAGCCCGAGGTGTAGATCAGGTACGCGAGGTTGTCCGGCCCGGCACCGCTCTCGGGCGCGGTCTCCCGCTCCCCGTCCCCGACGGCCAGCACCGTCCCGGTCCAGCCCTGCGCCGACTCACCGTCAGCGATGAGCAGTTCGGCGCCGGCCCGGTCGAGCAGCCGGGAGCGCCGCAGCGGCGGGTGGTCGGGCGCCAGCGGCAGGTAACCGGCACCGGCCTTGAGCACCGCGAGCAGCGCCACCACCAGCTCCGGCCCCCGGCGCAGGCAGACGCCCACCAGGCTCTCCGGCCCCGCCCCGTGCGCCCGCAACCGGTGCGCCAGGAGGTTCGCCCGGGAATCGAGCTGACGATACGTCAGTTCACCGTCCGGCCAGCGCAGCGCGACCGCCCCTGGGGTGCGCTCGGCCTGCTCGGCGAACAGCTCGTGCAGGCAGCGCTCGGGCAGCGGCACGGCGGTCTCGTTGAACTTCTCGACCACCGCCAGCCGGTCCTGGTCGGTCAGCAGGCCGACGCGGTGCAGCGGGCGGTCCGGGTCGGCTAGCACGGCGTCGAGCAGCACGCGGAAGGCGTCGGCCAGGCGCTTCGCGGTCGTCCGGTCGAACAGCGCGGTGGCGTATTGCAGCCGGGCGTTGAGGCGTCCGTCGGGCAGTATGTCGGTGTCCAGCACCAGGTCGAACGGCGAGCCGGTCAGCGGTGTGCGGACCAGTTCGCAGTCGAGGCCGGGCAGCGCGATCGGCTCCGGCGGCGCGGTGCGCAGTGAGAAGGACACCTGGAACAGCGGGTTGCGGGCGAGGTCACGCTCCGGCGCCAGCTCGTCCACCACCAGTTCGAACGGCGTACCGGCGTGGCTGAGGGCGGCCAGTGTGTTGGCCGCGACCCGGCCGAGCAGGGTCCGGAAGGACGGCTCGCCGCTCAGGTCGCCACGCAGCACCACGGTGTTGACGAACAGGCCGATCAGCCGCTCCGCATCGGGCAGTCCGCGGCCGGCCACCGGCGTGCCGACCGCGATGTCCCGCTGTCCGCTGAACCGGGCGAGCACCGCCTGGAACGCGGCGAGCAGCACCATGAACCGGGTCGCCCGGCTGCGGCGGGCGAGTAGGTCGACCCGTGTCATCAGCTCGGCCGGCAGCTCGAAGCGGACGGCGTCGCCGGCGCCGTCCCAGACGGCCGGGCGGGGGCGGTCGGTGGGCAGCTCCAGCGGCGTCAGACCCGCCAGCGCGGTGCGCCAGTGGTCCAGCCCGGCGGCCAGCCGCCGGCCGGTGAGCCGCTCGGCCTGCCAGTCGGCGAAGTCGGCGTACTGGAGGGCGAGCGGCGCGAGGGCGGCCGGCGCGCCGCCGGTGCGCTCCCGGTAGCCGGCCGCCAGCTCGGCCCCGAGGAGGTGCCAGGACATGCCGTCGAAGGCGATGTGGTGGACCACCACGATCAGCAGGTGGTCGGCGGCGCCCACCCGGGCCAGCACGGCCCGCAGCGGGGGCTGCCGGGCCAGGTCGACCGGGAGCCGCAGCTCCTCCTCGATCAGCCGGACCAGCCGAGCCTCCCGATCGGCGGCCGGCAGGTCGGTGAAGTCGCATCGGTGGAACGGGAGTTCGACTTCCGGCGCGATCCGCTGCCGCAACCGGCCGGCGTCCTGCCGGTAGCTGGTGCGCAGCACCTCGTGCCGCTCGACGACGGCGGTGAGCGCACCGAGCAGCGCGCCGGCGTCCAGGTCGCCCCGGATCCGCAGCGCCAGCGGGAGCAGGTAGTCGGGCGTGCCCGGCCGCAACTGGTCGAGGAACCAGAGCCGTTGCTGCCCGAACGACGCGTTGCGGGGCGCCCCGGCCGTGCTGTCCGTGCCGCCACGGCTGTCGTCAATCTCCACCGGCCACCTCCACGGGTCCTCACGGACGCGCACCGCGCCCCCGGCGAAGCCTGCTGGCGGGCGCAAGCCCGGCACCAGGGACACAGTGGCAGGGTGCGGTGCCGTTCCTGCTGCCCGTTTGTCTCTTGTCGCCGTTCCCCGGCGCCCGGCAGGCTCGCCCCGTCGCAGTGTCGAACCCCCGAGGGCAGGAGGGCCTGATGGCCGAGGAAGCCGCCGACACCCGTAGCTACCTGGTCGTGCTCAACGACGAGGAGCAGTACTCGATCTGGCTCGCCGACCGCGAACTGCCGCTCGGCTGGCGGGCCGAGGGTGTCCGGGGCAGTCGGGAGGAGTGCCTGGAGCACATCGGGACCGTGTGGACCGACATGCGGCCGCTGAGCCTGCGCAACCGGATGGACAGCGCCAGCAGCGGGACCCGTGCGGCCGTCTGACACCGTGCCCGCCGGCGTGCAGCGGACCGCGGACCGGACGCCGCCGGCCGAGCTGCCCGGGTTCGACCCGACCGCCCGCTTCCGCCTGTTGGCCGAGCCGGAAGCGCTCGACCCCGGCGGCTCGACCAAGGACCGCTCCGGGCTGGAGCTGCTGCGCGGCGCCATCAACGAGGGCCGGGTGAGCTCCGGCCGGTCGGCCGTGGCCGAGCCCGGCTCGGGCGACCAGGGCATCGGACCCACCCGGGCGTACGGGTAGTTCGGGGTCCGCTTCGCCTGCGCGGTGCGTGAGATCCTCGCCGGCACGGAGCACGCCTACTGCCCGGACCGGTGATCGAACCGGATCGGCCCGCGCTCGCACCACGCGACCGTGCGGGAGATCTGCGAGGTCCTGCCCGGCGGCCTGGACCACCATTTCAGCGCGACCCGTTCGTGCGGGACGCTGCGCGGCTGCGCCGAGTACGCGCGGGAGCGGCGGCTCCCGGTGACCATCGTGGCCGTCGACGCCGAGGGCCATCTTCGGGCGCGAGCCCGCGCCTCGGCTGATCCCCGGCCACGGCGCGGCCGTCCGCCCGGCGCTCCACAGGGACGGCCTAGCGGAGGAGGCGGTGCACGTCAGCGACCTCGCTGCGTGGTCAACTGCCGCCGCTGGCGCACCGCGAGGCGATCCTGACCGGTGGCTCGGCGGGCGCGGTGCTCGCCGCGGTCCGGCGGCTGGGCGACCGTATCCCGGCCGGTCTGACCCGCGCGGTGATCCTCCCCGACCGGGGGCGAGTGCTGCCTCGGCACGATCTACGGCGA
Organism: Streptomyces sp. NPDC006309; assembly: GCF_040613095.1. NCBI lineage: Bacteria > Bacillati > Actinomycetota > Actinomycetes > Kitasatosporales > Streptomycetaceae > Streptomyces > Streptomyces sp. NPDC006309. The sequence goes on along the minus strand of NZ_JBEXRO010000010.1, from coordinate 66,920 downwards.
CGATTGAGTCGCGTCGCGCTTCGGCGGCGTCGCCCACCTGTGGAAGGAGCAAGATCCAGTGGCCCAGGTGGCGGCATGCCGATCCTGACGGCCGGTCACGTCCGCCAGGTCCTGGACGGTGCCGAGGAGCAGGGTGGTCGAGGTGGTGAGCCGGGCGTACCGGCTGCACGCGGCCGGCCGGACCGTGCTCCCGCGCCCGCACTTCCTGCGGTTCCCCGAGGAGGCGCGCAACCGGGTCACCGCCCTGCCGGCCCACCCCGGCGGGCACGCCCCGGGCACGCAGGATGCCGGCCACTGGCACGCGTGCGCCCCGTGGCCGGCGCCGGCGCCGGTACGGGCACCGGCAAGGGCACGACGGGCGCCGGAGGTACAGCCTCCGGCAACCTGGGAAACGCCGGGGGCACCGGGGCGCAGGAGCCGGTCGCCGGCATCGAGTGGATCTCCTCGTTCCCCGGCAACCCGGACGCCGGGCTGGAGCGCGCCCCGGCGGCGAATCATCCTCCACTCGATGCGCACCGGTCACCCCGAGATGCTGCTGGACGGCTCCGTGACCTCCGCGCGGCGCACCGCGGCGAGCGCCGTGCTCGCCGCCGCCGTGCTCGCCGCCGCGACGCTCGCCCCGCGGGAGCCGCAGACCGGCGTCACGCTGACCGGCTGCGGAGTGATCGACTTCGAGGTGCTCACCTTCCCGCGCGCCCTGCTGCCCGAGTCGGCCGAGGTCACCCTCTTCGGCCTCGACCTCGACCCGGCCCGCGCGCGGGCCTTCGCCGAACGCCGCGCGGTCCAGCTGCCCGGGCTGCGGACCACCGCCACCGAGCGGATCGGGCACATCCCGGCGGCCCGCCCGCTGGTCTCACTCGCCACCACCGCCGCCGGCCCGCACCTGGACCCGTCCGACTGCCCGCCCGGGACGCTGCTGCTGCACCTGTCCCCGCGCGACCTCGCCCCGGAGACCATTCTGTCCAGCGTCAACATCGTCGACGACGGTGACCATGTCTGCCGCGAGTCCACCTCTCAGCAGCCGGCCGAAGAGCAGGCCGGTCACCGCGACTTCATCGCCGACTCGATCGGCGCCATCCTCGCCGGCGGCCGGCGCGAGCGCGCCCCCGAGGCCCTCACGGTCTTCTCGCCGTTCGGCCTGGGCGTGCTGGACCTCGCCGTCGCCGACCTGGTCCGTCACCGGAGTCAGGAGCAGGCTCTCGGCACCGACGTCCTCCTCCCACCCGGGGCCCGGTGACCGACGGCTCGTCCGTGCCGCCGGGCGGGGACCGACCGGCCCGGTGGCACGCGTGGTCAGTCCCCGCACAGCGCCCGGGCGAGCCGGCACAGCTCCGCGCGGTTCGCGCTGCCGGTCTTGTGGAGCAGGCTGGCGATGTGCTTCTCCACCGTGCGGGGCGAGATGGACAGCCGCTGGGCGACGTCCTGGTTCCCGAGCCGCTCCACGAGCAGCGCGAACACGTCGAACTCACGCGGCGTCACCCCGACCGACCGCAGCCCCTCGGGGATCAGCTCCCGCCCGGTGCGCCGCTGCGCCACCGGCACGCCCGCCTGCCGGATCAGCGACCGGCAGGCGCCGGCGACGGAGCGGACGCCGGCCTGGTGGAAGTACTCCTCGGCGGTCCGCAGCCAGGCGACGGGCTCGCCCCAGCCGTCGGCGAGAGCCGCCTCGGCGACCAGCCGCAGCCCGAGGTGACGGCCGGTCGGGAACCCGCGGAACTCCTGCCGTGCCCGGTCCACCAGTCCGGCGGCCTCCCGGCCGCGGCCCTCCCGCCCGAGCAGGACGGCGTCGGTGAGCACCAGGAACTGCCGGTTCCAGGCCAGCGCGGCGGCCGGGGCCGCCAGGGCCGCCGTGTACGCCGCACGGTCGGCGGTGCCGCCGACGACGGCGAGCAGCGGACCGAGGCCGTACCGTCCGCTCAGGTAGAACATGTTGGGGTGCTGGTCCTCCCAGGCGGCCGCGGCGGCCAGCTCGGCCAGCGCCTGGGTGCGGTTCTCCTCCAGCAGGGCGCAGAACGCCCGGCACAGGCCGAGCAGGACCGGCATCAGGAAGGAGGTGGATTCGTCGGCCTGGTCGAACCGGAGCAGTTCCCGCTCCATCTGCCGCCGCCGGCCCTGGTGGGCGGCGAGGGTGGCGGCCACCAGCAGCAGGTAGCGGTGGCCGCCGAGGTTGCGCATCCGGGCGCTCGGCTCCAGGCAGCGGTCGATGATCTCCTGCGCGGCGGGGAAGTCGGCGCGCTGCACGGCGTCCATCGCCAGCAGGCCCTCCGCGTGCTGGGCCAGGGCGAGGGCGCCCAGATCGCGCGCGGCGTCCCGCGCCTCCCGGATCCGACGCGCGTCACCGCTGCGCAGGAAGGCGTTGGCGCCGAGCCGCAGCAGCGCCTCCACCCGCCAGACCGGCAGGCTGTGCTCCTCCGCTACGGCGAGCATCCGCTCCAGGCAGGCGTCCGCGTCGTCGAAGCCGCGCTCGCGGGCCAGCAGGGCGAGCAGTTGCCAGGCCTGGCAGGCCACCACGGGGAGCTTCTCGCGCTCGGCGACCTCGGCCGCCTCGCGGGCCAGCCGTTCGGTCTCGGCCGTCTCCGCGCCGTGCGCGGGCAGCAGCGCCAGGTGGGCCTCGACCACGGCCAGCGCGGCGGTGTGCCGCGGGTCCGACGGGTCCCCGAGCTGTGCGCGGGCGGCGGCCACCTGCGCGAGAGTGTCGGCGGCGCGTTCGGAGATCACCGCGGCCCAGGCGAGCCTGGTGTGCAGGGCGACCCGGCGCTCGATGTCCAGCGCGTCGGCCCCCGCGTCCGGCAGCGACTGGGCCAGCGCGAGTGCCCGGTCCAGCTGCCCGTTCTCGGCCGTCGCGTGCACCAGCGACTCGGTGACGGCGGTGCGGTCGGCCGGCGCCGCCAGCCCGCGGGCCCGCTCCAGCAGCCGCACGGCGGTGGCCGAGGCGCCCCCGGCGAGTGCCCGGCGGCCGGCTTCGGCGTAGAGCAGCGCCGCTCCCGCCTCGTCGCCGCCCAGCAGCCGCAGCCGCGCCACCAGCTGGCAGCGGTCGTCGGAGACCGCCGGGTCGGCGGCCAGGACCGCCTCGGCCGCCCGGCGGGCGATCACCGCCCGCTCGGCCGGCGGCAGCCCGGCGAGCAGCGCCTCCGCGGTGAGCGCGTGGCGGAAGGCGTACTGGTCGACCGCGGTGGGATCGGGGACGACGAAGCCCGAGGCGGCCGCGGCGGCCAGCTGGTCGAGCAGCAGCCGCACGCTGTGTCCGGTGATCAGCTCCAGCGTGCCGATCGAGAACCTGGTGCCCAGGGTCGCGGCGAGCAGCAGCAGGTCGCGCACCTGCGGATCGAGCTGTGCCAGCCGTTGCCGCAGGCCGCTGACCACGCTGACCGGGACCGCGGCCGCCAGGTCGCCGGTGACCCGCCAGCCGCCGCCGTCCCGGCGCAGCACTCCGGAACCGACCATCTCGGCGAGCAACTCCTCGACGAGGTACGGGTTGCCGTTGCTGAGCGTGCTGAGCCGCTCGACCACGGCGGCGGGCACCTGCTCGGCCCGCAGGTCCAGGCAGCCGGCCGCGAGCGCGCCGACCTGGGGTGCGCCGAGCGGCTCCAGGGTGGCCAGCGAGGCGACCCGGCGCCGCTCGGCGCCCCGGGCCAGTTCCAGCGCGGCGCCCGGTTCGGGCCGCAGCGTGGCCGCCAGCAGGACCGGCAGCCCGGCCAGATTGTCGACCAGGTAGTCCACCACGGCGATGGTCTCGGAGTCGGCCTCGTGCAGGTCCTCCAGGACGAGCAGGCAGCCGCGGTCCCGGCCGAGCACGGCCAGCAGCCGCAGCACGGCCTCGGCCAGCTCCACCGCGCTCTCGGGGTAGCCGGGCACGGCGGTGTGCCGCCACTCCGGGATCACCCGGCCGAGGGCCGGCCGGTAGGGCTCCAGCTCCGGGTCCTGGGGCACGCCCGTGACCCGGAAGCGCGAGTTCAGCGCCTCGATGAGCGGGCGGTACGGCATCCCGGCACTGGTCGGGCTGCCGCGCCCGCGCAGCACCGGCAGGCCGAGCGACTCGGCCTGGCCGGCGCACTCCCCGGCAAGCCGGGACTTGCCGATCCCCGCCTCCCCCACCAGCAGGACCGTGTGGCCCGCCCTGTCCTGAAGACCTGTCAGTACACGTCGGAACAGCCCGAGTTCGGTCTCGCGGCCGATAGTGGTCGGGGCAGTAGTGTGCACCTGCGCAGGCTACCCGTGCCGCACTCGCGCTGAGTAGAGAGCTCCACGGGAGAGATGATCACGCTTCGCCGCAGCAGCCCGCCGCTGCCGCCCGACGGGCTGTTCAGTGGAGCTCGATACTGACGGAGGTCCACGGGCTGGTACCGCGGAACGCCGAGGACTCGCCGAGCAGCTGGGAGCGGCGGCCGAGCCCGCCGCCGCTGCGCAGCCGGATCTCGCCCGCCGGGTGGTCGGTGGAGGCGCCGTGCCGGATGGTGGGCTGCTTCCGGAGCTGCACGAGGTCGGTGGTGTTCATCAAGGGGTTCCTTTCCCTGCGGATGTTCTCGGTGGGCTGCGTCAGGTGGCGCGGCGTCCGGCTCCGGGCGTTCAGGAGCCGTCCGCGGCTTGGACCCGGGGCCGGGGCGGGACGGGTTCGGGTTCCGGCGCCCGCAGCAGCAGCGCCGGGGGGACCAGGTCGGCGAAGCCCAGCCGCAGCAGGCCGAGGCCGTGGCCGGCCAGGCCGGTGAGCAGGCCGGGCGCCGTGATGCCGCCGTCGGCCGCGGGGTGCGGGCCGTGCCGGACCGGCCCGGCGGCCCGCGCCCGGAGCACCGCGCCGGCCGCTGTCCGGTGCGGCAGCTCCAGCAGTCCCCACTCGCCGTGGCAGAGGCTGCCGTCCGGCACCGGTCCGGCGTCCGCGAGGTGCCCGACGGCCGCCGCGACGGCCGCCGCCAGCGCCGGATCCGCCATCGCCACGGGCCGGTCGGCGACCGCCAGCGCCACCCCCGTCGCGCCGGTGCACCAGGAGAGGTCGGCGCCGGCGGACGGTAACGCGGCCACGGCCGAACGCAGCGCGGCCAGCCCCGCCCGGCGGTACTGCTCGCCGCCCCCGGAGCCCGCGAAGCCGAGCAGCGCCCAGCCGACCCCGGCGGCGCCGGTGGCGAAGCCGGGCGCCGCCGGGACGGGCTCGGCGGCGAGCCGGTCGGCGCAGGCGCCCGCGCCGCGCCGGAGCTCGGCCGACGGGTACGCCCGGTGCGCGGCCAGCAGCGCGGCCAAGCCGCCCGCCGTGCCGTCGAGCACGCCGGTCGGCCGCTCGGCCCCGGCGGCCCGGACGGTCAGCGCGGCCGCCGGCTCGACCAGGGCGCGCAGCCCGGCGTCGGCCAGCACGGCCGAGACCCGGGTGAGCGCGTACAGGATGCCGCCGAGCCCGGTGAAGCCGCCCGAGCCGACCGTGCCGAGATCCTCGTCCGGGAGCGCGGCGAGCCGGTCCAGCAGCCGCGGCAGCGGGCGCAGCGCGGCGCGTGCCGTCCCGGCGTAGCGGTCCGCGCCGGTGAGCGCGGCCAGCTGGGCGAGGAAGAGGGCGATGCCCGGGTACCCGTGGCCCAGGTCGGCGCCGCACGGCCCGAGCCTGCGGTACCGCTCGCCGAGCAGTTCGACGCCCAGCCAGTTCGCTCGGTCCCGGCCCCGGTGGGCCTGCTGGACCAGCAGGTCGCCGAACTCCCGGGCGGCGGCGAGCAGCTGGTCGGGCGCCGGCGGCCCGGCCTGCCCGGCGGCTCGCGCACCCGGCCCGGCCGGCCGGGGTCCGGGCACCGCGGCGGGATGCGCCGGCGCCGCCGTCCGGCAGGCCAGCGCCGTCCGGATGATCCGCTCCTGCCCGGCGAGGTCGGCCTCGTCCATCGTCGCGAGGCGTTCCGCCACCCGGGCCAGTCCGGGCCGGTCGAGGGCGCCGGGGATGTGGGCGCCGGTACCGCTCCACAGGTCGGTGCGGCCGGGGCGGGCGGTGAACACCGGCACGTCGCCGTCCCACAGCTCGGCGATCTCATGGTCGAGCAGTCCCGGCCAGCCCTGGTCGTCCACCGCGTCCGTGCCGAGCAGCCGTAACAGTTCCTCCCGGTCGCCCGGCTCGCGTAGCACGTCGGGGTGGGTGGCTTCGGCGAGGACCGTCACGTAGACCTGGGTGGCCCGGGTCACCACCCGGACCTCGTCGTCGGCGAAGCGGCGCAGCAGGCCGGCCAGCTCCTGCCGGTGCGTCAGGAGCATGCGGTAGCCCGCGCGGAAGCCGGCCACCAGTGCCTCGGTGTGGGCGGCGGGCTCGGCTTCGGCGCCGCCCAGCCGGGGGCGGTTGGCCCCGGCGCGGACCGCGCCGGGGCGGCGGACCAGCCGCATGGCGTCGGTGCCCGCGGCCTCCCAGCCGGCCGTCTCGACCGGGGAGCGGCGGTCGGCGCCGCCGCCGAGGCCGGAGAGGTCGAGCGCGTCACCGTCCCCGAGCACCAGCTGGGGCAGCAGGCCGATCCGCTGCACGGACGCGTCCAGCGCGCGGCCCGCCGGGTCGTCGGCAGCGGGGTCCTCGGGCAGCGGCGGGTGGAAGAGCGTCTCCACGTCCACCAGCACCGGGTGGTCGGCGCAGGCGATCAGGTTCTCGTGGTGCAGGTCGGTGAGGTCGAGCACGTGGGCGAGCGCGAGCAGCGTGCCCTGGCGCAGGTAGAACCGGTCCAGTTCGGCCCGCGAGGCGCAGGGGCGGGCCTCGATCAGCTCCGACCAGCCGTGGTCCGGACGGGTCAGCAGGGCCGGTGTGCGCAGGCCGGGTGTCCCCGCGCGGGCGTTGCACCAGTCGACCAGTTCGCCGAAGTGGCGGTCGGCCGCGAGCGGGCGGGGCTTGTGCACCACCCGGCTGCCGTCGGCGAAGCGCAGCACGGCGACCCGGCGCCCGCGCCGGTGCGTGTCGCCGGCGGTCCGGTCCACTGCGACCAGCGGGCCGGGGTCGCGTCCGGCCAGCAGCCGGGCGACCAGCTCGGCGCGGTCCTCGGCGTACCGGTTGAGCAGCTCGGCCATGGCCGCGACGGCGTTCACGCAGCTGCGACCGACCAGTTGGGCCAGCAGGGGGTACTCGGTGAACAGTCGGGCCAGGCCGGCTCCGGTCCCGGTGCCGGCGACGAAGTCGCGGAACCTGGCCTGCGGGGTCGCGCCCGCCAGGCGTCCCTCGACCCGGGCCACCTGGAGCTCCAGCACCAGCGCGCGGGCCGCCAGGCCGCCCAGCGCGGCGGCCGTGGTCGCGGTGAACTCCCGGACGATCCCGTCCAGTCCGGTCGACCGGCCGACGCCCGGGTCGAGACCGGCAAGCAGCCGCCGCCCGGCCAGCTCGGCGAACGGCGCCAGCACGACGGCGAAGCCGGCCGTGCCCGGCAGCGGCCCGGACGGCGGGACCGGGTCGCCGGGCGCGGCGGCGAGGGCGGCCTCGACGAACTCGGCCGCGTCGCGGTCCCGCGGCTCCTGGGACTGCGCCGGCGCCAGGGCCGACGGCCACCTTGAGGGGGCGGCCGGCCCCACTGCCGCGAGCGCATCGTTGGCGGTCACGAGCCAGAGCCTGTCAGCCGGCGCGGTGGCGGCGCAAGAGACGGAAGTCTGCCGGAATTACCCTACCGGGACTGGCGTCGCCGGTGGCTGACGAGGCGTCGCGGGGGCGGCCCCGTCGGCCGCCCGGGTCTGTGGTTCACGGTCGCCGGGCGTGGCGGTATCGACACCACCTGCGCTGTCGCGGGCGGGGTGATTGCCGCCCGCACGGGCGTCGCCACCCTTCCCTGTGCCTGGCACGCAGCCCGTGAGCCGCTGCCGCTGGTTGTGCCGGAGTAAGAACTCCTCTCGGGATGAGTTCGGGCGTCTCCAGCAGATCAGTGAGCATCCGAGGGTGCGGAGGACTTCGTGGATGCCGTCGCGGATCTCCCAGCGGATCCGCAGGCGGCGGAGCCAGGGCAGGTGGGCGAACACCCGCTCGACGACCCAGCGTCGGGTGCCGGATCCAGAGCCCTGCTCGGTGCCTCGGCGGGCGATCACCCGTTTCACTCCGAGGTTCCAGACCAGACGGCGGTACGGCCGTAGCCGCGGTCGCCCAGCCTGATGTCCGGGCGGCGCCGGGGCCGGCCCCGCTTGCCTGCCCCGCACCTGTGGTACTGCCTGGAGCAGTGGGATCAGCTGGGCGACGTCGTTGAGACGACCAGGTCGCGGTCGCTGTAGACGGTGCCGAGGGCGGCCGTCACGGCGGCCACGCCGATGGAGTCGTCGAATCATGCACCGCCGGCTCCGCCCCCGGCCGCCGCCGTCGCAGGCGGGTGTGACCGAGCCCTTGAGCCGGCGAGTCGATCGTCGACATGGTGAGCCCGAGGTCTTGCCCCGACGGACGCAAGGGCGGCTGGGGTCCCACCTTCCGAGTCCGGCAGCCCTCAGGTCTCCCGCCCGTGCGGTTGCCAGGTGGGCCGGGGACCAGCGCGGTGTCGGGCCGGAAGCGCGGCCACGCATAGACGCCGCTGGCGAGGGCCTGGACGCGGGCTGCCGGAGCGGGACTCACGTGGGCGAGCCCCCGGGGGTGTGACCCGCTCGATCGCGCCGTGCGGTCGATGCCCTTTCCCGGCCGGCCGGAAGGGCGGGTCAGCGAAGTCCGGCGAAGAGATCGTTCTCGGGTATGGCCGCGCCGGTGGCGTCCTGGACACGTACGAAAGTCTCCATGCCCATCAACTCGCCGAACCTCTCCTTGCCCATCTTGAGGAAGAAGATGTTCTCGCCCTGGCTGGCGTGCGCGGCCAACGCGTCGAACTTCTGACCGCTGAACCCGGTGGTGTCCACCCACGTGGTGATCTCATCGTCGGGGAGGCCGATCTCGGCCATCGCGGCGGCCTCGGCAGGATCCGGCTCGGGCATGTCCTCGTGGAACTCGCGCATGATCTCGCCGAACCGCTGCATCATCGAGCGGGGCATCGTGGTCCAGTACACCTTCGGCGTCAGCGCGGTCATCTCCAGCGCCGCCATCGTGATGCGGTGGGCCTGGATGTGGTCGGGGTGGCCGTAAAAGCCGTTCTCGTCGTAGGTGACGACCACATCAGGCCGGTAATGCCGCATGAGTTCCGCGAGTCGGGCCGCGCCTTCCTCCACGGGGGTCCGCCAGAAGGATCCGGGGGCGTCGTTGCTCGCCCAGCCCGCCATCCCGGAGTCGGCGTAGTCCAGCGTCTCCAGATCGCTGACCTTCAGGACGTCACAGCTCGCCTCGAGTTCTTGCCGCCGCATCAAGGCGACCGCCGCCGGATCGTGCCCGGGATCACCCGGCTTGACACCCCCCGGACCGTCACCGCAACCGCCGTCGGTACACGTCACGAGGACCGTGCGGATGCCTTCCGCCGCGTACCGCGCGAGGACCCCTCCGGTTCCGGTGGCCTCGTCGTCGGGGTGGGCGTGTACTGCCATCAGCGTCAAAGGCCGGTCAGTCATGAAACAGTCCTCCAGCAGAGATTACGTCTTGGTCCGCGTGTGCGACGGGCGCACCGCGGTCTTGGGGCCCGGATCCTGGTGGGCGGACGACCTTGTGGTCTCGTGCTCCCCGCCCGTGCGGCGCCGGCCCCTCGGTCGATGCAACCATGCCGACTGGACCAGCTGTTCCCGGCGCGGCCGATTGATCTTCTCCCGGCGTCGGCGTTCGACGCGAACGAGGTACGGACGTGACGTGACCTGTACACCGCCCGGTGGCGGCAGGTACGGCGACGGATCGAGGAGCGCCACTTCCTGCGCGAGCGGACCCGCTGAAGCAAGCTCGCGCCGGATTCGCCGCTGACCACCGAGACGGCCCGGTTCCTGAGCACGGCTTCATCGACGAAGGCCGTCAACGGGACTCTGTCGGCTCCGGACCCTGAGCGGGGGCGCAGACACTCCGTCCGACACCGAAGCCCCAGCGAGCACGCGAGCGAGCCCGGACCGATCAGCGTCCGGGCTCGCCATCAGGGCGGCGCGTGCCAGGGTTCGACGAGCAACCCGGTGTGCTTCCCCCGAGCCTGCTGACAAGCCACCTGGACCGGGTGGCGCCGTTCAGGGCTTGGCCGTCGGCGTAAGCCCTGGTACCACCCATGTCGGAGTCCGACAAAGTGAAGGCACGCGAGTGCGATCAGCACCAGGGGGCCGACACTGCGAACAGCAGCAGAAGCCGCTTCCTGGTCGGAAACGTGATCCTGGATGCTAACGAGATCGTGAAGCGGCGCGCGGCCCCGACCACAGGGTCGTTGAACACCGGGCGGGCGGGCCCGAACACCCACGCGGCCGAGGTCCCGTCCAGGGCACTGTCCAGTGGTACGCGGACAAGCACGGCAGCATCAACGGCTACCTGCTGCTGCACCCAAGTGACCCCTCCTAGGCAGGTCCGTACGAAACGGTGCGTTGATCCGCCAAGACTGGTCGGCCTGGCCGTTGCAGGCCCACAGGACCAGCGGGGTGCCGTCGGCGGTGCCGGCCCGGTCGGTGTCGAGGCACAGCCCGGCGTGGACGTTGCGGACCGACCCGTCCGAGCCGAGCGTCCATCTCTGGTTGTCCTGGCCGTTGCAGGGCCAGGTGACCACCCGGGTGCCGTTGGCGGTGCCCTGGTCGTAGGCGTCCAGGCACTTGTCGCCGAAGACGCGGATCTCGCCGCCGGCCCACGTGGTCCACAGCTGGTTGGCGGCCGTATGGCAGTCCCAGATCAGCACCGTGGCCCCGGCGGCGGTGGAGGCGTTGTCCACGTCGACGCAGCGGCCGGACGCACTGCCCCGCAGACGCGAGGTGGTGGCGGCCAGCGGGCTGCCACCGGCCACCCGGAACACGGCGACGCCGTGCGCGGGGACGTTCGCCGAGATCTGCCCGGACGTGCTCGACATGCCGCCGGTCCACAGGTCTGTGAGGGTGAAGGGCCCACCGGAAAGCCCGACTTGCGCGGCCGTGGTGGTGACGGTCTCGGTGCCGCCTCCCCGGTTGAACAGACCCACCGCGACCGAGCCGTCGGACAGGGGCTTGGCGAAGACCTCCGTGCTGCCGTCGTCACGTACCCTGCGCCCGCCCGCGCCCAGCCGATCCTGGTCCACCGCCAGCAGCCGCGGGTTGCGCAGGACGGCGCTCACGTCGGCGGACATGGCGCGGATGTCGTTGCCTGCCATGAGCGGGGCACCCAGCAGCGCCCACAGGGCGAAGTGCGAACGTGATTCGGCCGGAGTCAGGCCGGGACGGCCGACGACCAGCATGTCGGGATCGTTCCAGTGTCCCGGGCCCACTTGTGCCGCCAGCGGCGCGGTGACGTCCAGGACGTTCCCGACACCCATCGGATAGCTGTTGGCGTTGCCGTTCTGCCAGATGTCGAGCAGGTCCTCGGTCGTCCGCCACAGGTCGGCGACCTCGCCCCAGTTGTACGTGGCGCCGGTGATGGCGTGCAGGCTGTTCGGGTTGATGCTGTAAACGATCGGCCGGCCGGTGGCGCGCAGGGCGTCGCGCATGAGCGTGAACCGTGCGACCTGTTCGTCACGGGTACCGCTGGAGGAACACCAGTCGTACTTGAGGTAGTCGACGCCCCATGAGGCGAACGCGGTGGCGTCCTGCGCCTCGTGCCCTCTGCTGCCCGTGGATCCCGGGTAGCTGCCCACGGCCTGCGCGCAGGTGCGCTCCCCCGGTGCCTCGTAGATGCCGAACTTCAGGCCCTTGCCGTGGATGTAGTCGCCGAGCGCTTTCATCCCGCTCGGGAACTTGGCCGGATCGGCCCGCAGGTTGCCCGCCGCGTCCCGCTGCGGGTCGAACCAGCAGTCGTCGACCACCACATAGCGGTAACCGGCGTCCCGCATGCCCGAGGACACCATCGCGTCGGCGGCCTGGCGGACCTGGCCCTCGGTGACCCCGCACCCGAAGCTGTTCCAGCTGTTCCAGCCCAGCGGTGGGGTGAGCGCCGGGCTGCCGGGCGCGGCTGAAGCAGTGGACCGGACAGACGCCGCGACCGACGCGGTGACCGTCAACACAATGGCCGCAAAGACGTGCAGAAGTCGTCTGCCTGGTCCTCTGGGCACCTGGGCTCCTCTCCGAAGCTGCGAAACGATTCGTTCGTGATTCCGAACATTGTTCGGCCATCAGGCCTATGGATGGTCAGGGAGGGGCGCGAGCATGTCAATGTTTTCGGCATCCTCAACCCACCGCAGGAACGAGCGCCGCTTCCCAGCTCACCGAGCTTCGAAAGATTCGGCGCCGGTAACGAATCCTGCGAGAAGGATTGACGGCGCTCTCAGACTCCTTACCATCCAAAGTGCTCGGCCAGTCGATCGATGTTCGATATTACGAACATCCCGACCAGGAGTGTCGTGTCAGCCGGGACGCATGAGGAGGAGCACACATGAATATGTCATGCTCTGACCAATTCTGGGGTCGTCGTCAGGTGCTGGCCTCCGCCACCGGCCTGGTCGCCGGCTCACTCCTCCCGATCGCCGGGACCTCCCGGACCGCGGTCGCCGCGACGGCCGCCGGGGCCGCAGCGCCGTACACGAATCCGGTGATCCGGCAGGACTTCGCAGACATCGACGTCATCCGCGTCCTCGGCACCGACTACGCCTCGGCCTCGACCATGCACTACGCGCCGGGCGCCCCCGTCCTGCGCTCCTACGACCTGGTCAACTGGGAGATCGCCGGCCACTCGGTACCCGTCCTGGACTTCGGCGCCATCAGCACGCCCTACGACGCGGGACTGCTCGTCGACAGCGACGACACCCTGTACGTGGCGTACGGGAACACCACCATCAGCGTGGCCCAGTTCTCGCCCGACGGACGCAGCCAGGTCCGTACACAGCAGGTGTTCACCGCCCCGTCGAGTGTCGGCACCCTTGAGGGGCCGCGCTCCTACAAGATCGACGGGCACTACTACATCTTCCTGACCCGCCCGGCGAACGGGCAGTACATCCTGAAGTCGTCGAGCGGCCCGTTCGGTTCGTACACGATGCGGCAGGTGCTCCTCGACCTGCGCGGACCGGTCGCCGGCGGTGGCGTGCCGCACCAGGGCGGGCTGGTGCAGACGCAGAGCGGTGCCTGGTACTACCTGGCTTTCGTGGACGCGTACCCCGGCGGCCGGGTGCCTGTCCTGGCGCCGGTGACCTGGACCGCGGACGGCTGGCCCGTCGCACAGCTCGTGAACGGCGCCTGGGGTGCGTCCTGTCCCAGCCCGGCCGTGCCCGCTCCGGCCGGCCAGGTCGCCCCCATGACCGGGGTCGACACCTTCGACGGGACGGGCCTGAAGCCGAACTGGGAGTGGAACCACAACCCGGACAACACGAGGTGGTCGGTCGGTGACGGACCGACCCTGCGGACCGCGACCGTCACCGACGACCTGTACTGGGCCCGCAACACCCTCACCCACCGCATCCAGGGCCCCACCTCCACCGCCACGGCCCTGCTGGACCACTCGGCGATGCGGGACGGCGACCGGGCCGGACTGGCGCTGGTGCGTGACTCCTCCGCATGGGTCGGCCTCAAGCGCGACGGCGGCGTGACTCGGGTGGTGATGGTGGGCGGGCCGGTCATGGACGGCAACTGGAACACCACCGGCACGGGCACCGAACTCGCGAGCGCGCCCGTATCCGGCGGCCGGCTCTGGCTGCGCGCGAGCGCGGACATCCGTTCCGGCGCAGCACGCCCCGGAACCTCTCCTACAGCACCGACGGCATCCACTACGCCCGCCTCGGGTCCGACTTCTCCATGGGCAACGACTGGCACTTCTTCATGGGCTACCGATTCGCCCTCTTCGACCACGCCACACAGGCACTCGGCGGCGCGGTCCGCGTCACGCGGTTCGAGCTGGCCACGCCCTGACCGGACGGAGGATCGCACCACCCACCCCCCCACCAACCGTACGAGGAGAATTATGATCCCGCTGAAACGGCTCGGCCGTCGCCGAGCCTCGGTGTTGTCCCTGCTGGCCGTGGCCGCCCTGGTGACGCCAGGGACCGCGGCCGGCGCGTCCGAACCCGTCAAGGCCTCCACGCTGGGCGCCCAAGCGGCTCAATCGGGCCGGTACTTCGGAACCGCCGTGGCCGCAGGCAAGCTCGGCGACGGCACGTACGCCTCGATCCTGGACCGCGAGTTCAACGCGATCACTCCCGAGAACGAGATGAAGTGGGACACGACCGAGCCGTCGCGCGGCTCGTTCAACTTCGCTCCCGCGGACCAGATCGTGAGTCACGCGACGGCCCGCGGCCAGCGCATGCGTGGCCACACCCTGGTCTGGCACTCCCAACTGCCGGGCTGGGTCAGCTCCATCGGCGATGCGAACACGCTGCGCAACGTCATGCACAACCACATCACCACCGAGATGAACCACTTCAGGGGCAAGATCTACGCCTGGGACGTGGTCAACGAGGCGTTCGCCGACGGCGGCAGCGGCCAGCACCGGTCCTCGGTGTTCCAGAACCTGCTCGGTGACGACTTCATCGAGGACGCCTTCCGCACGGCTCGCTCCGCCGGCCCCGCGGCCAAACTCTGCTACAACGACTACAACATCGAGAACTGGTCGGACGCCAAGACCCAGGGCGTCTACCGCATGGTGCGCGACTTCAAGACGCGTGGCGTACCCATCGACTGTGTCGGCTTCCAGGCCCACTTCGGTACGGGCGGTCCGCCCGCCAGTTTCCAGACGACGCTGTCGAACTTCGCCGCCCTCGGCGTGGATGTCCAGATCACCGAACTGGACATCGCACAGGCGTCGCCGACGGCGTACGCGAACACCGTCCGGGCCTGTATGAACGTCTCGCGCTGCACCGGCATCACCACCTGGGGCATCCGGGACAGCGACTCCTGGCGCAGCGGTGACAGTCCGTTGCTCTTCGACCGCAACGGCAACAAGAAACCGGCCTACCAGGCGGTGCTGTCGGCGCTGGGCGGCACGGCCGCGGCACGACGGACCCACACCCCTTCGCCCCGGTCCACCGCGGCCCTCCCCGCCGGCTTCTCCTGGAACTCCAGCGGTGCGCTGATCGCCCCGAAGCCGGACGCCACCCACAACATCGCCGGGATCAAGGATCCGACGGTCGTCCACTACAACGGCAAATACCACGTGTTCGCGAGCACCGCCAGCTCGTCCGGGTACAACCTGGTGTACCTGAACTTCAGTGACTGGTCGCAGGCAGGCTCCGCCACGCACCACTACCTCGACCGCACCGCCATCGGCACCGGCTACCGGGCCGCGCCCCAGGTGTTCTACTACGCGCCGCAGAAGCTCTGGTACCTCGTCTACCAGACCGGGAACGCCTCGTACTCCACCAACCCCGACATCAGCAACCCCGACGGGTGGAGCGCGCCGCGCAACTTCTACCCATCGATGCCCGACATCATCCGCCAGAACATCGGCAGCGGTTACTGGGTCGACATGTGGGTGATCTGCGACAGCGCCAACTGCTACCTGTTCTCCTCCGACGACAACGGACACCTCTACCGCTCGCAGACGACCGTCGGCCAGTTCCCCAACGGGTTCACCAACACCGTCATCGCGGCCCAGGACTCCAACAGGTACGCGCTGTTCGAGGCGAGCAACGTCTACAAGGTGCAGGGCGCCAACCAGTACCTCCTGCTCGTCGAGGCCATCGGCTCGGACGGCCGGCGCTACTTCCGCTCCTGGACGACGAGCAGCCTCGCCGGCTCCTGGACGCCCCTGGCCGCGTCCGAGAACAACCCCTTCGCGAAGTCGAACAACGTGGCCTTCCCCGCGGGCGCGTGGACCCGGGACATCAGTCACGGCGAGATGATCCGTGCCGGTTACGACCAGACACTCACCATTCCCGCCTGCCGGCTCCAGTACCTGTACCAGGGCAAGGACCCCAACGCGAGCGGCAACTACGACAACCTCCCGTGGCGGCTGGGCCTCCTCACCCAGACCAACTCCACCTGCTGAACGCAACACCGCTGACTGCTGGTCGACCGGCCAGGGCCAGGAGATCAACGAGGCGCTCGGCTGGGATTCCCCGGCCGAGCGCTTCGCGTGGGCGGGAACGACCCGACGCCAACTACTCCCGGGGGTCCGGGGACCCCGCCAGGAGAAGGAGACCAACTACCTGCGCGTCCACCTCGCCAACCCGCCGCGAACTCGAACCGGAACCCTCCCAGCCCCGCTACGTCATCACCGAGCCCGGCGTCGGCTACCGTTCCACCTCCGACATCCCCGCCTGACTCCGCTGTCGCCGGAATCGGCGGGCCGGCGCCCACCGGTCGGCGCGCAACCGGTCGAGCGGACCTCGCGGCGGGTCCACAGGGTGCTGAACCGCTCGCTGGCGACGGTGAGTTCGCCGATGGTCTCCAGTAACTCCGGGTCGGCCTCGTCGACATCGATCATGGCGCGCAGTCCGGAGACGGCCTTCGCGGTCATGTCGTCCCACTGCGGGTAGAGGCTGCGCATCTCGGGTTCGAGGAAGGCAGCCCGAAGCGGGTTGCGGCCGACGGCGAAGAAGGGGCACAGCAGCCCGGCCAGCCGGTTCGCGGCGACGACGCGTCCGCTGGGACCCTGGACGTAGGCGGGGGTCTGCGGCCAGCTGTCCAGCAGTGGTTGCAGATCGCCCTGGTTC
Source organism: Streptomyces sp. NPDC006309 (assembly GCF_040613095.1). Lineage (NCBI taxonomy): Bacteria > Bacillati > Actinomycetota > Actinomycetes > Kitasatosporales > Streptomycetaceae > Streptomyces > Streptomyces sp. NPDC006309. The sequence goes on along the minus strand of NZ_JBEXRO010000010.1, from coordinate 50,382 downwards.
GTACGGGCGCGGCCGCGTGGCCTACGGGTGGGCGGTGCGGGGCGGGCGAGGCGGTGCAGGTAGGCGACGGCGTCCTCGTCGAGCTGGAGGGCGCCGGCCAGGGCGGCCAGGATCTGGTCGGAGGGGTTGAGGTTGCGGCCCTGTTCCAGGCGCAGGTAGTACTCGGGACTGATACCGGCGAGCTGAGCGACCTCCTCGCGCCGAAGTCCGGGGACCCGGCGCCGCTCACCGGCGGGCAGCCCGGCCTGTTGCGGGCTGATCTGCCCGCGCCGGGCCCGCAGGAACTCGCCCAGGGTGTCGGCCGTCTCGTGCGCCATGTTCTCGACGCTGACCGCTGAGCAGTCCGAGGCGGACCAGGCTCTCCGCGGTGGCCACGACTGCGTCCTCGTTGGAACGCGGGGACCAGTCCAGCTCCTTGCGGGCCTTCGCGTTGGAGGCGCGGCGCACCACGCCCAGCTGCGGCACCGTCTCACGCAGCGTCGGGTTGCCCGTGGCCGGCAGGCGCAGCAGCCAGGCCGGGGCCGTCCTGGTGGGGGCCTTGGCGGCGACCTCGCCCAGCCGCGCACGCAACGCCAGGGCGATGTGGTGGAAGGAGATCGGCTCGCCCGCGAGCGCCAGGTATCGCTGTCCGGCCGCCTGCGGTGCCGTCATGGCGCGTGCGTGCAGGTCGGCCGCGTCTCGGACGTCTACCGTGTTGCTCCAGATCGGCGGCGCGGCCCGCATCCCGCCGGTCAGCATCGTCCTCGGTCTTCGGCCGGGCTTCGGGAAACGGCGAGGCCACGTGCAGCACGTAGTCGGCTCCCGCCACGGCCCGGCCCCAGCCGTGGTCAGAGGTCAGATCCGCCTCTACATAGGAGACGCCGTCCGCGTGCGGGGCGCCGGCCACGGCGAGCATCCGCTCGACGTCGGACCGCCGCGTGCGGGAGCGCACGGTGGTCGTGACGGTGTGCCCGGCGATCAGGAGCTGCGCGATCGTATGGGAACCCAGAAACCCGGTTCCGCCCGTGACGAGTACATGTGCCATGCCTTCATGGTCGACCGCCGGATCGTCCCGTTCCAGATCCCGCCGATACCAGTACTCCCAGGGACAGGCTCAGCGCAGCACCCGGCGCGACGCCGACCCCTCCCTCCGGATTCGAAGCTTCTGGGCGTGCGGGCCCCCGTCGCGGAAGTACACGTGGGCGAGGTCCTCGGCGATGATGCCGCGCAACTGCTGGTCGCCGGCGCCGGCCTGCGGGCGTCGAAGAGGCGGGCCGCGTAGTCGGGGCGGGAGGGCGAGGGTGAGGTGACCGGTGACGCAGGCGTGCGTCACCGGTGGTGCCAGGCGCCGCGCTGAAGCAGGCCCGACGGGCGAGAGACTGCCCATCCGCTGCGGCCGACGAGTACGACTGCGGGCCGGAGGGGGCGGGTCCGGCCAGGCATGGCGGCCCGGCACGGTGATCGGACCGCGGTGCCTGCCGAGGGCGGGGGCGGGCGCGAGACCGCAGGACGGGCGCGAGACCGCAGGACGGGCGCGAGACCGCAGGGCGGGCGCGAGCGTGGGCGAAAGCGGTGTGGTTGGCCCGGTCGGCACTCTGGCGGACAGGCTGCCGACCGGGCCGTCGGCGGTGGGCGGTGGGCGGTGGGCGGTGGGGCCGACGGACGAGGGCAGGGCGGGCGGCAGACGGTCAAGTCGACGGACGGAAGTCTCCGCTCGCGACCCGGCAACAAGGCGGCCGGCACCGGACAGGCGGCAGCTCGGCCCGGCGGGGACGCGGGGCGGGCGCGGCCGGGCGGTGGCAAAGGCGGGGCCTCTCGCCCGCGGCCCGACCACAGAAACCGCCGGCGGCGACCGGGCTGGATGCGGCGGCCGTGCAGCGAGACCGGTCAACGCAGCGAAGGCCGGACGGAGGCGGTGACGGGCTGGGAGGAAGCCCGGACGAACGGGCGACGGGCCCGGACGGAGGACAGCAGGGCGGCGGCCATGCACCGGTGGCACCACCGCGGTGCACGTTCGGACAAGGAGGACAACACGACCAGCCCTAGGTTCCAGGTGACCCCGCCCGGTCCCGGTGGACCGACCCCCGAACGCGGGCCGGCGGACGAGCGAAGGAACCAAGATGCGAAGAGGCGTACGGAAGCTGGTGTCGCTGCTGGCGACGTTAGTGACGGCGGCCGGCCTGGTCACGGTGCTCAGCGGCACCGCGTCCGCGGCCGACATCAAGGTGGTGATCGACTGGAACATCTCGGACATCACCGCGGGCGGAGCGGCGCACGAACGGAACTACTACAACGTCATCGACCGCATCCACACGGCCTCCTACGGCACGCCGACGCACATGGACGGTGTCCGGCAGACCCAGACGCAGGCCGGTGAGCTCATCCAGGTCAGGGTGCTCGACACCAACGGGGTCTACCTGTCGTCGGTCTACCTCTGGGCCCATGACCTCTACGTCGCCGGCTTCTACTCCCCCGGTCGCAACGGACACCCGGGCATGCACTGGGCGTTCAACGACCGGACCAACGAGTTCGCCCACGCGCTCGGCATCGCGCCCAACACCCTGCATGTCATGCAGTCGACCGGGAACTACAACAGCCTGCCCGGCGGCAACGACCGCGGCGGGCTGGTCCTGAGCCCTGGAAGCATCTACAACGCGCTGTACCAACTGGGCGATGTCACCCAGTACAACCAGGCCACCGGGCACAACATGCTCGTCGCCATCCAGATCTTCTCCGAGGCGTCCCGCTTCGCCTCGATCTTCGACACGGTACGCGGAAACATCCGCGAGCCGAACAGGAACCAGACCCTCGACCACTGGGAGGAGGCACCCCGGGGCTTCGTGATCAACTCCTCGCTGGAGAACCAGTGGGCCGACATCAGCGATTTCGTCCGCAACGTCCGCGACTCCCCCGACCACGGAATCTACGTCATGGGACACTGGGTCACCAGCATCGCGGGCCTGCTCTACTGGGCCGGGGGCTTCGTGGAGCTCAACGGTTCCCGAGCCCGCCTCTGATGATTCCCGGCTCCGCCCGGGCGTGTCACGTCGTGGCGCCCCGGGCGACGCTGTCGCGGACGTAGGCAATACACGCGTTGCCCAGCCCCGATCGTGGAACCCGGGCCGCATGAGCAAGACCGCGCTGATCATCATCGACATGATCAATACGTACGAGCACAAGGATGCCGACCTGCTGATTCCCTCGGTGGAATCGGTCGTGCCGGTCATGGGCGGCCTCCTGCGCCGGGCCCGCGACCAGGGGGTGCCGGTCATCTATGTCAACGACAACTTCGGCGAGTGGCGCTCGCACCACGGGGAGCAACTGGAGCAGGCGCTAGCCGGGCCGCGTGCAGACCTGGTCGAGCCGGTGAAGCCCGACGGCGACTCCCTCTTCGTGCTCAAGGCCCGGCACTCGATCTTCTTCGAGACACCGCTGAGCTATCTGCTCAGGGAGCAGGGGATCGATCGGCTGGTGCTGTCCGGTCAGGTGACCGAGCAGTGCGTGCTGTACTCGGCGCTCGACGCGCACATCCGTCACTTCGACGTGGTCGTACCGAAGGACGCGGTGGCGCACATCCACGAAGACCTCGCTGAGGCGGCGCTGCGCATGATGGAGCGCAACATGGGTGCGCTCATCCGCGAGAGCCGCCAGCTGTGGACGTGAGCGCTGCCCACGTCCGTCCGGAAGCACCGGTCGGGGGCCGTCTCCCCCGGCCCCCGACCGGAGGCCGATCGGCGAGCCCCCTGAATCCGGTACGGCGATCTCCAGCGGCCCGCTGCGCAGTCGCAGCCTCCTCCCCCGGTGGCGGTGGTAGGCCGGCTACGTCCAGCGCGTCGCGGTCACAGCCGGCGCCCACCGGCACCGCATGAGGTGAACCGGCTCCACCGCGACCTGTCCCAGTCAGCCTTCTGCGCCGTCGGCGTCCTGCCCAGGAAGCGTGTCGGAGACACGGCACGCGCCGGCCGTCCGGTCCTGCCCCGCCGATCTTCCGCACGAACACGTCCGCTCGGCCACCGTACCGGCGCCTCGTCGAGCGGACGGGCGGTGAGAGAGTGGTCGCATGTGCGGTCGATACGTTGCCACCCGGCGCCCGCAGGACCTGGCGCCGCTGTTCCACGTCGCCCGGTGGCCTGCCACCGAGGCGCTCGCACCGAACTGGAACGTCGCCCCGACCGACGACGTCTGGGCCGTGCTGGAGCGCACCCCGCACGACGGTGGCGGTTCCGCGGCACCCGTGAGGGAGCTGCGGCCGCTGCGCTGGGGCCTGGTGCCGTCCTGGGCGAAGGAGCCGAAGATCGGCGCGCGAATGATCAACGCCCGGGTGGAGACCGTGCACGAGAAGCCCGCCTTCCGCCGCGCGTTCGTCAAACGCCGCTGCCTGCTTCCGGCGGACGGCTTCTACGAGTGGCAGCCCGGCAAGGACCCGGCCACCGGCAAGGCCCGCAAGCAGCCGTACTTCATCCACCCCGAGGACGACGAGGTGATGGCGCTCGCCGGCCTGTACGAGTACTGGCGCGACCCGGCCGTCGTACAGGACGACGACCCGGCCGCCTGGCTGATGACCTGCACCATCATCACCACCGAGGCCACAGACGCAGCCGGCCGCGTGCATCCGCGCATGCCCCTCGCGCTCACCGAGGATCACTACGAGGCCTGGCTCGACCCCACTCACCAAGAACCCGACGAACTGCGCGCTCTCCTCGGCCAGCCCGCCGGCGGGCATCTGGATGCGCGCCCTGTCTCCACGGTCGTCAACGACGTCCGCAACAACGGCCCTCAACTCCTCGACACGATCAGCCTGTAGCTGTGTCGGGCCGTACCGTGCCGAAACGCGAGCTGTGTCCTGGCCAGCCGATTCCTGCGCCCGTGTGCGTCACTCTCACCCTCGCGCTGCCCTCACAGCAGCTGCCCGTCTCTTCGCGGCCCAGGAAGGGAAGGCGGCGCCATGAGAATGGGCTCCGGCAGCTCGCCGCTGAAGCCCCGGGGGACGTGTACTCGCGCGACAACCGCCGTGCGCCCACGGCCTCGAAGACGCCGGCGTCTCGGTCTGCCATCGGGCGGCGTCGGCCATCTGAAGAGAACTCGCCACCGGACGAGGCGAATGCATGGCTACGCTTCAGGTGTCCCGGGTGCTGGCAAGCTGGGGGCGCAAGCCGGCCTGGCGGCGGTGCGCCGTCGTCGAACGGCGCCATCGTCGCCCACGGCACTGTTCCGCTGATTCTTGGAGCCTCGCCACGGCTCCGACGTCAGGCGCGGCTCAGGGGCGGGCCTCCAGCACCTCCAGGGCGCCGGTCCGGGTGTCGTAGCTGCGCAGGGTGGTGAGCCGGACCGACAATGGGGGCGCCGGCAGCAGTTCGGGGACCCGCCGGTCGGCGAAGGCACCGGCCCGCCGGGTCCGGCCGAGGGTGATGTGCGGGCTCCAGCGTCCTGGGGCGTGGAAGGGGTTGAGGGTCTCGGGCGGGCTGTCCGAGGCGACCGCCTCCCACACCCGGCGGTGCAAGCCGGCCAGCTCGGAGTCGAGGTCCAGCGCCCAGGCCAGCACCGAGGTGGGCCGCTCGAAACGGACCACACCGGTGCACCGCACCGGCAGCGGCAGGGCGGCGGCCACCTCGGCGAGCTCCCAGCGGATCGAGGCGGTCAGCTCCGGGCAGGCGGCCAGGGTGAGGTGCGGGCTGTTGGTCGGTGAGCGGTGACGCGCCTGACTCGGCAGCCCCGCGTCCGCGAGCCGCCGCCAGGCCTCCCGGACCGCTAGCTCTGCCGCCTCGTCCAACAGGAGCTCGACCGTGCGCACCGCCGTAGCCTACCGGCGATCGGCTGCGGTTCCGTCGTTGCCGGGCCGTCAGGCCGGAGGCTGGGCAGGGTCCCGCGGGGTCGGTCTCCTCGATGACGGTCCGGCCGCATGTCCTTCGCGTCCTCACCGACCTGAGCTGGTGACCTAACGTCACATATCCGCACCGTCGTCGTGCCCACTCGGGCCCCTCGCCAAGAGGTCCTCGGGAGTCCCGACAACCACGACTGCCACATCGCCTGGACATCGTTCATCGCACCAGGATGCCCCGCCGGTTGCCAGCACCATCGAGATCAAGGACCCACGCGGCCTCGACAACATCCGCTGCGACGTCGCCGACGGCACCGCCGGCTTCCTGCCTCGTCGTCGTCCGCCCCGATGGAGCGCTGCCAGGGCGGCACAGGGCGCTGTTCAGGCGGTGCGCTTGCGCTCCGTGGCCTGGATCGGGAGTGCTCGGCCCGGGCTCACGTGCTCGGTGCGGGCGGCCTCCAGCAGCAGGCGCCAGGAGCTCACCATCGGGCGGCGCCGCAGAAGACCGCGGCGTTCACGCTCGGTCATGCCTCCCCAGATGCCGTGTTCGATGCGGTTGTCGAGAGCGTGGGCGAGGCATTCGGTCCGGACCAGGCAGCCGTCGCACAGGGCCTTCGCCCGATTCTGGGCCGCGCCCTCGACGAACAACTCCTCAGGGTCCGCAGTGCGGCACTTCGCCCATGTCTCCCACTCCCGATCGCCCGTTGCCATTGCCGGCTGTCCCTCCCCGTACGGGTTTCCCCCGCCTGCGGGGGCTTGGTGCAGACCGTATGCCCATGACACGGAGATGATGATCCCCTCCGCAGTTCCAACCCTTACGAGGGACGCCACCGTTGACAGCGACGGCCACTAGTGCTGTGACCTCGATCGATGCGCGAACTGGTCGTCCACCTGCGCAAAGCCCACGGACGCTGATCCGGATCGACCGCGAGGTGTTGAAGAAACGCGCCCAGGGCGGCCATGGCGCTTTCGCATCAACGCCCACACGGCCGAGGCCACCGCCCACGGCACCGGAGCCGCGACTCCCGGCCTGACGCGGTGGGCTGTCAGGCGCTCTCGGGGCCGGACGGGTCGGCCCACTCGACGAACTGGATGATCACGCCGTTGGGGTCGGTGACCTGGAAGAGGCGTTCGCCCCAGGGTTCCTCGCGCAGCGGCATGGTGATCTCGACGCCCTCGGCGCGCAGCCGCTTCTCGTTGTTCTCGATGTCGGTGCTGGTGAAGGCGAGGATCAGGCCGGTAGCGTGCTGGTCACGCTGTTCGGCCGGCAGCACCTCGGTGCCACGTGCGAGCAGGACGATGTCCACCGCAGCGTCGTCGCGGGCCAGGGAGGCGAACCCCTCGGCGCTGGCCTGCTCGACGTAGCCGAGGTGGGCGGTGAAGAACCGCTGGGACGCAGCGACATCGTCGACGGTGAGCGAGATGGTGGACGCGGTGATCTGCAAGACCGTTCTCCTCATGGATCGGCGAAGCCTGTCGCCGCTGGTAGGCGAGGTGGTCGGGCGTGATCGTCGGTGGGCGTGTGGCTCCGGGGCCGAGACGGCGGGTGCTCCACGTTGTCGAACGCCGCCCACGGGGCAGTGGCAGCCAGCGGCTGGAGCACCGCGGACCCAGGCGTTGGCGCGGCCCTCCCTGACAGGGTGACGCCCGCAAACGTCCTGGACATGTGCGTTGATGCCATGCCCCTCACAGCGTCATCGGGTACGCGCCCGAGGATAGGGAGCCGACCCGGAGCGATGTGCAACACGTCTGGCGATGACGGTCATCGGGCGCTTGCGGCGGGACGGACGACGATTTCGTTGACGTCGACCTGCGAAGGCTGGGAAAGGGCGTAGGCGATGGCCTCCGCGATGGCGGAAGCGGGCAGTGCCGCAGCGCGGTAGGTCTTCATGGCCTGCCTGGCGGCCGGGTCGGAGATGCTGTCGGCGAGTTCGGACTCGGTCACGCCCGGGGATACGAGGGTGACGCGGATGGTCCCGGCGGACTCCTGGCGCAGTCCTTCGGAGATCGCGCGGACGGCGAACTTGGTGGCGCAGTAGACGGCAGCGGTGGGAGAGACCTCGTACGCGCCGACGGAGGCGATGTTCACGAAGTGTCCGCCGCCCTGAGCGCGCATCACGGGCAGCGCGGCGGCGATGCCGTGCAGGACTCCCCGCACGTTCACGTCGATCATCCGGTCCCACTCGTCGGTTCTCAGCGCGTCCAGCGGCGAAAGCGGCATCACCCCGGCGTTGTTGACCACCACGTCCACGCGGCCGTACTGCTCGCGGGCGGCGGACACGAAGGCCCGGACGTCGGCGGCATCGGTGACATCCAGCCGCTGGAACGTCGCGGTGCCGCCTGCGGTCGTGATTTCCCTGGTGAGCGCGTCGAGACGATCGGTGCGCCGCGCTCCGAGGAACAGGCGGTGGCCGTCGGCGGCAAGCCGACGGGCGGTCGCCTCCCCGATCCCGCTGCTCGCTCCGGTGACCGCCACGACCTTGGCTGCGTCTGTCATGCCTGCTTTTCCTCTCGGTGGAGCACGAGGTGCTCGTGGTGGAGCACGCCATCACGGATGTCGCCCGTCGCGGTGAACCCGGAGTCGTCGACGCAGTCGATGTGGCCGCCGGTCACCGTGCAGTGGCCCGTGCAGGCGCTGTGCCGGGTACCGCGGGCCTCGACGTACCGGCCGTCCGCCCGCAACTCCTGACGGATGTGACCGTCTGCGGTCACCCACATGCCGACCACGTCGGCATGGCACTCCTCCGTGTTCCCTGTCATGGCGGACTCTCCTCGTCCATGGGTGCGGGTCTGTCCTGCCCGAACGAGTCTGGACAGAACGGGGACCGCAGGCCAGGACGTGTGGTGCCTGGGTGCACGGCACCCAGGCACCGCACGGCTTGCGCGGCCTAGCCTGAGGAGATGACCGACAACAACCACCTGGGAGAGTTCCTGCGCGCAGGCAGGGCGGCGCTGCGGCCGCAGGACGTCGGCATGGCGAGTTACGGCGTGCGCAGGGTCACCGGTCTGCGCCGTGAAGAGGTCGCGGTCCTGGCCGGGGTGAACGCGGACTACTACACCCGCTTGGAACAGGGGCGTGAACGACACCCCTCGGCCCAAGTGCTCGACGCGCTCGGCCGCGCCCTGCGTCTGGGTCCCGATGCCCGGGCACACCTGCACCAGCTGGCCGGGACAGTGCCGGGCAACCAGTTCACCCACACCACGGACCGCGTCAGTCCCGCCCTTCGCCAGTTGATGGACGGCTACCCGGGTGCCCCGGCGTTCGTCATCAATCGGACCTTGGACGTGCTGGCGGGCAACGCCCTGGCCGAAGCCCTCCACTCACCCTTCGAACAGGCGGACAACCTGGCCCGCATGGCCTTCCTCGACCCGGCGGGCCGGCAGTTCTACGCCCGGTGGGACTGCACGGCGCAGGCCACCGTCGGCCACCTGCGTCAGGCGGCCGGACCCGACCCGGACAACCCACGGCTACGAGAACTCGTCCGCGTCCTCACCGAGCACAGCACGGACTTCGCTCGCTTGTGGAACGCCCACGCCGTCCGTGGCAAGACCCGGGACGCCAAGTACTTCCTCCACCCGGACGTCGGGCCCCTGACGCTCACCTACCAGGCCTTCGACGTACGCGACGCTCCGGGCCAGCAACTCATCATCTACCAGGCCGAACCCGGCAGCCCCGACGCCCAGGCCCTGGACCTTCTCGGCTCCCTCCACGCCACCTCGAAGCAGGCAACCATGTAGCCATGAAGCCGGGCTCGCCTTCACGAACCCGCTCGACCCCGCTCCTCATCAACCGAACGCGAAGGCCCTGAGCGGCTCTTGCATCGCCCATTCCGTCAGGGCGATAAGACCGTCTCCTGAAGTGGTGAGGCGTCATCCGGAGCTTCCGCAGAAACCCGTTGGCGAACCACGGCGACCGTTGCTAATCTCACGGAGGCCGTGCGAGAGAACAAGGAGGTGGTACCCGTGAACGCAGTACTGACATGGGTGCTCCCCTCCGGGGTCACGGTCGGGCGATAGGTCGTCCGGGAGTGCCGTTCAGCAGCACTCCCGAAAGGCACGACCATGCGATTCACTTCTGAACAGCGCCTCGATGACGACGTCATCGAACGTGAATTCACCCTCGGTGAGATTCCCGGCGTCCTGTGGACGCCTGGATCAGGGCCAGCCCCGCTGATCCTGATCGGCCACCCCGGTGGCTTCCACAAGCGGCTTCCCCGGGTGGTGGCCCGGGCCCGGCACTACGCGGCGGAGTACGGCTTCGCGGCGGCCGCCATCGACGCACCCGGGTGCGGTGACCGGCCCCGTTCCGCCGTCGATGAGCAGGCCCGGGCCGACCTCCGCCGGGCGATGCAGGCCGGTGAGCCGGTCGATGAGATCCTCGACGCCTTCATCGTCCCGCTGGTCGAGAAGGCGGTCCCTGAATGGCGGACCACTCTGGACGCCCTCCTTTCGCTGCCCGAGATCGGCGGCTCGGTCGGGTACGACGGGATGAACGCCATCGGCATTCGGCTGGCGGTGGTCGATCCGCGCATCTCGGCCGCCGTCTTCTTCGGCATGGGTTTCGTGCCCGACCTCCTGCGCGAGGAGGCCCGGCGAGTCACCATTCCGCTGCAGTTCCTGATTCAGTGGGATGACGAAGGGAACGACCGGCGAACGGCCCTGGACTTGTTCGACACCTTCGGCGCCAAGGAGAAGACGCTGCACGCCAACTTGGGCGGCCACGCCGGTACACCGTGGTTCGAGGTGGATGACGCGGCCCGGTTCTTCACCCGGCATTTGAGCTAGCCTCCGGCCGGCCCCGCGCCCGGTCACGGCGGTACCGCCGTCGGCGGTACCGGCGGGTCGGGGCCGCGCTAGCACCTGGAGGATGTCGTCCGAACCGCCAAGGAGCACGACCCGGTCTGCATGCGGGTGATCACACCCGGAGTCCAGTACCCCCGCAGCCCCGGGCGCGCCCGAGGAGGGAACACCCCGCTCCGTGTGTCGGCGGCCGGCGGCCGAGATGGTGAGCCGGGGCGCGTCACGCCCGTCTCGTGGGTGTCAGGAGCCGGCTTTCAGCGACGGTTTGTCGCCTGTCAGCACCGGGGCGCTGCGCACGAGGCGCAGTCCCGTCGTCAGCAGGAGGCCCCCGACGATGTTGCCGAGGACCGCCCAGGCCAGCCAACGAAGCCAGTCGGTGTAACCGTAGGGCGTCCTGCCGGTGTGCAGGCCGGCGAACGCGATCAGGGAGTCCAGGACCGAGTGCCACAGTCCGAGCCCGGCCAGGACGAACGCGGTGGTGATCGATGCGGTGATCTTCCCGGCCATCGACTCGGTGCCGTGGTGCATACGGGTCATGAGCGTGATGACGCCGCCGCCCAGCACGGCGAGGCAGAAGGTGCCCAGTGTGTAGCCCCCGTCGACGAAACGCGCGCCAGAAGCAGCCGCCGTGCGGTGCAGGTCCGGGTAAGCCTGCATGACCAGCCAGGTGAACAGCCATCCGCCGGTCAGGTTCATCACCAGGACCGTCACCCACATCCGTACCAGGTCCAGCCAGGAGGCCGCACCGGCGATGACGGTGGCGACGGGTACCAGGAAGCCTTCCGTGAACAGCTCGCTGTGACCGAGCAGCAAGGCGATGAGCCCCACGGAGAAGGCCAGCCCGGCCAGCAGTTCACTGCCGGTCACCTGCCGCACGAACAGCAGCGTCATGACACCGACACCTACGTCGATACCGCCCAGCAGCGAGGTGGCCACCAATGACGTCCAGGTGCGGTGCAACCGTGGCCGGCCCTCGTCCACGATCCGTTCCGCCGCTTCGGCGACCCGCCGCTCCCCGGGCCCCTGCATGATCGGGTCATCCGGCTGCATGACGGTTCCTCCGGTCTCACGTCGGCACGGGAACACGTCGCCGGTGTCGTGAGACCGGAGCGTTCCCGCAGTGATCTTCGGTGAGATCGTCCCCGGATGCCGTCACCCACGCCGTCCTAACCCGGCCGCAGTTCACTGACCCGATCGGTGCGCGGCATCGCTCACCGCGTTGGCCGAAACGGCGGAGACGTCGGACTCGTGGTGCGTATTCTGTGGAGGTGATCGGACCAGAGCGTTTGACTGTCTTCCTGACCGTTGTAACCGTGCTGATCGCTGTGCCGGGGCCGAGTGTCCTTTTCGTGGTGAGCCGAGGGGTGGCACTGGGCCGGAAGGCCGCTGTGTCGACGGCGGTGGGGAACGAAGCGGGGCTGCTCGTCCAGGTGGTGCTGGTGGCGTTCGGGCTGGGGGAAGTGCTTGCCCGCTCCCTCCTGATCTTCTCGATCCTGAAGTTCGCCGGTGCGCTGTATCTCGTCTATCTCGGTGTCCAGGCCTGGCGGCGACGCAAGCTGCTGATGGTGGAGGATCAGACCGTGTCGGCGCCGGCCCGTCCGGCACGGATCTTCCGGGAGGGCTTCATCGTCGGGGTGAGCAATCCCAAGGGACTGCTGATCTTCGGCGCGGTACTGCCGCAGTTCGTCGACGCGTCGACGGGAAACGCGCAGGTGCAGTTGTTGCTGCTCGGCCTGATCTGTGTCCTGATCGCGTTGATCTCGGACGCGGCATGGGGCCTCCTCGCCGGAACGGCCCGCAACTGGCTTGCCGGTTCACCGCGTCGGCTGTCCTGGATCGGTGGGGCGTCGGGCGTCGCGATGGTCGGCCTGGGGGTCCGGCTCGCGTTCAGCGGCCGGGAATGAAACGGGATCGAGCCCGCCCCGCCCCTGCGGGTCCGGCGCCCAGGACACGGGCCGGCGCGGTCGCCCGGATCAGCTGGCCCGTTCGGCCCGGGTGAGGCCCAACTCGTACGCGACCGCGACCGCACTGGCCCGGTTCCGTAGGCCGAGCTTCATGAGCACGTTCTGCACGTGTGTCTTGACCGTGCTCTCGCTCACCACCAGTTCTCCGGCGATCTCCGCGTTCTTCAAGCCGCGCGCCAGGAGTGTGAGGACCTGCCGCTCGCGGAGTGTGAGCAGGTCGAGCGCCGTATGGTGGACGGACTGTCTGCGGGACGGTGTGCGGTCGGGCTCGCCCTGCTCGGGTACGCCGATGCGGTAGCCCCCGGAGACGAGTCTTATGGCGGACACCAGGAATGCCGGCTCCTCCCACGCCAGCACCAGCCCCCCGGCACCGAGTTTTTCCGCTTCCGCGTGGATGGGGTTGTTCGCGTCATTACTCAGCAGCAGCATGCGCGAGACCCCGGCACCGGCATAGTGGGCGGCCCGGTGCATCAGGTGCACGACGTCGATGGACCGGCAGGCGGTGTTGATCACGAGCACGTCCAACGACGAGTCGAGAGTGGCTTCGAGCGCCGTCGCACTGTCCCGGGCGCTGCCGATGAGTGTGAGGTCGGGGTACGCCCGCAGAACATCGACGAGCCCGGCGTGCACCAGGCTGGAGTCGTCGATCAGGAAGATGCGCAACGGGGCCCGCTTCTCGACGCCGTCCAGGCCGTCCGATGTTGGATTCCGGTCGGTTCGAGCGTCACGCACGAGGCCCTCCTGTGCCGCGAGCCGCAGCATTGGACCGAATCGAACAAGGCGTCATCCTCTCCCACACCCTCAGTCCGGAGTGCGTGTTTTTTCGCCATATCCGATCGGCAAGTGCGTGAAGGCGGGAATTGGCTACTTCGGCCTAGTCCGTTCGACGCGATGTCCTCCCGCGATCCGTCCGATCTGCCGAAGACGTCGCCCGGCGATCACGCCTAGGGTCACCCGACATGACACGTAGCGTGGTGATCCTGGGTGGTGGAACGGCTGGGTGGATGACCGCCTCCTACTTACGGGCGGCCTTCGCGGACAGCGTCGACGTCACCGTGGTGGAGTCCCGGCGGATCGGTACCATCGGGGTCGGGGAGGCAACCTTCAGCACGGTCCGCCACTTCTTCGACTACCTCGGTCTCAGCGAGGCCGACTGGATGCCGGAATGCAACGCCACCTACAAGCTGGCGGTACGGCTGGAGAACTGGCGGGCACCTGGCACGCACTTCTACCATCCGTTCGAACGGATGCGGATCGTCGACGGGGTGCCCCTCACCGACTGGTGGCAGAAGGTCGGCGGGACGGACCGCTTCGACCGGGACTGCTTCCTCATACCCTGGCTCTGCGACGCGAAGGCATCCCCCAGGTACCTGGACCACCGACTGTTCGAGCAGGATTTCGACGAGGACCCCCACCGCCCCCTCTACCGGACCACGCTCGCCGAGCAGAACACCCAGTTCCCCTACGCCTACCACTTCGACGCCTCCCTCCTCGCCGACTTCCTGAGCCGCTACGCCGTCGAGCGCGGTGTCCGCCGGATCATCGACGACGTCGTGGACGTGCGGCTCGACGAGCAGGGCTGGATCGACCGCCTCGTCACCCGCGAGCACGGCGACCTGACCGCCGACCTCTACGTCGACTGCTCGGGATTCCGCAGCAGGCTGCTCGGCGACGCCCTGGGGGAACCGTTCATCTCCTTCCAGGACTCCCTCCCCAACGACCGCGCGGTGGCCCTGCGGGTCCCCGTCGACACCGCCGTACGGGGCATCAGGCCGTGCACCACGGCCACCGCCCAGGAGGCGGGATGGATCTGGACCATCCCGCTGCTCGACAGGATCGGCACCGGATACGTCTACGCGGCCGACTACTGCGCACCCGAGGAGGCGGAGCGCGTCCTGCGCGACTTCGTCGGACCCGCGGCCGCGGACCTGGAAGCCAACCACATCCGCATGCGGATCGGCCGCTCCGACCGGGCCTGGGTGAACAACTGCGTGGGTATCGGGCTGTCCGCCGGGTTCGTCGAACCGCTCCAGTCGACCGGGATCTTCCTCATCCAGCACGCGATCGAACAGCTCGTCAGGTACTTCCCCGGCACGAACCGCGACCCGGTGCTGCGCGACACCTACAACCTCAGCACGGCCAGGGCCGTCGAGGGCGTACGTGAGTTCCTGATCCTGCACTACCGGGGCGCCGCCCGCGTGGACAACGACTACTGGCGCGACGCGAAGAAGCGCCCGCTGCCCGACGACATGGCGGTGCGCCTGGAACAGTGGACGAGCAGGCTCCCCGACAACAACACCACCTACCCCTACTACCACGCTTTCGAGCCCTACAGCTACGTCTGCATGGCCCTCGGGCTCGGCGGTCTCCCGCTGCGTCACCCGCCCGCGCTGGACCTCGTCGACACCCGCGCGGCACGGCACGAGCTGACGCGGGTACGGCAACAGGCGCGCAAGCTCGTGGAGACGCTGCCCAGCCAGGTGGAGTACCTCTCAGGGCTGCGCTGATGACGGTCGCCCCCCGGTCCCCGGCGGCGCTGCCGGTGGTGCTGGCCGTGGCCCGGCCGGCCCGCCGGGCGGCGCCGCCGGAACGCCGCGCACCGCTCACCGGGGAGACCGCCCTCGGCCTGGTGCTGGTGGCGTCGGTGACCACGGTCGTCCCCGGCCCGCTGCCGGCGCTCGCGGTCCGGTACCCCGCCGCCGGAGCACCGCCACGGCCCGCGTCCCGGGAGCTGTTCCGTGACGGGGTCTGACACGGCCACTCAGGACACGACTGCGGGTGAAGAGGGCTTCAGGGCCCTGATGTCCCTGTTCCCCACGGGCGTTGCGGTGATCGGGGCCCTCGACATGGCCGGCCGGCCCTGGGGCATGACCTGCTCGTCGCTGTGCAGCGTCTCCCTCAGCCCGCCCACCCTGCTGGTGTGCGTGCGCAGCGGCAGCCCCACGCTGGACGCGCTGAGGAGCACCGGGGCGTTCAGCGTCAACCTGCTGCACCACTCCGCCCGGGACGTTGCGGAACTGTTCGCCTCCGGCGACCCGGACCGCTTCCGGCGGACGGCCTGGCATCTGCCCGGCACGGCGGCCGGCCCCCATCTGCGGGACGCCGCGCACGCCGTGGGCGACTGCCGGGTCGACAGCGTGCGGCAGGCCGGGGACCACACCGTGGTCTTCGGCCGTGTGACCCGGGTGAGCGTCGGCACCGGACCCGAACGGACCCCGCTGCTGTACGGGTTGCGGCGGTACGCCGCATGGCCGTCGGCCAGTAGCGTGGCGGAGCCCGGCCGGTCCCGGCCGGGCTCCGCCGACGAGGAGTGAGATGTCGCAGCCCGTGGAGCCCACCCGTGTCCTGTCGCCCGAAGAGGTGCTCCGCAGATCCGGAGTGCCGTTCACGGTCCTCGACCACGTTCCCATCGTGGGACGGCAGGACGCCGAGACCGAACTCGGGCTCGCCACCGAGCAGTTACTGAAGACCATGGTCTTCAGGACGGCCGACGGCGGCTTCGTGCTCGCCGCGCTGCCCGTCACCGGCCGCGTCAACTACGGCCGGCTGGCCCGGGCGGCGGGCGTGTCCCGTTCCAAGCTCCGGCAGGCCGAGCCCGGGGAGCTGAGCCTGCTGGGCATGGAACCGGGCGGCGCGAGCCCGGTGTGCGGCGTGTCGGACGCCGTGATCGTCTTTGACGCGTCGGTGACGCGCATGGACATCGTGTACTGCGGCAGCGGGCGTGCCGACCGGACCGTACGGATGGAGGCCGGGCGCCTGATCGAGGTGGTGAATCCGAGGATCGAGGAACTCTCCTCGTGAACCGGGAAGGCGGTGTGTGCCTGGACAGCCGGACCACACCGCCTTCCGTGTCTTCCGTGTGCCCGGGTCAGCCGTCCTGGTCCCGCCGGCCGTCGAACCGCTCCGGGGCGAACGGCTCGGCGCCCGCCGGACGGCGCCCGGCCATCAGGTGCTCCGTCAGCAGCCTGGCCGTCCCGGGCGCCAACGGCATGCCGTCGATCCCGAAGCCGGTGAGCAGCCACAGCCCCGGAGCGCCGGGCGCCGGGCCGACGACGGGCAGACCGTCGGGGGACATCGGGCGCACACCCGACCACGCCGCGCGCACCGGTGTCTTGGCCAGCACCGGGGCGTGCCGGATCGCCGCCGCCGCGATCATCGGGACCGCCTCCTCACCGTCCCGTATGTCGTCGAGCTGTAGCGCGGGGCCGCTGCTGGAGCCGAGCACGACCTCCCCGCTCGGCAACGGCTGCAACGAGAAGACGACCTGGGCGCCCCCCGCCGGCGCGGGAGCGGCGACGTCGGCCAGCAACGGCGGTCCGTTGCGCTTCAGTCCGACCGGGCCGTGCCAGGTGGACTGCATGAGTGTGTGGCGGAACACCGCACCCGTCACCGGCGCGGTGCGCAGCAACCAGCCACGTGCTCCGAACACCGGCACATCGGTGCCGGCCTGCTGGGCCAGGCTTCGCGACCACGGTCCGGCCGCGAGGACCACCGCGCCCGCTGCCAGCGGACCACCGTCCGTGACCACACCGGTGACCCGCTCGCCGTCCGTCGACAGCCCCCGGACCGTCGTGTGCGTGCGGATCTCGGCGCCCGCACGGGCGGCCCGGACAGCCAGGGCCGCGGCCGTCAGGACCGGGTGGAGGGCGTGCGCCCCCTCGACCACCACCGCGCCCGCCAGGTCGGGGGCGAGGCCGGGCTCCAGTTCCCGCAGTTCACGGGAGCTGATCGGATGGGCCGGGAACCCGCCTTCGGACAGCGCCCGGCCGTGGCCTTGCGCCCGGTCCATGCCGTCTTCGTCCGCCGCGACCAGCAGATAGCCGTGCGGACGGAACCGGAAGGGCACCTCGCTCTCCCGGTCGGCCTGTGCGTAGTAGGCGACCGCCTCGGCGAACAGGCCACCGCAGGCGGGCAAGGGGCTCGGCAGCAGACCGCCCTGGTTGCGGCCGGTGGCACCGCCGGCCAGGGTGCCGCGCTCCAGGAGGAGCACGCTCAGTCCCCGCTCGGCCAGCCGCTCGGCGGCGGCACAGCCTGCTATGCCACCGCCGACCACGATCACGTCATGCGCCATGGCATCCGCTTCCTTCCATGGAGTGCTCGGCAGTGCGGGTGGAGGGAGAGGGGAAGGTGCATTCGGGGGAGGAATGCCGTAGGAAGTCGCGGGCGATGTGCCCGAGGAGCTCCGGGACGGCAGGCTCGATCTCCTCGATCCGGGGCGCCCGCAGCGCCTCCGGCTTCTCGGCTCGGCTGGAGGCGGACGCCGGGTACAGGCCGTTGGCCGCGAGATCGTGCCGCACCGCCCGTAGCCGGCGCAGGAGTTGTGCGGCGACCTCCTCGGGGGCGCAGGGTGCGCGGAAAGTGAGGAAGTAGGTGTCGAACAGGGCCGCCCGGACGTCGCGCGGCAAGGGACGGCAGTTGCCCGTCGCCGACTGGAGCAGCGAGGGGGCGTCCGGCACCAGCTTCGCGGCGATGCCCTCGTGCACCCGCTCGTTCAGTGCGCACTCCTCGCTGAGTGCGTCGGACCGGCCGTCCCAGGCAGCGGGGAGCCGGCCGCGCAGCAGTGCCCGCACGGGCCCGTAGTCGCGGGCCCAGGCACCGCTGAAGGCGGGGTGGTGCAGCGCCATGCTCGGCCTGATGATCCGGAGGTAGACGTCCCGCGTGCAGGACGCCGTGTAGAGCAGCATGGCGGAGTAGCCCCGTACCAGGCGCCCCATGGCGGCCGTGTCGTCCGGCGGCGCGGCGACGGCTGCCTCGGCGGCCCGCCGTCCCAGCTCCTGCCAGAGCATGAAGGTGACTTGGTGGCCGGTGATCCACCGGAACCAGAACAACCGCTCCGCCCAGTCGGCGGTAACCGGGGCGTCCGACTCGGCATCCGGGTCCGGTCCCTGGCCGAGAAGCTCCGCATACCGTCGCATCAGCTGACCGTCGGCGTCGCAGCACACCGGGTCGGGAGGCAGCATCAGGGGTTCGAGCCCGTAGGCCCGGCCACCGTACTCGGGGACGAAGGCTTCCAGCAGACCGGTGGCCGAGTTGGCGTCCAGCGCGCTCACCGGCCCTCGGCCTCCGCCGGTATGTGGGTGAACTCGTACTCCAGCCCGTTGACGTCGTAGGCGTAGAAGCTGCTCACCCCGTCGTCGTCCACGACGATGTCCGTAGGGGGTTCCGGGCGGGCGAAGACGTAGCCGCCCGAGGCGAACAGCCGTTGCCAGCGGTCCCGCCACTGTGTCAGTTCCGAGCGGGACGCGGCGGTCATGCACACGTGCTGGAACTGGAGGGTGTCCGGGTGCGGCGGAGCGTAGGCGGCCGAACGGGTGAACACATGGAACCGGGTACCCGCGGCCGTCACCTCGGTCAGCCGGGTGATGCCGGGCAGCCGGTCGCGGGTCAGGGCGGAGAAGGTGTCGAGGGTCCAGGCGGCGGTGCCGCCGAAGAAATCGGTGTACCACGCGACGCAGTTGTCGAGATCGGCCGTTTCGACCGCCAGATGGTGCAGTGCGGCCCGTGGGGGGCGGCCGGGCGGTTTCGTTTCGTCCGCGGGGAGAGACACGGGTGTGGATCCTTTCGAGGGGTTCATCGGGCGATCGCGTACGCCTGCTCGCCGCGCGGCGAAGCGGCGGCGAGCAGCAGCCCGTCGCCGGGTTCGACGCCCACGGCGCACACCTTTCCCAGCGACCAGTCCGCAACGGGCACGAGGATGTGCCCGCGGCGGGTCAGGCCCGAGGCGGTCTCGTCCGGGCGGCGGCTCTCGATCCGTACGGCGAGCGGCCGGTACGTGCGGGGGGTGAACGAGGACGGGACATGCTCGGAGTGGAAGGCGAGGGTCTCCACGGCGCGTTGCAGATCGAGTCCGAAGTCGACGTGCGCCAGGAAGAAGCCCAGCGTCCACTGGTCCTGCTGGTCGCCGCCCGGTGTGCCGAACGCCAGCCGGGCCCGGCCCTCCTGGGTGACGAGAGTGGGACTGAGCGTGGTGCGGGGTCTCTTCCCCGGTGCCAGGGAGTTGGGATGCCCCTCCTCCAGCCAGGCCATCTGGCCCCGTGTGCCCAAAGGGAAGCCGAGACCGGGGACCACGGGGGAACTCTTCAGCCAGCCGCCGCTGGGAGTGGCGGCCACCATGTTGCCGTGCCGGTCGGTGACCGTCAGACAGCAGGTGTCGCCGCGTGCCTCGGTCGCCGCCACGACAGGGGGCACCACCGTGGGCAGCCCGTCGTACAACTGCCCCTGCCAGTGGGGGCCGGCGGGTGGATCCGCCCGGTCCGGCGGCGGGATGCGCGGCGACCGGCCCGCCGGGGCGCCGGGGCGCAAGGTGTCGGAGGCCAGGTCGCCGACGAGCCGGCGGCGGTCGTCGGTGTAGTCGTCGGCCAGGAGCGCGGCCAGGGGTACGTCGGTGAAGTCCGGGTCGCCGTACCAGGCTTCCCGGTCCGCGTAGGCCAGCTTGGCGCACTCGATCACGGTGTGCAGATGGTCTGAGCTGTCCAGACCCGTCGCCGCGAGGTCGAACCCCTCCAGCAGAGCGAGCTGCTGGAGGAAGACCGGGCCCTGCGACCACGGGCCGGGCTTGTGCACCTCCAGACCCCGGTAGTCGCGGCTCACCGTGGCCTCCGTACGCGGCTCCCAGCGGGCCATGTCGTCCCCGGTGAGCAGCCCCCGGTGACGCCGTCCGGTCGAATCCAGTACGTCGGTGCCCCGCAGATGGGCATCGATGGTCTCGGCGACGAAGCCACCGTAGAACGCCCGGTGGGCAGCGCGTATCTGCTGCTCACGGCCGGGGCCGGCGGCTTCGGCCTCCTTGAGGATCCGCCGGTAGGTCTCGGCCAGCGCCACGTTGCGCAGCCGGGAACGTGGACGGGGTGGTGCGCCGTCCACCAGGTAGGTGCGTCCGGACTCCGCCCACTCGCCACGGAACAGCTCCGCCAGCACCGCGATGGCCTCGGCAGCCTTCGGCAGCACCGGATAGCCGTGCGCCGCGTAGCCGATGGCGTGGTGGAGGACCTGGCCGAGGCGCATCGTGCCGTGCTCTTCCAGCACCTTCAGCCAGGCCCCGAACGCCCCGGGGACGGTGGCCGGGAGCACCCCCGAGCCGGGGATCCGGGACAGGCCGAGCGCCCGGAACGCCGCAGGCGTGGCCGCCTGCGGCATCGGGCCCTGTCCGCAGATCACCTGGGCGCGGCCCGAGGCGGCGTCGAAGAAGAGGATCGGCACATCGCCGCCCGGCCCGTTCAAATGGGGTTCGACCACCTGGAGGACGAAGCCGGCGGCGACGGCGGCGTCGAAGGCGTTCCCGCCGGCCTCCAGCGTGGCCATACCTGCCGCCGATGCCAGCCAGTGGGTCGAGGACACCGCGCCGAAGGTGCCCCGCAACTCGGGACGCGTCGTCACCACCACAGCCCCCTCAGGCCGTCGAGGCGGGCGACGGGAGGACGCTCAGGCTCTCCGCGATCTGCTCGTCCGTGACCGACGGATTCTCCATCGTGCCGGCCAGGAAGGAATCGAAGGCAGCCAGGTCGAAGTTGCCGTGCCCGGAGATGTTGAACAGGACGACCCGCTCCTGTCCGGCCTCGCGAGCGGCCAGTGCTTCCACGATCGCCGCCTTCAACCCGTGCGACGACTCGGGAGCTATGACGAAGCCCTCGCTCCGCGCGAACCTCACCGCCGCGTCGAAGACGTCCGTCTGCGCGAACGCCCGGGCCTCCACCAGACCGTGCTCCTTGAGCAGGCACAGGCTGGGCGCGTCACCGTGGTAGCGCAGGCCGCCGGCGTGGATGGCGCCGGGGATGAAGTCGTGTCCGAGGGTGTGCATGTACAACGGCGGGGTCAGGCCCGCGGTGTCCGGGTAATCGTAGGCCAGCTTGCCCCGGGTGAGGGTGGGGCAGGCATCGGGCTCGGCGGCGACGAACCGGGTCTGCGGGCGCTCGCCGCTGAGCCGGTCCCGCATGAACGGGTAGGCGAGCCCGGCGTAGTTGGAGCCGCCGCCGACGCAACCGATCACTACGTCGGGGTACTCCCCCATGATCTCCATCTGCTTCTTCGCCTCCAGCCCGATCACGGTCTGGTGCAGCAGCACGTTGTTCATGATGGAGCCCAGCGCGAACTTGGTGTCGTCCCGGCTCAGCGCGTCGGCCACGGCCTCACTGATCGCGATGCCGATACTGCCGGGCGAGTCCGGGTCCTTCGCCAGGATCCGGCGCCCGGCTTCGGTCCGCTGCGTGGGCGAGGAGTAGACCTCGGCGCCCCAGCTCCGCATCAGCGACTTGCGGTACGGCTTCTGCTCGAAGGACGCCCGGACCATGTAGACGTTCACCTCGAGCCCGAACAGCGCACCGGCGAACGACAGCGCGGAGCCCCACTGGCCCGCCCCGGTCTCCGTCGTCAGCCGGCGGACCCCCTCCTCGGCGGCGTAGTACGCCTGGACGACAGCGGTGTTCGGTTTGTGGGAACCGGACGGGGACACGCCCTCGAACTTGAAGTAGATGTGCGCCGGAGTGTCGAGCACGCGCTCCAGGCGCTCGGCCCGGACCAGCGGGGAGGGTCGCCAGATCTTGTACACGTCCCGCACCCGGTCCGGGATCTCCACCCAGCGTTCCTGCGTGAATTCGTGATCGATGACTTTCCCCGGAAGCAGATCGGCCAGATCACCCGGCTGGAGCGGAGCCATGGTCAGCGGGTTGAGCGGACCGGGGAGCGGGGCCGGCAGATCGGGAAGGATGTTGTACCAATGGTCGGGCAGATCGGTCTCGGAAAGCAGAACTCGCTTCACCATCGGGCTTCCCTTCGAGTGACATGACATTCTTGCCACGGAATCCTAGGAGGGAGAAAGTCGGACAGCGTCGCCTTTTCTGCTTGTTCGGCGGGATGACGGTCAGCAGATAGGACTAGGCCGAAATGCGCAGGACGGGCAGCCGGGTGAACGTGCAGACTGGGGCGGTGAACGACGCGGGAGTCCGAGGTGGAGGGAACCGTGACGGCAACCGACGCGGACATCATCCGCGAGCTGGAGAAGCTCCGTTTCGACGCCCTTGTGGAACGCAACCTCCGGGCCTTCACCGGTCTCGCTCACCCCGCTCTCGCCTACACCCACTCGAGCGGGACCCTGGATACGCTCGATTCGTTCGTCGAGAAATGCGGGAGTGCCTATTATGTGTACCACCGCATCGATCACCTCATTGAGCATGTGACGGTGGTCGGTGACACCGCCGTGGTGATCGGCGAAATGCGCGTCGACATGACCGCCGGGGGAATACGGAGGGAATTGGCCAACCGCTCGCTCGGAGTGTGGGCCCGGGCCGACGGCGCCTGGAGGCTCCTCGCCCACCAGGCCACCGCGAAGCGGTAGCCGGAGCGCGTCGCGGCGGCGGTGCGCCGTCCCGCACCCTCCCTGTCCGTCCCACCGTGCCGCATCGGGCCGTCGTCACCCACGTCGCCGGCGCCGATTCCAGCTCCTTCACCGACCGCGCGGAGGCGCCGGAGTCCCGGGCCCCGGCGCGCGGGACCAGGTGCTGCCCGACGCCGCCCGCCTCCCCGAACGCTGATGCGCGCCATGCGGGACGTACCCGGCGTGGCCGATGGCCGCACCGCCAGGCCCCCGGATCCGGCCCGCCGCACCCTTCGCAGGCGCGGCGGAGCGGCTGCTCCTCCAGCGCCGCTCCCAGAGCGGTGAAGCCTCGTCAGACGGCCTTGACGACGGTGCCGGTGCTTTCCAGCGCGGTCACCTCGTCGGCGGGAGCCGTGGTGTCGGTGACGAGGGTGTGCAGGAGTGTGGAGGGGCCGACGTGGGCGTAGGCGGTGTGGCCCAGCTTGGTGCCGTCGGCTGCGACGATGATGCGGCGCGCGGAGGCGATGCCGGCCTTCTTCACGGCTGCGTCATCGAGGTCGTAGGCGGTCAGGCCCTCGGCTGCGCTCAGGCCACAGCAGCCCATCACGGCGGTGTCGAAGCGCAGTGCCGCCAGGGAAGCGAGGGTGAGGGGGCCGGTGAGGGCTCCCTCGGCGGCCCGGGGCTGCCCGCCCGGCACCATCAGCCTCGCCCGGCCCGGACCCTGGCCGAGTACGTGGATGGCCTGCAACGACAGGGGCATCACAGTGACCGGTCGTCGGCGCAGCAGGTGGGCGATTTCCAGGCAGGTGGTGCCGCTGTCGAGGAGGACGGTCTCCCCGTCGGCGATGAGCGAGGACACTTCGGCGGCGATGCGGCGCTTGGCGTCGACGGCCGCGTGAGCACGCAGCGCGAAGGGCGGCTCATCGCCCCGGAGCAGCAGGGTGCGCGCCCCGCCACGGACTCGCTCGAGGACGCCTTGCGCGGCCAGCGCGTCGAGATCGCGCCGGATGGTCATCTCGGAGGCGCCGGTCAGTCGGACGAGGTCTTGGACCGTGATCCTCCCGGACTCCCTGACGGCCTGCGCGATCATCCCGTGTCGGTCCGCGTTGCTCATACCGCGATTGAACACCCCTCGAAACGAACATTCAATGTGTGTGAAAGGACAGTATCTGAGCACGTTCAGTGTTCGTTACGGTAGCGGCCATGAGCAATGCGCTGCGACATGCCCGAGTGGCCACCTTTGTCTACTTCATCCTGTGCGGCACGACGATGGGCACCTGGGTGGTGCACATCCCGGCCGTCGAGGAGCGCGTCGGCGTCAGCCACGCGACGCTCGGGGGACTCCTGGTGCTGCTGGGCGTGGGGGCGTTCCTCGGCATGCGGGCGGCCGGGCGTCTGACCGACCGGCTCGGAGCGCGCATCGTCGTCCCCGCCACCGGCGTGCTGTCCAGCGCGGCCCTCGCGCTGCCCGGCCTGTCCCGGGACCCGTGGACTCTGGCAGGTGCCCTGCTGGCCTTCGGGTTCTGCAACGGCTGCCTGGACGTCAGCATGAATGCCCACGCCGTACATGTGGAGAAGGCGTACGGCCGCCCCGTCATGTCGGCCTTCCACGCCACGTTCTCGGTCGGCGGTGTCCTCGCCTCGCTCGTGGCAGCGGCCACGGCGAGCGCCGGCCTGGGCCCGGCCGCAGGCATGGCCGCCATGGCAGGCCTCGGCATCGTGATCGCCGTGGTGTCGGCGGGCGCCCTGCTGCCGGCCGCACCCACCACTGCCGACACGGACCCGGTGGAGACGGCCGAGCAGGCTCAGGACGCCGGTCGCCGCGGAACCAGCGGACGCATCCGGCTCCTCGCCACCCTGGCTCTGCTGGTCATGCTGTGCGAGGGAGCCGCCAACGACTGGAGCGCGCTGCACCTGAGGGACGTCGTCGGTGCACCCGCGAGCACTGCCGCATTCGCGTACGGCACCTTCGCGGCGGCCATGACGATCGGCCGGCTGCTCACCGACCGCCTCGTCACCCGGTTCGGATCCATGACGATCCTGCGCTACGGCGCGGCCACGGCCGCTGTCGGCATCACCGTCGTGGCCGTCTCCGGGTGGATATGGGCGGCGTTCGCAGGCTGGGCGCTGTTCGGTCTCGGGCTGTCCGGCTGTGTCCCGCAGCTGTTCAGTGCGGCCGGGCACGCCGACTCCTCGGCTGCCGGGGCCAACGTCTCCCGCGTCGCCGGACTCGGCTACGTCGGCATGCTCGCCGGCCCCGCAGTCATCGGCTGGCTGACCCACCTCGTCGTCCTGAATCACGCCTTCCTCCTGCTGACCCTGCTGTGTGCGATCACCGCGGTGGCCGCCGGGACCCTGCGCACCGAATCCGACCGCGAGCGCGGGATGGCAGCGAGCAGGCACTGAACACCCCTCAGGATCCGGAAGGACCCATCAGCATGTCCCCCACCGGCCGGAACATCGTGCTGTTCGACCTCTTCGGGGTCATCGCCCGCCACCAGCGCCCGGGCGCCCTGGAAGAAATGGCCGCCCGCTGCCACGCCCCCACCGACACCTTCACCACGGCCTACTGGGACTGCCGCCCGCCCTATGACGCCGGCCGGCAGTCCGCGCCCGAGTACTGGACCGCCGTACTGCGACGGCTGTCCCTGCCCGCCGACGCCGGCACGATCGAGGAACTGCGCCTCACCGACATCGACAGCTGGTCACGCGTCGACGACCGGATGGTCGCCTACGTCCACTCCCTGCGCGACATCGCGGAGGTCGCTCTGCTGTCCAACATCCCCTCCGACCATGCGGACGCCTTCCTCACCGCGCAGCCTTGGCTGCGCGATCTGCACCACGTCGCCTTCTCCGGCAAGATCAGAGTGGCGAAGCCGGCCCCCGCAGCCTTCCATCACTGCGTCGTCGCCATGCGGGCCGCCCCGGCCGACTTCCTCTTCGTCGACGACCGTGAGGAGAACGTACGCGCCGCGCGGGCCACCGGCATGAACGGACACGTCTTCACCGACCGGGACGAGGTGGCAGCCGTCATCGGACACTGGTTGCCGGCTCGGCGCTCCACTCGTCCGACGGGCAGCCCGCCTTGATGGGATGTGCCGAGGACGCCGCCTCGTGCCTGGGCCACGGGATCCGCACGGCCGGTGCTGCCCTCACGGCCGCCCGCTGCTGTGCGTGCCCCGTGGGGGGCGGCGCGCCGGGCTCGCGCACGACACACCTGCCCCTGCTGGTGGCGATCGGCCTCACGACGGGCGGCCGGGCCCGGGCGCGGGCGGGCGGCACGTGGGCGACGGGCGCCAGTGGGCCCTGCCGGCGCTTGCCGGATGCCGTACGACGCCGCCCGCTGAGTGCCCCCTCGGAAAATGACCGTCAGGCGACCGCCGGCCGTTCGGCCTCCCCGTTCTCATGATGGATCGGCGTCTTCCCCCCGGTCAGCGGGACGCCCGTCCCGCCCCGTCGCGCGGCGACGATCTCCGCCGTGATGGACAGGGCGGTCTCCTCCGGGGTGCGGGCGCCGAGGTCGAGGCCGATCGGTGAGTGGAGCCGCGACAGTTCCCGTTCGGTGAGGCCTTCCGACCGCAGACGCCGGTTGCGGTCCTCGTGGGTGCGGCGCGAGCCCATCGCCCCGACGAACGCGACCGGCATCCGCAGGGCCACCTTCAGCAACGGTACGTCGAACTTCGCGTCGTGGGTGAGCACGCACAGGACCGTACGGGCATCGGTGGCGGTGCGCCGCAGGTAGCGGTGCGGCCAGTCGACGACGACCTCGTCGGCGTCCGGGAACCGGTCCGGCGTGGCGAAGACCGGCCGGGCGTCGCAGACGGTGACGCGGTAGCCGAGGAACCGGCCGGCCCGGGCCAGCGCCACCGCGAAGTCCACCGCACCGAAGACGATCATCCGCGGGGGCGGCACGTTCGACTCGACCAGCAGTGTCAGACCGCCGGGGCAGTGCGCGCCTCCCCCGGACTCCGTCCGGGGGGACTCCCCTCTCGCTCCGCTCGCCGACAGGCCCACCGTGCCGGTGCGGCCCGCCTCCAGCAGGGCGCGGGCTTCGGCCGCCGCCACCCGGTCCAGCTCCGGATGGCCGCCGAGAGTTCCCTCGGCCGTGCCGTCGGGGCGGACCAGCAGGGCCCGGCCGAGGAGTTCGGCGGGGCCCCGGGCCACCCGGGCGAGGGCCGCCGGTTCGCCCTGCGCGGCGGCCGACAGCGCCGACCGCAGGACGGTGCGTACGCGGGCCTCGCCGGTCACCGGTGTGACCAGCATGTCGATCGTCCCGCCGCAGGTCAGGCCGACGGCGAAGGCGTCGTCGTCGCTGTAGCCGAACCTTTCGAGCACGCTCTCGCCGGTCCGCAGGGCCTCGCGGCACAGGTCGTACACCGCGCCCTCCACGCAGCCGCCGGAGACCGAGCCGATGGCCGTGCCCGCGCTGTCGACGGCGAGGGCCGCGCCGGGAGCGCGCGGCGCGCTGCCGGCGACCGCCACCACGGTGGCGACGGCGAACTCCCGGCCCTCCTCGGTCCAGTGGCGCAGTTCCTCGGCCAGATCAAGCATCCGGGGCCCCCGCGGCGGCCGACAGGACGCGGTCGGGCCGGATGGGCAGGTCGCGGTGGCGTACGCCGGTCGCGTGCCAGACCGCGTTGGCGATCGCCGCCGCGGCGCCGACGATGCCGACCTCTCCGATGCCCTTGATGCCGACCGGGTCGTCCGGGTCGGTGTCCTCGAGCCAGTCCGCCTCGATGCGGGGCACGTCGGCGTGGGTGGCGACGTGGTAGCCCGCGAGGTCGGCGCCGACATGGCCGCCCGAGGCGTGGTCCCGGACGGCCTCCTCGTGCAGGGCCATGGAGATGCCCCAGATCATGCCGCCCAGCAGCTGGTTGCGGGCGGTGAGCGGGTTGACGATCCGGCCCGCCGTGAAGATGCCGAGCATCCGCCGCACCCGCACCTCGCCGGTGCCGGTGTCCACGGCGACCTCCGCGAACTGCGCACCGTAGGAGTGGCGTTCGGCGGGCGGCAGCGCCGCGACGGCCGCGGTGGTGTCGGAGCGTACGGTGATGCCCTCCGGCGGGATGTCGGCGCCGAGAGCCAGCCGTTCGCGCAGGTCACCGGCCGCGGCCTGGACGGCCCAGGACCACGAGCGGGTGCCCATGGAGCCGCCGGCGATCATCGCGGGACCGAAGGCGCTGTCCCCGATGCGCACCCGGATGCGCTCCGGCGGCACCTGGAGCGCGTCCGCGGCGACCAGAGTGAGCGCGGTACGGGCCCCGGTGCCGATGTCGGCCGCGGAGATCCGCACGGTGAAGGTGCCGTCCGGGTGCGCTGTCGCGGCGGCGGTGGACGGCGCGGCGCCCGCCGGGAACGAGGCCGCGGCCGTACCGGTGCCGAGCAGCCAGCGGCCGTCCCGGCGCACCCCGGGGCGCGGGTCCCGGTCCGCCCAGCCGAACCGGCGGGCGCCCTCCCGGAGGCAGGCGGCCAGCTGGCGGCCGGCGAACGGCAGGCCCGACACCGGGCCCTTGTCCGGTTCGTTGCGCAGGCGCAGCTCGACCGGGTCGAGCCCGCACTTCTCGGCGAGTTCGTCGAGTGCCGCCTCCAGCGCGAACGAGCCGGGTGCCTCGCCCGGGGCACGCATGAACGTCGGGGTGGGCACGTCGAGCCGTACGAGACGGTTGGCGGTGTGGTGGGCGTCGGCGTCGTACATCACCCGCGCCACCCCGGCGCTCGGCTCGATGAACTCGTACACCGTGGAGGTGGCGCTGACGGCTCGGTGCTCCAGGGCGCGCAGGCGTCCGGCGGTGTCGGCGCCGAGCCGGACTCGCTGGGCGGTGGGGCTGCGGTAGCCGGCCAGCGAGAACATCTGACGGCGGGTCAGGACGACGCGGACGGGCCGGTGCAGGACGGTCGCGGCCATCACCGCGGCGACCTGGTGGGCGCGGACCCCCTTGCTGCCGAAGCCGCCGCCGACGTGTTCGGAGCGCACGCGCACGGAGGCCGGGTCGAGGGTGAAGAGGTTCGCGAGTGTGCCGGCGACCCAGGTGACGCCCTGGTTGGAGTCGATCACCTCCAGCTGTCCGCCGTCCCAGCGGGCGGTCGCCGCGTGGGGCTCCATCGGGTTGTGGTGCTCTTCGGGGGTGGTGTATTCGGCGTCCACGACGACGGGCGAGGAGGCGAGCGCGGCGTCGAGGTCCCCCTTCTCCGTCACCGCCGGCATATGGCCGTCCAGCGGGTACGCGTCCGCCCGCTCGCCGGTGAACTCGACGTCGTGCGGCTCCTGTTCGTAGTGCACGACGAGTGCCTCGGCGGCCTCCCGCGCCTGCTCGGACGTCTCGGCGACCACCAGCGCCACCGGCCAGCCCCGGTGCGGCACCCGGTCGTGCTGGAAGACCGCGCAGGTCGGGTCGGGGCGCATGCCCATCGGACCGGTGAAGTCGGTCTCCAGGCGCAGGGCGTTGCGGTGGTCCAGCACGGCGATGACGCCCGGCATGGCGAGGACGGGTTCGGTGTCGAGGGCGCGGACGCGGCCTCGGGCGACCGTGGACAGCACCAGCCAGCCGTGGGCGAGGTCGGCGAAGGGCACCTCGCCCGCGTAGCGGGCCGCTCCGGTGACCTTGTCCCTGCCCTCGACACGGGTGTGGCCGGTGCCGACGGCAGGCGCCTGCGCGGGCGTTCCGGTGGTGACGGCGGTCATCGTGCGCTCTCCTCGGCGAGTTCGGTCAGGACGGCCACCACCAGATTGCGGACGAGGTCCACCTTGTAGCCGTTGTGCGGCAGCGGCCGCGCCGCCGCCAGCTCGGCGTCCGCCGCGGCGGCGTAGGTCTCGGCGGTGGCCGGTGCGCCGGTCAGGACCCGCTCGGCCGCGGCGGCCCGCCACGGCCGGGAGGCGACGGCGCCGAGGGCCAGGCGCGCGTCCCGGACGACGCCGTCACGGACGTCGAGCGCGGCGGCGAGGGAGCCGATGGCGAAGGCGTAGGAGGCGCGCTCGCGGACCTTGCGGTAGCGGGAGCGGGCGGCGACCGGGGCGGGTGGCAGTGTCACGCCGGTGATCAGCGCGCCCGGCGGCAGGGCGGTCTCCCGGTGCGGGGTGTCCCCGACGGGCAGGTAGAAGCCGGCGAGCGGCAGCTGACCGGGCCCGTCCGCCGTCTCGAACCGGACCACGGCGTCGAAGGCGGTCAGGGCCACGGCCATGTCCGAGGGGTGTACGGCCACACAGTGGTCGGAAGCGCCCAGGATCGCGTGGTTGCGGTGCTCGCCCTCGATGGCGGGGCAGCCGCTGCCGGGGATCCGCTTGTTGCAGGGCTGGGTGACGTCGGTGAAGTAGCCGCAGCGGGTGCGCTGGACCAGGTTCCCGCCGACCGTGGCCATGTTGCGCAGCTGGCCGGACGCACCGGCGAGCACCGCCTGGGCGAGCGCCGGGTAACGGCGCCGCACCTCGGGGTGGGCGGCCAGGTCGCCGTTGGTGACGGTCGCGCCGATGCGCAGACCGCCCTCCGGCGTCGTCTCGATCTGGTCCAGCGGGAGTTCGCGGACGTCGACGAGCCGCGCGGGCCGCTCGACGCCGGTCTTCATCAGGTCGACCAGGTTGGTGCCGCCACCGAGATAGCGGGCGTCCGGATCGGTGCCGAGCAGGGCGACGGCCCCGGTGACGTCGTGCGCCCGCTGGTAGTCGAACTCCCTCATGCCACAGCCTCCTCGGCACCCGTCACGGGGTGCGCGTGTTCCTCGTCCGGCCGGGCCCCGGCCGCGCGGGCCACCGCGTCGACGATCGAGACGTACGCGGCGCAACGGCACAGGTTTCCGCTCATCCGCTCGCGGATCTCCTCGGCGGTCAGGGGTGGGGGCCCCGCCTCGGGGCGGACGTCCTCGGTGACGGCGCTCGGCCAGCCCGCCGCGTGCTCCTCGATCATCCCGATCGCCGAACAGATCTGGCCCGGTGTGCAGTAGCCGCACTGGAAACCGTCCAGGTCGAGAAAGGCCTGCTGCACGGGATGCAGCCGCTCACCGTCGGCCACGCCCTCGATGGTGGTGATCTCCCGGCCCTCGGCCGCCACCGCCAGTTGCAGGCAGGCGACCGACCGCCGTCCGTCCAGCAGGACCGTACAGGCCCCGCACTGCCCCTGGTCGCAGCCCTTCTTCGTGCCGGTGAGATCGAGGCGCTCGCGCAGGGCGTCGAGCAGTGTGGTGCGGTGGTCGACGGGCAGTGTGTACTTCTCGCCGTTGATCCTCAAGGTGATGGCACTGGACGTCGATGAGGCCATGAGCTGCTTCTTTCGCATTTCCAGGACAGACGGGGGGCCGGCGGCCGAGGGGCGGCGGCGCGGGGAGTACGTCGTGCGGTCGGTGACGCGAGGGCGGGGGCGAACGAAGGTGCGGGGCGCGGGCCCCGTGGGGGCGGCCGGCGACTCCCGCGGGGCCGCCTCCGCCGCTATGGTGAACGTAACCGGATAGCTGTCCGCTCCTGGAAAACGTAATGGACAGTTGTCCGCTTAGCAAGGGCGAGGTTCGGCCACGCCGTTCGGCCACGCCTTGAGGAGGACGAGTGCCGCAGCAGAAGGACTCACCCCGGCGCTCGGACGCACAGCGCAACCGCGAACGCATCCTGGAAGTGGCACTCGCCGAACTGTCGCACTGTGCCGACACCCCGCTGAGCCAGATCGCCAAGAAGGCCGGTGTCGGGCAGGGCACCTTCTACCGGAACTTCCCCAACCGCGAATCACTCGTCCTGGAGATCTACCGCCACGAGATGCAGCAGGTCGCGGACAGCGCGGAACACCTGCTCGCCACCCGCGCGCCCGACGCGGCCCTGCGCGCCTGGATGGACCGGCTCGCCGAGTTCGCCATGACCAAGGCCGGGCTGGCCGACGCGATACGGCAGGTCACCGGCGCGCCCGGGGGCCCCGCCAAGCCGTCCCCCACACCGGTGGCCCACGCGGCGGAACTCCTGCTGCGCGCCAACGAGGAAGCCGGCACCATCCGCCCCGCGGTCACCGCCGACGACTTCCTCCTCGCCATAGCGGGCCTGTGGCAACTCGACCCCCACGAGGACTGGCGCCCCCGCGCCGCCCGGCTCCTCGACCTCGTCATGTCCGGCTTGCGCAGCGGGGCGCCTCGGGGGTGACGACGCGTGCGGGGGCGCTCTGTGGGGGGCGCCGGCTCGCGGTGAGTGCCTGGTTCCGGTCCGACGGGCGCACCGCCGGCCGGCGGCGTTCCTCAGCCGGCGGGCGAGGGTACGCAGAACCGCGTCGTGGCCGCAGCGGACGCCCGTCATGAGCCCGGCCACCGCGGCCGAGGGCGCGTTCGCCCTGGTGCTGCCCACACTGCCGTTCCGCCGCGCCACGCGGGTCACGCGGGCCGCCCGCCGCCTGCGCCGACGCCCCTGTCGGCACCGCGCGCGGCGAGGCTGCGTCGGCGCCCTGTGGCGGACCGCCCGCTGCCGGCCCGGCCGGCGCGCAGGCGACGAGCCGGGGCAGGGCGGCGTCGACCGCGGCGCATACGTGGTGGGCATGCGGTCCCGGGCGGGTGGTCGAGGTGCCGGACGTGACGGACGGGGATCCGTTCCGCGGTGGTGTCGTCCCGCGGACGGTCCCGGGAGCCCCGGGGGTCACGGGTGGGGGGGTTCCGCGTCGGGCGTGCGGAACCCCCCGGGCTGCCGGGCTCCGGTCAGTAGGTGTGCAAGGTCAGACCGTACCGGCCCAGGATCTCGTTGATCGGCTGGAACCAGGTCTCGCCGCCGCTGGAGCAGTTGCCCCAGCCGCCGGAGGTGACGCCCTGGGCCTGGTCCCCGGTGATGAAGGAGCCGCCCGAGTCACCGGGTTCGGCGCAGGCGCTGGTCCTGGTCAGCTCGTGCACCGCGCCCTGGCTGTAGTTGACGGTCTCGTTCAGCGCCAGCACCGTGCCGCAGTGCCAGTGCGAGGTGGAACCCGAACGGCAGACCGAGGAGCCGACGGGCGCCACGGCGGAGCCGCGTACGAGCTGGTCGGGCACCGTGCCCCAGCCGAGCACCACCGGCACCGTCCACCAGCCGCTGCCCACGCTGACCCAGGCGTAGTCGTTGTCCGGGAACGAGGAGCCCTGGAAGGTGCCGATGTAGGAGTGGTCCCAGCCGCTGACCCCGGCGCCGGGCTGCCCGCAGTGCCCGGCCGTGACGAAGCCGCCGTACACCGAGAAGCCGATGGAGCAGCGGACGTTGCCGGTGTAGTAGGGGTCACCTCCCACGGTGCCGGCGGCGAGGGTCCTCGGGGCCGCGGAAGTCTGGACGGTGACGGGCCCGGTCCGGCGGGCCTGCGACAGGAAGCGCCGGACATCGTTGTCGGCCCGCTTGCCGCGTACGACCTCGACGACGACCGTGCCGGCCTTCGGATCGACATGCCAGCCGCTGACCCCGGGGGGTGCGGTCAGCCGGTCGATGCGCGCCTTGGCCGCGTCCAGTTGCCGGGCGCTGTGCTCGGCGGTACGGACGGTGGCCCCGGAACGTTCGATCGCCCGGCGTGTGGCGGCCGGGGCGTCCCGGGTGAGCGCCACGGTCAGACGCCCGCTCGGGGCGTCGAACCAGGAGCCCGCGTAGGCGGCGCCCGCCGTGCGGCGAGCCTTGGGGGCGAGCTGCGCGGCGGTCTTCTCGGCCGCGAGCCGGGCCACCGCCCGGGTGCGGGTCAGGCCGAGGTCCCGCTGCATGGCGGTGAGGATGCCGTCGGCGGCGGGCTCGGCCGATCGTGCGGAGGTGGCGGCTTCGGCGGCGGAGCCGGTCGCCGACGCGGGGAAGGTACCGGCCGCGCTCAGTCCGCCGAGGACGAGGAGCGCGGCCGTGACGGCGTGCGCAAGTCTGGTGCGTCTCATGGAGGTTGCCCTTCGTCGTTCCAGGGGTGGGGGTGGAACAGCCGATGTGTCTGAGAGCGCTCTCATGCGTGGCGGGGCAGAGCCTAGTCGCGTCCGCACGTCAGGTCCATGCCAATGCAGGGTTCGATCCGACGATGTGAGCGGTGGCCCGGTACGCCGCCGGGCGGGTGACGGCTCATCGGGTGACGTCCGCCGCGTGGACGGCCCCGCACCGCGTGTCCCCATCCGGCCCGCGTGCCTGCCGCCACAGCGGTGTCACCGCCGCACCACGAGCGGCGGTGCCCGTCAACTCGGCGGTTCGCGAAGGGGTCCGGGGCGGGCGGAGCCGGCCGGGCCGGGATAGAGGAGAGTCATGAGAAAGTCCCGGATACCCCCCTGGGCGGCCGCCCTCCTCCTCGCGGCCGCCGGTACCCTCGCCGGTCCCGCGGCCACCGCGGCGGCACCCGGCATCGCGGCCACGGGTTACGTGGCCCTCGGTGACTCCTACTCGGCGGGGGTCGGAGCCGGCGGCTACCTCACCGCCATGCCGCGCTGCCTGCGCAGCAGCCTGTCCTTCCCCGCCCTGTGGGCCGCGGCCCACTCCCCCTCGTCGTTCGGCTTCACCGCCTGCGACGGTGCCAGGACCGGCGACGTGCTCAAGAACCAGCTCGGCCCGCTCGGCCCGCGCACCGGCCTGGTGACCCTCACGGCAGGCGGCCGGGACGCGGGCTTCACCAGCGTGATGGCGGCCTGCGCAGTGGGCGGCAGCGGCAGGTGCCTGTCCGCCCTGGCCAAGGCCCGCTCCGCCACGGACGGGACGCTGCCGGGCAACCTCGACCGTCTCTACTCGGCCATCCGCGGCAGAGCGCCCGCCGCCCGTGTCGTGGTGCTCGGCTATCCGCACCTGTACCAGTTGCACGGCAGCTGTTCGGTCGGCCTGCCGGACACCGAGCGGTCCGCGCTCAACGACGTCTCGGACCATCTCAACGAGGTGCTCGCCGCGCGCGCCGCCGCCCACGGTTTCACCTTCGTCGACGTGCGCAGCGCGTTCGCAGGGCACGAGATCTGCTCACCCGATCCCTGGCTGCACAGCGTCGACTGGCTGGATCTCGGCGAGTCCTACCACCCCACGGCGACCGGGCACTCCCTCGGCTATCTCCCCCGGCTCACCGACGTGCTCTGAAACGGGCACGGGCGCCGGTCACATACCGGCCGTCGCCTTGCGCCGCGCCTGCTCGAACTCCTGGACCGGGTCGCCGCCGGCCTGCCAGGGCCAGGCGGTGACGGTGCCCTCGAGCGCATCGAACACCGCACGGGCCTCCACCCGCCGGTCGGCGGCCAGCAACGCGTAGGCGAGGACGTTGAGATCGGCCAGGGCCGCGGCGTGGGTCAGGAACCCCGGCCGTACCCAGGTGGAGACGACACGGTCGAGGGCCTGGGCCGCCATCGCCTGGGACCAGTGGTTGCGCGCCACCAGCGCCTCGAACCCGCCCCGGTCGAGCACGGCGTGGTACTGCTGGACCTGGGCGGTCAGTTCCGTCGCCGCGCACGGGGCGTTCGCGGGCATTCGGGCCCGCAGGGTGTCCACGAACTCCAGGACCTGGATGCGCGATCCGGCCTCCTCCGGGCTCAGATAGCCCAGCATGCCCAGATAGGCCTCACGGTTCCAGCGGTCACGCGCGAGCACCTCGTTCCACACGCCGAACACCCGGGGCTGTGCCCAGCGTTCCACACGTGCCACCGCCAGGAGGACGACCCACGGGGTGGGATCCTCCGGTGCGAGTTCGGCGGCCCGCAGACAGCGGTCCACGGTACCGGCCGCGTCCTGAAGGCCCCCTCGCGTGCGGGCGTGGACGACCTCGGTCCAGGCGTGCAGGACGAGCGCGTTCGCGTCACGCGGCTCGCGCGTGGCCCAGGTCCGCGCCAGATGCGAACCGGCCAGGAAACCGGCCAGTACGCCCATGCGGTGCGTCCGGCGGTCCCAGTCGCCCGGCTCCTGGGCCAGCAGCCGGGACAGCTGCGCGGCGCACAGGTCCGTCGTCGCGATCGTTCCGGTCCTCGTGGTCGCCAGCAGGGACTTCAGCAGCCTGCCCAGTTCCTGGTCACCGAGTTCCGGCGCCAGGCGTGCCGCTCCGCGGCGACGCGATAGAAAAGCCATGGCCGGAGGCTAGACGGGCCTGTGGATTACGCAAGGTATGCGCCGAGATCGTTATCTGTCACCGACCGTTCCGTCCGTGCGCGCACGCCTCCCAGCCCTCGGCGGGCCGCGCTCCGCAGCGGGCGGGAGGCCCGGTTCAGATACTTGCTCCGGTGGTATGCCGCGATCACCCGACCACCCGGGCAGGACGCGAGGTGCTGCCCCTCCCCCGTGGCGCGGTACGGGCGCCTCCCGCCCGCGCACGCATCCCGGGAAGGGGTGGACGGCCGGGGCGGGGTCAGGTCGGCAGGAGCGCTTCGATCTTGGCGATGACGTCGGGGGTGTCCGGCTTGACGCGTGAACCGATGCGGTGCGCCACCAGGCCGTCGGGCGAGACGAGGAACTTCTCGAAGTTCCACTCGACGTCTCCGGCCACCCCGTGCTCGTCGGGAGCGGCGGTGAGGATCTCGTAGACCGGGTGCCTCCGCGCGCCGTTGACGTCCACCTTCTCGAAGAGGGGGAAGGTGACGTCGTAGGTGGTCGAGCAGAACTCCCGGATCTCCTCGGGGGTGCCCGGTTCCTGTTCCCCGAACTGGTTGCAGGGGAAACCCAGAACGGCGAACCCGCGGGGCCCGTAGCGCCGGTGCAGTTGTTCCAGCGCCGCGTACTGCGGTGTCCGCCCGCACCGGGAGGCGACGTTGACCACGAGCAGTGCCTTTCCCCGGTAGGCGCTCAGGTCGCCGGGCTCCCCGGCGAGTGTGCGGACGGGAATGTCGTACAGGGTCATGTCGGTGTGTCGCTCCGCTCCTGTCGGGGTGCTCGTTCAGTCGGTCCGGGTGATGCCCGGGTAGGTCTTGCGGAAGGCGGTGACGACGGCATCGACGTCCTCGTCTGTCATGCCGGCGCCCAGACCGATGGTGACGGAGCGGCCGAGGAGCCCTTCGCTGATCCGGTAGCGCGGGGGGCGGTCCCACTCCACGCCCCAGGGCGTACGTCCCTCCCGCACGGCCCGGTTGGCCGTGACGGGCTGCCCCTGGTACATGGTGTGCGCCGGGATGCCCTCGGCGTTCAGGCCGGCGACGAAGCCGCGCGCCGCCAGGCGCGAGTCGAGGAACAGGGTGAGGTCACCGCCCGATCCTTCCTCGTCCGGCAGCCGCCGCCAGCGCACCGGCAGATCGGCCGTCTCCCCGCGCACATGGCGCGCCACGTCGCGCAGGCGCCGGCACATGGGAGCCAGCCGAGGGAGCTGTGCGGACAGGATGGCCGCGGTCAGCTCGGTCATGCGCTGGTTGGCGCCGATGAACGGCGGGCTGTCGGCGGTTCCCCGCGTCGCGCCCTTGGAGGTGGTGAACTGGCCGCCCTGGTCCTGGTACCGGGCCACCCGGTCGTACACGTCGGCATCGGCCACGGTGACCGCGCCGCCCTCGCCGGCGGTGATGTTCTTGTCGAGCTGGAAACTGAAGGCGCCCGCGTCGCCGAGGCTGCCGACGGGCCGTCCCCGGTAGCCGACACCGGCGGCCTGGGCCGCGTCCTCGATCACCCGCAGTCCGTGCCGGCGCGCGACCTGCGTGATCGGCCCCATGTCGGCGGCGGCGTTGTTGAGGTGGACCGGCATCACGCCCCAGGTGCGCTCGGTGATCTGCTCCTCCAGTTTCGCGGGGTCCAGCGTCAGGGAGTCGTCGACCTCGGCGAAGACGGGGATGCCGCGGGCGGCGACGACGGCGCCGACACTGCCGACGAAGGTCACGGCGGGCACGATCACCTCCGCCCGGGGCGGGATCGCGAGGCCGATCATCGCGGCGGTGAGCGCGGCGGTGCCGGAGGACACGGCGACCGTGTGCGCAACCCCCGCCACCGCGGAGAACGCGGCCTCGAACGCGTCGGTCCGGCGGCGCAGGTCCGGCCCGTAATAGCGGAACAGCGACCGGGACCGGATCACCTCCATGGCCGCGGCCGCCTCCTCCTCCCCCCACAGCGCGAGGGCCCGCCAGGTCTCGTACCGCATCCGCGGGCCGTCGCTCACGCGGCCGCCTCCGTCACCGTGTCGAGGTCCGTCGTGCTGTGGGCCACCACGAAGTCCTCCAGGAAGAGGTAGTCGAGCCGGCTGGGTCCGAAGAAGGCCAGCGCCTGTTCGGGGGTCTCCACGATCGGCTCACCGCGGTCGTTGAAGGAGGTGTTGAGTACGACGGGTACCGAGGTGAGCTCGCCGAACCGTTCCACCAGTTCGTAGAAGGCGCCGTTCGCCTCAGGGGTCAGCGTCTGGACCCGTGCCGTCCCGTCGACGTGGGTGATGGCCGGCACCTCCTGGCGCTTGTCGTCCCGCACCGGCGCGACGAGCAGCATGTACGGGGACTCGATGTCGAGGTCGAAGTACTCGGAGGCCCTGTGGGCGAGGACGGCGGGGGCGAACGGCCGGAACGCCTCGCGGTGTTTGACCTTGCGGTTGAGGATGTCCTTCATCTCCGCGCGGCGCGGGTCGGCGAGGATGCTGCGGTGTCCGAGGGCGCGCGGCCCGAACTCGGAGCCACCGGTGAACCAGCCTATGAGGGCGCCC
This sequence comes from Streptomyces sp. NPDC006309, assembly GCF_040613095.1. Lineage (NCBI taxonomy): Bacteria > Bacillati > Actinomycetota > Actinomycetes > Kitasatosporales > Streptomycetaceae > Streptomyces > Streptomyces sp. NPDC006309. The sequence goes on along the minus strand of NZ_JBEXRO010000010.1, from coordinate 12,018 downwards.
CGTGGGAGGAGCCCGGCGGCCAGCCGGGCCGGCCGCGCCACGCGCCGGTGGGGCAGGCCGGAGGCGTCGAGGGCGGTCTGGATCTCCTCGGTGCTGTACGACCGGCCGAGGTAGATGTGGCGCTGGGGCCGCGGGGCCGTCTTCGGCGCCTTCGGGCCGCGCGGCCGCGGCTGCTCGCCGAGGACGTGACAGCCGTAGTACGCGCAGCCGACCGCGCAGCCGTTGTCGCCCGCGGCGGGCTGGGCGAAGACATCGGTGAACGGCGTCTTCCGCAGGATCTTGCCGTTCGCCACCGAGTTGAGGACCACGCCGCCGGCCAGGCAGAGGCGGGAGAGTCCGGTCTCCCGGTGCAGCCAGTGGGCGGCGTGCAGGACGGCGGTCTCCAGGAGGTCCTGCGCGGCCCAGGCGAGGTCGGCGCCCCGGGCGAAGCGCTCGTCCCCTTCGAGTCCGTCCAGGGCATGCTCGACGAAGTGGAGCAGTCCCCCGCTCTTCAGGTGCAGTCGGAACCGGCCCTCCGGCAGGAGGTCGAGGTAGCGGCGGAACTCCGCCCGGTAGCGGTCGGTCCCGTAGGGCGCGAGGCCCATGGTCTTGCCGTCCTCGGTCAGGTACCAGCTGCCCTCCTCGTAGAGGCTGAAGCCGATGGCCCTGCTGACCGCCTTGTACATGAAGCCCAGCGAGTGGTCGCTGTCACCGGCCTGGTAGACCTTGACCTCCCGCAGGCCGTCGGTGCTCCAGTTGGTCCCGTACACCTTGGAGATCTCGGTGATCTCCGTGCCGGTGCCGACCGACATGGTCATGGTCTCGACGCCTTGCCCCTCGAACAGGCTGCCCGCGCCGTCCACCACGAGGATCGCCGCCTCGGGGAAGGGCGAGGGATAGAAGGCGCTGGCGGCGTGCGCCATGTGATGCCGGATGAGCGTCGTCCGACTGCGGAACGGGAAGTAGCAACTGGGCAGGAGGGTGTCGTCCGCGACGATGGCCTCCACCTCACCGAGCCGGACTCCCCGGGTTGTCAGGCAGTACCGCCAGCACTGGTTCGCCAGTGAATTCACATTGACGGCGTATTTGCGGCGCGTGAGCCGCTCCTCTTCAATACCGACGACGATCTCACCGTTCTCGACGAGACAAGCCGAGAAGTCATGGTTGGAACCACCGAGCCCGAGAGCCAGCATACTGCCGTCCTTACTGCCAGTTCAGCCTACTGATTTGGCGAGCACGTGGACGTAACGCTACCTTGTTCCAACTGGTCGGCCATCAGGCGAATATGAGCCATCCTCCGGACGGATCGAGTCGCGTTCCAGCCGAAAGGCAGTGCCGCCGGTCGCGCGCATTGACCTTGCGTTCAGAGTGAACTTAGACTCGTCGGTCAACGGAGCGTCATGCGTGAAAACGACCCTGGGTTCGGTGATAAGGCATGGCCCTGAAAAGCGAGTTCCGTGAAACGATGTTCGCGCACCGCGACGGTCAGGACCGTCTCAAGCTCCTGATGAACGACATGGTCATCGAGGAGCAGTTGTGCCAGATGCGATGCTCCTACTGCCTCACCGAGGACTTCAATCTCCTCATGCAGGTCCCGGACGCGAGGCTGCGCCTGACCACCGACCGGCGCGCGGACTGGCATGAGATCCTCGACGCCTATCACCGTCATGTGGACAGCCCCATCATGCGCCTCAGCGGTGGCGAGTTCTTCTGGCTGAAGGGCTCCACCGAGTTCGTCGCGGAGTGCAGCGAGAAGTACGAGGTCGTGCAGGTCATCACCAACGGCGCCTTCCTGACGCCGCACCGGCTGGAAACCCTCGCCGAGCTGGGCAACGTCCAGCTGTGCCTCTCCCTTGACGGCCATACGCTGGAACTGAACGGCCACCGGCTGCCGCCGAAGCAGCACAAGCTCTTCGACGTCATCATGCGCCACCTGGACCACGCGGTGGAACTGGGCATCCCCATCGAGATCCAGTCGGTGCTCAGTGACCTGAACGCCGGCAGCCAGGCGGATTTCGCCGAGTTCCTGCTCGAACGGTACGGGCATGGCGTGATGCTCTACTTCTTCCCCGTACGCGGAGAGACCAGGACCACTCACGCGCCTCCACTCGGCGACCATTTCGCGCCACTGCTGGAACGCTACGACGAACTGGCCGCGGTCCTTCCGCCGCGCGCCTTCGTGGAACACATAGGCAATCAACTGAGCACCGGTGTCCGCACCCTGAGGTGTTACGCGACGGCCACCATGGTTCAGCTTTTCGGCCAGGGAGACGTCTCCTGCTGCCCGTACGCCTGGCTCAAGCCCATGGGAAACATAAAGGAGAGCCCCGAACTGATCCAGGAACAGTTCGGAAAGCACCAGCACTACGATATGTTCATGCAGTCCCGGCCCCGCTTTCCCTATTGCAAGAGCTGCACCGGACCGATCGACGTGGTCAACCTCTATCTGTTCGGGGGTATCTCCGAGGAGGAGATCGCGCGCTGTGCGCCGTACGCCGGACCCCGCGCTCTGGAACGGCTACGGGAGCTGAAGTCGGCGTTCACGCCGATCTTCGAGCCGGCCGGTGAACCGTCCGCCCACTGATCCCGCGGGCGGCGGAATGCCGGAGAACCAGAGCATACCGAGGCCTCGAGGAGAGCAATGATTTCCGTGGATGGGATTTCCGGCGACGACTTCGCGGGCGCCGGGCTGGAGAGGCTTCTCACGCTTCCGCAGCACGATCTGCTCACGCTCGCCGGGGACTGGCTCGGTGAACTGGCACCGTGGCGGAACGCCGAGACCCTGGCGGCGATCTCCACCACCATGGGCGCCGAGTCCGTCCTCTCCTCCCTGTTCGTCTTCGGGGAGCGGGTGGCGGAGTGCGACGTCCGCTCGCAGGTCCCCGGTCCGCTGCTCGATCTCCTCCTCCGCGCCCGGGTGCTCGCCGAGGATTCCGGAAAGGTGTCGGCCGACTACTGCCTGGTCCGCGGGGACGGTATGTCGCTGCTGGCCGCCTGGCGGGCGGCCGGACGGGACACCGGATCGTACGCGCCCTGGGTCGGCACCGACTCGATGACGCTCTCCCGTCTCGTGGCGGCGCGCCGCGGTGCGCGGTCGGCCCTGGACCTCGGGTGCGGCACCGGCATCCTCGGCCTGTCGGCGGCGAGGAACGGCGCCGAGGTGCTGTCGGTCGACGTCAATCCGGAATGTACGGCGGCTGCGACGCTCAACGCCCATGTCAACGGGCTGGGAGACCGGCTGACCGCCGCCGAGGGGGACATCATGTCCCTCTCCCTGGACTCCCGGTTCGATCTCGTCGTCTCCAATCCCCCCTGCCTCCCGCTGCGTCGGGGCTCGCTCGGCTGGCTGGCCGGCGAGGCCGGGCTGGACGGCCTGGAGTTCTTCTGGGAACTCCTGCGCCAGGTCCCCCGGCTGCTCACCGGGGACGGCGAGGCACTGCTCCAGGCCGCGGCCTACGGGGACGAGCGAGGGCCGTTCTTCGTCCCGGAGCTGGAGGCCGCGCTGCGGCGCCTGAAGGTCTCCGGGCGGCTGCTGCTGCGGCCCTCGACGCCCCCGCGCTGGCCGGCCTTCGCACCGCGCGACGAACAGCAGCGGCTCACGGGCCCGCTCGGCGACGAGGTCCGGGAGTACGTCACGCGGATCGGTGCCACGCACTACTACGGATTCGTCCTCTCGGTGCGACTCGGCGGCGAGGGCATGGAGGTGGGCCGCTTCCGGTGATCACCCGGGCGCGCCGAGCCAGTCCGGCCCCAGCTCGGCGCGTTCCAGGGCCGCGACCGCGTCGGTCGCCTCGATCAGGGTCAGGCGCGTGGTGTCGACCATCCGGACACCGGGCACTTCGGGCACCTCCGCGTCGAGGTGACGCTCGGCGAGCCGGCCCTCGATGAAGTGCCGGCCGCCCGCGTCCTTCTCGATCCGGGCGGCCAGTGCGTCCGCTTCGGCCCGTAGCCCGTAGTGGACCGGGTGCGCGCCGAGTTCCTCGAACACGTTCTGGAAGCGTTCGTAGACACGGCCGACGAGGACCACCCCGGTGACGATCACGACGCGCGCCCCCCACTCGCGGTAGACGGGCAGGGCGGCGCGCACGGTCGCGGCCATCAGGTCGTACACCTCCTCGCCGCCGTTCCACGGGTGGACGATGGGATCGCAGTCCATCGCGGCGGCCGGGACGCTGTAGCGGGTCACCAACTGGTGGCCCAGCCTGGTCTTGCCCACGCCCGGAGCGCCGGTGATCACCACTGCGCGCATCAGTTCTCACCCTCGCGGACGGTTCCGACCAGGCGGAAGCCCAGGTGAGGGACCTTGAGCAGTTTCGCACCGGAGTCGAGGTCCAGGAACTTCTGCTTCAGGACCGAGGTCACCTTGTTGACGTCCTCCCCGCCCGTGGCCTCGGTGAGTTGCTCACGCGAGACGATCTGGCCCGACCGGTCGGACAACAGGCGCAGCAGCTCCGCCTCGGCGTCGGTCACGGGCAGCGTCTTCGCGGGGGAACTCAGTGAGCCCTTCCCGTCGAGGGTGAGCACCTGGGTGTTCTCGGACGGCGTGACGTTCTTGAGGTAGCTGAGGGTCTCCACGAGCCGGGGGCGCCGCAGGGGGCTGGCCAGCGTGAAGCTGAAGCCGCGGGAGACCGCGGCCAGGACCTCGGTGGCGGAGATGCCGTCCAGTACGGCCACGGGGTAACCGCCCCCGCGCTTCAACTCCTCCATGGACAGGTCGTCCGGCCGGGCGGCGGCGACCCGGTGGAAGGAGACCAGCAGCGCGCCGGGCGGCGGGGCGTGGCCCGCTTCGGGGTCCGTCACATGCAGGGGGAGGCCCACCTCGGCGCATGCCTCCGTGAGGACCTCCAGGTCCGCCGGTATCAGGGACTGAGCCAGTGCGTACATGGGAAACCCTTCACAGAGCGGCGGGGCCGCGGTTGCCGGTCGGGTGGGGGGACGGTCAGCTGCGCATCAGCCAGACCCGTTCGGCGGCCGGAGATGCCGGAGCCGCCGCGCCCTGCGCGCCCTGCACCAGGCGCATGTCGTGGCGGCGGATGCGCTGGATGATGCCCTTGCGCACCTGGATGCGGTACGCGCCCAGCGCCTCGCGCTTGGTGAGCGCCGCCGTCTCGTCCACGGGCAGCAGCCGCGGGCGCAGTTCGCCGAGTCCCGCGTCGGCCAGGCGCGCGCCGAGCCGCTTCGCGGTCTCCTCCGCGGCGGAGAACAGGGAGTACGGCTGGTCCTCGTAGAAGGCTACCCGCGCACCACCGAGTCCGCCGCCGCGCGCCAGTTCCAGCACCGCTTCCCGGCAGGCGAGGTGGTCGACGTGACCGCCGACTCCCAGGGGCGCGTAGACGAGGCCGGCGCCGTCCAGGAGGGCTGCCAGCCGTTCCGTGACGGCGTCGAAGAGCTCCGGCTCTTCCCGGGCGAATCCGTCGGACCAGGCCGGGTCGGCGAAGAAGCGGTCCCGTCTGAGGTCGCGGTCGGCGGCGTCGACGAATCCCAGCAGCTCGACCCGGGCGCCCAGCACACGGGCGGCGACGGCTTCCTCCGCCAGCAGGAGGCGCTGGGTCGTCGCCGGGCGTCGGCCGTAGTACGGATCCCTGGTCCAGGTCTCGACGCTGAAGACGTCGAGGAACCGGCCTCCCTGCCGGGCCACCGTCCCGCCGAGGGCCAGGGCGGCGTCGTCCGGGTGCGGGGACACGATCACGGGCGGTTCCGGGACCGCGTGGCCGGCGGTGCGCGGGGGTGCCATGAGCAGCAGCCCGTGCCGACGCCAGAGGCCGATTCTCTCGCGGTCCGCCGCGGTGAAGCCGTCGAGGGGCCGGCTGCCGTCGCAGTGGGACAGCAGGACGGCGTCCTCGTCCGGCACGGGGCCGGGCACATCGACCTGACGTCCCATGAAACGGAGCCGGCCGTCGACTGTTTCCACGTGCGGCAGGACGGTCGGGCACCATGTGTCAGGAATCTCTGTCATGTAACTCCCGAGCCCGAGCGGTGACGAATCACAGACGCGATATGGGCGGAGCATACCGATCGCCGCCACACGCGCACAGGGCAGATTCCGGACCGGCAGAAAATGAGGGACGGGTGGCCGAAATCATTCTGCCGGGGCTGTTCTGATCTTTCTTCGCGGACCGCCGAGAGGCGGACTGGTTTCCGGTCATTCATTCCGTCCCGGAGACCGCTTCCGGCGACATCCCCCGGCCCGCGCCGCCCGCCGGGAACGCGCCGCGCGGCCTCGACTGGATTCGCACGTCAGCCGCCCCGCACCGGAGGAGTTCCGGGCCGCCCGACCGCACCAGGACGGTGACCTTCACCAGTACGCCGACATGGTTGAACACGCGCCGAACGCAGGGAATTGGCCATGCCGGCGGCCCGGTGACGGCGGCCCCATTGCGTCGGGGATCTTCTGCTGTAGCCTCAAAGTTGCGATTTGGCCTGCCGGAGCGATTAGAGGACGAGGCAGTGAATGGAGACTCGCGTACTACTTGTTCAGCAAGGAGTCTGGGGGAATTCTGCGGCCTCCATGCCGCTGGCCATCGGCTACCTGAAGGCGTACGCCGACGCCGATGAGCGCATTCGGCGGCGTATGGACATCTCCATCCGGAACTATCCCGGCGACGTCGCCCTGAACGCCATGTCCCGGGATCTCATCCGGGACGGGTGTCCCGACATCCTCTGCTTCTCCGTCCTCGGCTGGAACTACCGCTCCTTCGGTACCCTCGCGGAGACGTTCAAGCAGATGAACCCGCAGGGCTGGGTCATCTTCGGCGGCAACCACGTCGCCCACCAGGCCGAGCGGGTCTTCCGTATGTTCCCCCAGGTCGACGTGGTGGTGAACGGCGAGGGAGAGCTGATCTTCCGGGATCTGATGAACGGCTATCTCGACGGCGCCCGCCGCACCGGACTCCACGAGATCAGCGGCATCTCCTTCCGGGAGGCCGACGGGAACCTGGTCACGACTCCCGAGCGCGAACGTATCGAGGATCTCGAGATCCTGCCGTCTCCCATCCTGACCGGAGCGGTGCCGCTCGTCGACGAAAAAGGCCGTTTCCTCTACGACTACGCGCTCATGGAGACGAACCGCGGCTGCCCGTACAAGTGTGCCTTCTGTTATTGGGGAGGTGCCACCGGGCAGAAGATGCGGGCGTTCTCCCGGGAGCGGCTGCGCGAGGAACTCGAGGTGCTGGGGCGGCACGGCGCGGAGATCCTCATGCTCGCCGATTCCAATTTCGGCCTCTTGCGCCAGGACGAGGAATTCCTCGACGATCTGCTCCGGGTGCGCAGCACATACGGTTTCCCGAGGAGACTCGAAACCTCCTGGGCCAAGAACAAGTCTCCCGGCTTCTACCGCATCATGGAAAAGATGAAGCAGTCCGGGATGCACAGCGCCTTCATCCTCGCGCTACAGACGATGGATGATTCCGTGCTGGATCTCATGCGTCGGCGGAACATGAAGCTGAACGACTGGGAAAGCCTCGTCGCCTGGCTGACCGAACACGGCATCACACCGTATCTGGAACTGATCTGGGGAGCGCCGGGCGAGACGATCGCCTCGTTCCTGGACGGTTACGACCGGGCGGCACGGCATACGCCGTTCATTGCCGTCCATCCGCTGATGCTGCTGCCGAACACCGAGTACCACGACAAGCGGGAGCAGCACGGACTGGTGACCGTGCGCGGTGAGCAGGACGACTTCGACTACGTGCTCGCCCACAGGACCATGACGCTCGCGGACAACGAGCGCATGCTCCGCTTCATCTGCTGGAACCGGGTGCTGGCCCGGAGCCTGTTGCTGCACAACATCTGGGTCGCCCTGCGCGAGCTCGCCGGCATCCCCCAGTCACGCGTCATCCTCAGCTTCTCCGACTGGATCGAGCAGAGCGACGACCCCGAGGCCCGGCAGCTGCACGCGGTCGCCAAGCCGGCGGGTTCCGCCAGCGAACTGGTCGACCCCAACGTCTGGCGGCTGCTCACCAAGCGGCTGTTGCGGCAGTGGTGGCAGGAGGCCATGCGCCCCGACGTGCCCGAACACCTGCTGCCGCTCCTGGACGAGGTGTTCCGGTACGACCTGCTGTGCCAGCCCGTCCGCCCGCTGCCCGACGGTTCGGGTCCCGAGGAGGACCTCCCGGTCGTCACGAAGTACGGGGAACGCTGGTACCTGCGCAGCGACGCGGAGTTCACCCACCCCGTGCCCCGGTTGATCGCCGCGCTCCGGCGCGGCGAGACGGTGAGCACGCAGCCGGAGCGCCACACCGCGGACTTCTACTACCGCGTCGAGTTCGGTGGTGACCTCCAGCACTACTTCCGCATGGACCGCTTCCGCGGGCTGACCGAGCAGCAGCTCGACGAACAGTTCACGAAGGTTTGACCGAGACTCCGACCACGGGAGACGAGAGACGATGGATCGCGCCGGACTCATTCGAGAACTCCACGAGATCGCAGCGGGCATGACCAAGGGCGATCACCGGCAGGCGCCCGGGGAGGGCGACGCCAGCCTCGTGGAGCAGTACGGATTCAGCTCCCTGGACGCTCTGGAGTACCTGCTGATCCTCGAGGAGAAGTTCGATGTCGTCTTCGAGGACGAGGACCTGACGGAGGAGACGCTCTTCTCCATCGAGGGCCTCGCCACCTACATCATCGAGCAGAGGGCCGGCGAGAGCCGCTCCCTGACGTGACGGCCATGACGCCGACGGGCGCGCGGCCGGGTGGAGCGGCCGGCGGGGTATCGGTGAGTGTGGTCGTGCCGACCCGTGACCGGACCACACGACTGCTGCTCACGCTGACGGCCCTCGCACATCAGACCATGGACCGTGAGCGGTTCGAGATCATCCTGGTCGACGACGCCGACGCCGGCGAGGCACCCGGCCGCGGTGCCGTGGAGCAGGTGCTGTCGGCCGGACCGGCGGGGCTGCCGATCCGGCGGGCCGCCACGGGCGGGCGTGGTGCGGCGTGCGCGCGCAACAGCGGGGCACGACTGGCTCGCGGGGAGGTCCTGCTCTTCCTCGACGACGACACGCTCGCCACACCGGGGTTGCTGGAGGCGCACCTCGCGGCCCACGAGGACGCCGGTGCCGCCGTGGTGCACGGCGGCATCACCGATCTGTCCGCGTTCGCGCTGACGCCCGATCCCCGGCCGTTGCAGGCGGCGCTGACCGGTGCCCGGGGGCGGAGGATCGAGCCCGGTACCGTAGCCGGCCTCGGCTCCCGTGTCCCTCTCCTCGGACCGCGTCTGTCGTTCATCGAGAGGACCGCCCGCAAGGTGACGCAGTCGCCCGACTACGCCGCGCTGCGCTGGCTGACCTGCATCGGCACGAACACCAGCGTCCGGCGCACGGTGTTCGAACGGGTCGGCGGCTTCGACGAGCACTACGGAGAGCTGTGGGGCGGCGAGGACCTCGAACTCGGTCTGCGGCTCGCCGCCTCGGGCGGCACGTTCGCACCGCTCGACGCGACCGCGTACCACCTGCCGACGGTGCGCCGGGACACCGGCGACCTCCTGCCGAGGTTCTGGCGGCGGGTCGCCGACCGGCACGGCGACCCGCGCCTCGCGGAGGTGGGCACCTTCCTCGCCGGCCGGCTCTCCCTCGACGAACTGGCCCAGCGGCTCGCTCGTACGGACGGCGCCGTGGCATCCGGAACGGCGGTGTCATGACCACCCCGGAGGCGGCCACCGTGATCGTGGGCGGTACGGCCCCACAGATGCTGGACGGCCTCCGCTCCCGGCGGGACCTGTCCGTCCTGACCGCCGGTGAGACCCTGGGCGCCGCCTTCGTCGACGTGCTGTCCGCGGCGCTGGGCCGCCTGCCCGCCTCGCTGCGGGCCGGCGTCCCCGTGGTCATGGCGGCCACGGACTACTGCGTCTCGGCCACCTCCCGCTACGTCGGCCGGTGCGTGGAGGCGGAGGCGGGGGGCCGCAGGCTGCGGCCGTCCGAGGCCATGACCCCGGAGCCGGCGCAGCTGCTCCAGGAGCTGGCGGCGGCCGGTGACTGGGACGGGCCGGGTTATGTGCTGATCAGCCCCCGTGCGGCCACCTTGCAGGCGGTGCGCTGGGCATGGGGCACGATCTCCGCGGGGCTGCACGAGGCGATGGTCGTGTGCGAGCTGGTGCGCGATCCGCACGGCGACGGCTACCGGGTCGCGGCCGTCCCCGTGACCGCCGCCGGCAGCGCCCGCTCCTCACCCGCCGACGGCATCGGTGGCACGGGCGGCACCGGCCGGACGGCGCCGCGGCGCCCACGGCGGCCGTCGGGGTCGTCGGTGGTCCTCTCCGGCACCGGTCTGGTCACCGCCTTCGGTGACGGAGGAGCCGTGTTCTGGCGGAACCTGCTGGCCGGCGGACGAGAGCTCCGCGAGCTGACCCGGTTCGACGCGTCCCGCTTCCGCAGTACGACCGTGTGCCAGACGAAGGTGGAGGCGGAGCCCGGAGAGCCGACGCGGCGTGCGCTGGTCGACCGGGCGCGCGCCGAGGCGCTGCGGGAGGCCGGACTCGCGGAGCTGCCGGAGCGGACCCTGCTGGTGTACGCCGGGGTGGTTCCGCACCTTCCGCAGGTCAGCGACGCGCCCCGGATCGAGGAGATAGCGCTCGGGCCCGACTGGGACGGGGACGGCTCGGGCGTCGCCCCACGGAATGCGGTACTGATGGCACACGCCTGCGCGTCGGGTGCCTTCGGGCTGGCCATGGCGCGCGAGTGGCTGCTGTGCGGGCTGGCCGACACGGCGGTCGTCATCGGGGTGTCGGCCCTCAACGCGTACGACTACGCCTGCCTGGACGTGCTGCGCGCGACGAGTACGACCGCCGCCCGCCCGTTCGACGAGGACCGCTCCGGCGTCACCATCGGGGAAGGCGCCGGGGTGGTCGTGCTGGAGACCGCCGAGCGGGCGGCGGCCCGCGGGCACGCTCCCCTGGCGACGCTCAGCGGGATCTCCTGCCGGGTGGCGGGTCAGGGCATCAGCCGGCTCAACGCGCACATCGGCGCCGCGTGCATGCGGGAGGCGCTGGCCATGGCCGGGCTCACCACCGTCGACTACGTCCACGGCCACGCCCCCGGCACCCGGCAGGGCGACGAGGCCGAACTGCTGGCTCTGGACCGGATCGGCGCCGAGCACGGCTGGCGGGGCGTCCCGGTCAGTTCGTACAAGGGGGCGGCCGGCCATCTGCTGCACGCCTCGGTGTTCCCCGGCGTCGTGGTGGCGGTCCGGGCCCTGCGTCATGAGGTCCTCCCGGGCACACCCGGGCTGCGCAAGCCTCTCGACGCGCGGCATGTGCGGGTCCTGCGCGATCCGGAGCCCTGTGCCGGGATTCGTTCCGTGATGGTCGACAACTTCGGGTTCGGCGGCAACAACGCCGCGTTCCTCCTCACGGGGGGCGCGGCCGGGCGCATGGAGTGGAGTAGGGATGGCTGACGCGGTGCTGATGACACCACGGGAGATCCTCACCGGATTCTCCAGTGTCAACAATCAGAACGTCCTGATCAACGACGACGAGTACCTCCGCCTGGACCCGGCGATGCGCCTCTTCTACGAGAAGGTCCGCGAGAACCTGGGCGTGGCCTGCATCGCGGGCCACTTGAGGGCCTGCGGATATTCGGTGCGGGCGCTGAACCTGCACGGGCGCAACCCCAGCGACGAGGTGATCACCGATCTGATCCGGCGCGAGCGGCCCCAGTTCGTCGGCATCAGCATCATGTACGACCTGCACATCATCGACGCCGTCCGGCTCCTGCGCTGCGTCCGCGAGGCGGATCCTTCCGTCTTCGTCGCGATCGGCGGCGCCTTCTGCACGTACAACGCCAAACTCATAGCCGAGCGCATCCCGGAAGCCGACTGCGTGGCCTTCGGCGAGGGCGAACTCACCGTCGAAGGCGTCATGGAGTGCCTGGCCGCGGGCCGGGACTGGCGCGGTGTGCCCGGCCTGTGGTTCTGGCAGGACGGCCGCGTCCGCAGCAGCGGCCCGCCGAAACTCCCCGACCTCACCAAGGAACCCTGGCCCGCCCGCGACCTGCTCGTCCACCACCGCAAGCACGGCATCCCCACGCCCGTGGCGTCGACGTACAC